>ONMK01000012.1 GCA_900318905.1 uncultured Eubacteriales bacterium | reverse complement strand
AGGCAGTTTTTCACCTTTACTATTGATCCTGCCATTTTCACCGCCGCCTATGGCAATGATTTTTCTGACCGTCTTACTCATCACTACACCTCCGCAAATCCTGATTTATGCTGCTAAGATTATAACACGAATACTCCGATTTGTCTATAAAATAAACAGGCAACCTCGTAAAAAGCTGCCTGTGATAGTTTGATAATATGCGGTTTTACTTATGTCATTATCATGACACGTCGGTTGATGCCGCTTCCTGCGCAGCCTTGCAGGCTTCCTGAGAAGGGCAGGTATTGCAGGCGCATTCGAAATCCGCCGGCAGTTCTTTCTCCTTTTCCTGCTTCTTCGGCTGGTCGAGGGATTTCATTGTCGGGAAGAGCAAAACGTCTCTGATCGCTGCCGAATCGGTGAGGAGCATTACCATGCGGTCGATGCCGTAGCCTATGCCGCCTGTCGGTGGCATACCGATTTCGAGCGCGTTGAGAAAGTCCTCGTCGGTGGTGTTTGCCTCCTCGTCGCCCTGGGCAAGAGCCTCCTCCTGAGCCTTGAAGCGCTCGCGCTGGTCGATTGGATCGTTGAGCTCGGAGTATGCGTTGCACATCTCCCAGCCGTTGATAAACATCTCGAAGCGCTCAACGTAATTGGGATCCTCGGGCTTCTTCTTGGTGAGCGGAGAGATCTCGATGGGGTGATCCATTACAAAGGTGGGCTGGATCATGTGCTCCTCGGCAAATTCCTCGAAGAACAGGCTGAGGATATCGCCCTTTTTATGTCTGTCCTCAAACTCGACGTGGTGCTCCTTGGCAACAGCCTTTGCTTCCTCGTCGGTCTTAATTTCGTTGAAGTCGACGCCGGCGTACTTTTTAACGGCGTCGATCATCGTAATGCGCTCAAACGGCTTGCCGAAGTCGATCTCGATTCCGTTGTAGGTGATTTTGGTGGTACCGAGAACCTCCTGACAAACGTGACGGTACATTCTCTCGGTCAGATCCATCATGCCGTTGTAGTCTGTGTATGCCTGATACAGCTCCATGAGCGTAAATTCGGGGTTGTGGCGGGTGTCTACGCCCTCGTTGCGGAACACTCTGCCGATTTCATAAACGCGCTCAAGACCGCCTACGATAAGCCTTTTGAGGTAAAGCTCAAGAGAAATACGGAGCTTTAAGTCCTCGTCAAGAGCGTTGAAGTGAGTTGTGAAAGGTCTTGCCGCGGCGCCGCCCGCGTTTGCTACGAGCATGGGAGTTTCAACCTCGATAAAGCCCTGATTATCAAGGAAGCGGCGGATGCTGCTGATGATCTGCGAACGCTTTACAAAGGTGTCCTTTACGTCGGGGTTCATAATAAGGTCGACGTAACGCTGACGGTATCTAAGGTCGGTGTTTGTAAGGCCGTGGTACTTTTCGGGCAGGGGCTTGAGCGACTTTGACAGCATGCGCACTGCCTTTGCGTGGATCGATATCTCGCCCATCTGTGTCTTGAAAACAAAGCCCTTTACCTCTACGATGTCGCCGATGTCCCACTTTTTAAGGAAGCCGTAGTCCTCCTCGCCGAGGTCGTCAAACTTTGCGAAAATCTGGATCTTGCCTGTTTTGTCGTGCAGATCGAGAAAAGAGACCTTGCCCTTGCCGCGCTTGGACATGATTCTGCCGGCAACGCAGACGTCCTTGTTTTCAAATTCCTCAAAGCTGTCTTTGATCTGCTGAGTATATGTATCTCTGTCGGAGGTGGTTGTCACAAAAGGGTCTCTGCCCGCCGCTCTCAGAGCGTCAAGCTTGTCGTAACGCACCCGGATTACATCGCCTGTATTTGCCTGCTGTGGCTTCTGGCTCATAGAAAACGTCCTTCCTGTTTTATATTACTTACTGATTTCCAATACCTTAAGCTCAACTACGCCGCCGGGTGTTTCAACCTCGACAACATCGCCTACGCTCTTTTCCATAAGAGCCATGCCGATGGGCGACTCGTCCGAGATTTTGCCCTCCTTGGGGTTAGCCTCGTTTGAGCCTGAGCCGACGATGCGGTACTGCACCTGTCTGCCTGTTCTGAGCATCTCGACCGTAACGAGCGAGGTGAGGTGTACGCGGTCGTTTGATGTGTTTGTTTCATCAATGATAACGGCGGTTTTGAGGATGGCCTCAATAGTCGTTATGCGCGCCTCCATGATAGCCTGCTCATTTTTGGCGTCGTCGTACTCGCTGTTTTCGGAAAGGTCGCCGTAGGAACGCGCAACCTTGATTTTTTCAGCGATTTCTTTACGCTTTACGTTATGTAAATATTCAAGTTCCTCTTCAAGTTTTCTGAGGCCTTCCTCAGTAAGCATCGTGGGTTTTGACGCCATTATTTATCAATCCTTTCATTTGGAACGGTTGTCCCTGATATTAGTAACTTAGCTAACCTATTTATTATATTCTTTTTATTATCGGTTGTCAAGCAAAAGCTGAGCAAATTCGCTTATTGAGCGCACCCCACGGCTGCCCTCGGCGCTCAGCGGCAGAATTGAGCCGAGCTGGTGCTGACCGCCTATTGTATAAAGGGCTGAACAAAAGTATTCCTCGCTCAAATCAAAGGGCTTTAGCTTTGCGAAAGTGTTTGGCATTTTGAAGTGATATTTGTAAAAGGCTTTGCACTTAATGTCCTTCGGCGGCGGGCTTACCGCAAGCAAAACGGCGCCGCGCTTTAGCTTTATTTCCTCAGATATGGGCTGAGGAGCGATAACAAAGTCGCTTCGTTCAAGCTCGCTGCGGTTTCCCGTAACCATTACCGCCGCCCCAAGCTTGCAAAGAGCGCGGTCGGCTGCACAAAAATACGGCTCAAAACAGCTTGTCACCACCGTGACGTCGGCGCAGTATTCAAGCACCGAAAGCAAATAGTCGGCGCAATAAGCCGCAGGGTCGTAAATAGCTACACGCAGGTCAGCAGCGTTTTTAAAGCTTTTGAGCACACCTAGAGCAAAATTTGTACATAGCCGCGATGAAAACGCCGTAGAGCAAAACCGCCTGTAGCCGCTTTGCCTCGGGAAGATCAGCCTTTCGCTGCACAAAAGCCGGCACCGCTCCACGCCCGCGAGGGAATTGAGCCTTTCAAGCTTAAGCTCGCCGCTGTAGCTTGTATAAACAATATGCCGAAGCGTAACGCTGCCCGCGGTTTTATCCTCAGCCTCTACCCTGTCGCTCCTGAGTTTGTCCGCAAACGAACGCAAACCTTTTTTCTTTTCGGGAATTTTAATGCTCAGCGCAGTTATCATAAAACCACCTCTTAATCATATTACATACAAGTATATGAATAAAATGTGCCGGGAATGAATTGATTATTGATGAGGATTATGATAAAATTAAATAAGTTTATAATACTTCTTCAGATAAACTTCATATTGAAGCTTTATAATGTATTTAATATACGGAGGTGAAACGGCATGAATATTTCCGCAATTAGGCACCGCTCGACCGGAAGCGACTGCTACGCGCTTGACGAGAACACCGTTGTGCTTAATTTATGGACAGGTCACGACGTTGACAGAGCCTACGCTGTAAGCGAGGATCCCTTTATCCACGAGCTTAAAAGGCAGCACGTCTGGGATGGCGTTGTTTCACAAATGACGCCGCTTTATGAGCTTGAGAACCATATGGTGTGGACAATTGCTATTAAACCCGAGTTCAAGCGGCTTCAATACTACTTTGTTGTTGAGTCGAACGGCGAAAAATACTGCATTTTTGAAAATAAGATTTGTAAGGAGAGCGAGCGAAACCGCATTTCTACCGAATTTTTCAAGTTTCCGTGGCTTAACCCCTCCGATGTAATAAAGCCGCCCTCATGGGTGCGCGACACGGTTTGGTACCAGATAATGCCAGACCGCTTTTGCCGCGCCAAAGGATCGCCAGAGAGCGAAAAGTTCCGCGAATGGGGCGACTTTTCAAAGCCCGGCTTTAACGACCTTTACGGCGGCAACCTGCGCGGGATCACCGAGCGCCTGCCATATCTTAAAAAGCTTGGGATAAGCGGCATTTACCTTACTCCGATTTTTTTGTCGAACTCCAACCACAAATACAACACCTTTGACTACTATACGATAGACCCCGACTTCGGCACCGAGCAGGACTTTGTCACCCTTGTTGAAACGGCTCACAAAAACGGTATCCGCATTATGCTGGACGCTGTGTTCAATCACTGCGGCTCAAAATTCTTCGCCTGGAAGGACGTTTGCGAAAAGGGCCGAGATTCAAAATACTTCGACTGGTTCTTTATCAACAAAGACGATTTTGTAAAGGACGACTTCACCGTGGCTGACGGCAGATTTTTCACGTTCTCGTTCTGGTCGCCGATGCCTAAGCTCAACACGAACTGCCCCGCCGTTCAGAATTACTTTACCGAGCTTTGCCTGCACTGGGTAAGCGACTTTGGAATCGACGGAATACGCTTTGACGTGGGCGACGAAATATCGCACACCTTCCTGCGCAGGCTGAACTCCGAGCTGAAGGAGAAGAACCCCGACGTTTACCTGTTGGGCGAGATCTGGATGGACTCGATAAGCTGGCTCAACGGCGTTGAGTACGACGCGGTCATGAACTATCCGTTCCCGGGCGCCGTGGGCGATTTCTGGCACGACAACACGATGACCTCGCGCGATTTTATGCGCAGGCTCAACTTCTGCCGTGCGCTTTATCCAAAGCAGATAAACGAGGTTATGTTCAACTTCCTCGACACCCACGACACCGCCCGCGTGCGCGAGAGCTGCAAAAACAGCGACGAACTGCTGCAAAAGCTTACGGTTCTGCTGACTATGGCGGGCACGCCCAGCCTTTACTACGGCACCGAGATAGCGATGCCCGGCAAGCACACCCCCTATAACCGCAGCACAATGCCATGGGACGAGATCGACGCGGGCAGATATGATGATTTCACAAGCAAGGTCGCATCTCTTGTAAAGCTGCGCAGCGAGCATCCCTGCGTCAAGCGCGACGAGCTGAAGTTTATTTTTGACGACGAACATCCGAGGCTTGTGCGCTATCAAAAGGAGAATCTGACCGTTTATCTGAACGCGGAGACGCGCGGCGTCAAAGTAAAGCCCGACGGCAAAGTATTGTTCTCAAACTGCTTCGACGGCGAAACACTAAAGAAAAACGGCATTCTTATTACTGTAAGGTGACAAATATGCGCGAGAAAAAGCTTACACTTTTCAGTCTTGCGTGGCCGATTTTTATAGAAACGGCGCTGTTTATGCTGCTCGGCATAGTCGATGTGTTTGTGCTGAGCCAATACAACGACCTGGCGGCAAGCTCGGTCAACGCGGCAAATCAGGCGACCTCGATAACCACCATTCTGTTTTCGACGGTATCGACCGCGAGCGCCGTACTGATTTCGCAGTACCTTGGCGCAAAGCAGGAGAAATCGGCGTCAAAAATCGCCGCGCTCTCAATAGCCCTTAACCTGTTTACGGGAATCATTGTCAGCGCTGTGTTTTTGCTTTTTAACCGCCCGATACTCAGCTTTATAGGGGCTAAGGGCGAGATTTTGAGCCTGTCATGCGAATACTTATCTATAGTAGGCGGATTCATGTTTTTGCAGGGTGCGCTTACGGCGATGGCGGTAATCATCCGCAACCACGGCATGACAAAAATCTCGATGTATGTCACCGTGGGAATGAACATAATCAACACGGGGCTTGATATTCTGTTTGTCCTCGGCTTTGATATGGGCGTAACGGGCGTTGCGGCAGCGACCTCAATAAGCCGCGTTATCGGCACGGCGGTTCTTGCCGTAGTGCTGTTCAAAAAGGTTGAAAAGCCGTCAATATTCAAATACCTTAAGCCGTTTCCGCTTAAGGATGTGGGCGGAATGCTAAAAATAGGCGTTCCGGGCGCTATGGAGACCTTTTTATACAATCTTTCGCAGCTTGTTATCACCTCTATCGTACTTAACTTCCTCACGTCTGAACAGCTTATTGCCAAAACGTACGTCCAGAATATTACGATGTTTTTCTACATCTTCGCAATATCTATAGGTCAGGCGTCGCAGATCATCACGGGGCACCTTATAGGAGCGAACAAAACCGACGAAGCATACCGTCAGGGCATCCGCTCTCATCTTACGGCGCTCGGAATAGCGCTTTCGGTAAGCGTGATCGGAGCCGCTTTCAGGTATCCGCTCATGGGGCTGTTCACCTCCGATCCGACGGTGATAGAGCTGGGCGCGGCGGTGCTGCTTATCAACGTCGCGCTTGAACTGGGGCGCGCAACAAATCTTGTGCTTATTGCCTGCCTGAGAGGAGCGGGCGACGTGTACTTCCCCACCGCCTGCGCTATATTCTCTAACTGGGCGATAAGCGTACTGGGCTCATTTCTTCTTGCGGTCGTCGCGGGCTGGGGACTGTACGGACTTTGGGCGGCGCTTGCTGCCGACGAATTATTCCGCGGCGCGCTTATGACGCTGCGCTGGAGAAGCGGAAAATGGAAAACAAAACGAATCGTAAAGGAGGATACAAGATGAAACTAAAGCGCTTAATGCCGCTGTTTTTATGCCTTTGCCTGTTGTTCGGGGGCTGTAAGCTCGACTTGGGCAGCAGCTCATCGTCAGGCGCGGCCTCGTCAAAAGCCGCCTCATCAAAGGCACAGTCGTCAAGATCCGCCTCGTCAAAGGCTAAAACTTCAAAAGCGGCTTCATCGCAAACCGAATCGTCAAAAGCCGAGAGCGGCGCTGAAAAAAGCTATACGATGGCGGACATCAAAAAGCTCAGCAATGTTGAGAACTTCGCCAAAAAGACGCTCGTGCATATTTTTGACGGAACGATAAACAGCAAGGGCAACGCCACCGGCTACCACTACTCAAAGGTGACCGACAGCAAGGGCAAGATAATTTCCGGGACTGAGAGCAATAAGGATAATCACGGCGTGTTTACCGCAAAGGTCAAGGTAAGCGGCGTTAAAAAGAACGGCTTTAGCTCGTTTTATCCCGAGGATTGGTCGCCTCAGCAGGTAGTCGACGCTATAAACGAGGCTTATAATGACGCCCTCGGCGATAAAAGCAACCCTCACGGCTCGCTCTGGATCGGCTACAGCGGCAACTTGGAAATCGACATGTATCTCGACAACAACCAAAAGATAACTACGGCGTACCCGGTTTATGAAGGAGAATAAGCATGCTTAAGTATAAAATAACGACGACACACGGCAAGCACCCGATTGCCGAGGTGAGATCCGAAGATGAAAGATGCGTTATCGCGGGCGAAATGCTGCTTGCGGAAAGAGGTCTGCTTCAAAACCTTCTTGACGCCGTAAACAGCGTACTTAAAGACGGCGAACCCTGCGCAAGCTTTGCGGGCAACGCCTTTTCGGCGTATATTACCCCGGACACCACAAAAATTTCAAACGAAATAACCGACGGCGGCACCGAGCTTCCGACAGCGGATTTCAAAAAGCTTATAAAGGAATACAAAAGGAAAAATGAACGAATTAAACGTTAAAATAGCGGACGAGACCTTTTACATAGAGTACAGCGACCCTGCAGTGCCGTATTGGTTTACCGGCTTTACCATCGAGAGCAGGGGCGAGATACCCCTTTGCCCCACCGACCGAGATCTGGAAAAGATCCGCGCCGACTTTATCCGCACCGACAGCAGGCGCTTCAGCGAGCTTCCCAAGCGTCCGCCGGCTCAACTGGAATTTCACACGATCCACTATTTAATGGCGAAATCTTTATTAAAGCGCGGCGTGCTGCTTGTTCACGGCTCGGCGGTAGCAGCCGACGGAAACGCCTATTTGTTTATCGCTCCGAGCGGAATGGGAAAATCAACACATACCGCCCTGTGGAAAGAGGTTTTGGGCGAGCGCTCGTTTATTATTAACGACGACAAGCCGCTGATACGCCTCAGCGGCGGCGTTCCGCTAATATATCCCACGCCGTGGGGAATGGTCAAAGACAGTATCCAAGCTGAGAGCGCACCTCTAAGGGCGATAATTTGGCTTGAGCGCGGCGAAAAAAACGAGATCGAGCCGATAGATGAAGGCAAGATGTTTATGCAGATTTACAAAGCGTCGTTGATGGGCGAGAACGCCGATGAGGTGGCTGTGATCCTGAACCTTCAGAAAAAGCTGCTCGGCAAAACAAAGCTGTATCACCTCAAATGCAAGGCTGATAAGGACGCTGCGATAACCGCTTTAAACGCGCTTCTTTATACTGATTCCTGATAAGAAGCAGACTTAGATTTGCAAGGTTATTTTTCGTCAGACGAGGCGAAGGACGCCTTGCCGGGACGACAATGAAGCATTGAGGATAACAGACCGCAAAGAGTGTCTGCTTTTTATTAGGTTTCAGCATAAAAACAGATGGGAGAAATCCTGTCTGTTTTTTTCTATATAATTAAAATAGCTGTTGACTGTCTTGCAAAACGTGGTATAATATAATAGAATGAATTATTATGTGCAATTATGTCTTGCGGCAATTGCGGAAAGGACAACACATGAAACTCAACGAAAACTTTTTGACTCAGCAAATCGACGATACTCAGGTAATGGTAGCTACGGGAGACTCCAATTTCAACGGGATCATCCGAAGCAATCAGACCGCTGCCGAGATCATCGACCTGCTTAAGGAAGAAACTACCCGCGATGAGGTTGTTGATAAGATGCTGGAAAAATACGAGGCCGAAAGAGAAGAAATTGCCTCTGACGTTGACATGATCATCGAGACCCTGCGCAAGGTCGGCGCTATTGTAGAATGAGCCAAAAATCGCATATTGAACAGATGCTTGAGCGCGACGGCGTAATTGTTTACAAAACCCGCGGCGTAAGTATGCGCCCTATGCTGAAACAAAACAGGGATCTTGTAACCGTGCGCAAATTTGAGGGCAGGCTAAAAAAATACGACGTTCCCCTGTACCGCAGAAAAACAGGCGGATATGTACTGCACCGCATTATCGGCCTAAAAGATGACTGCTATATAATCCGCGGCGATAATACTTTTAAAAAAGAATATGTGCCCGACAGCGAGGTTCTCGGCGTGCTCACCGAGTTCAAACGCAAAGGCAGGGATCACTCTGTTGATTCCGCGGGATATAAGCTTTACGCGCGCTTTTGGAACCTTATTTATCCGCTTAGGTGGGTGATGCGCAAATCAAAAGTTCTCGGAAGCAAAGTCAAAAGATTCATTTTCCGTCGTAAATAGCACTGAAAAATCTTCCGTTTATATATTATAAGGCACGGATGATGGCCGTTTAAGGATTACTGCCGTCATGTGCCGTAAAGAAGGGCATGGTATGATTTCAAAGCTAAAAACTAAATATACATCCATGCCTGTTCAGGTAAGAGCGTCGCTTTGGTTTTTGATAAGTACGTTTTTGCAAAAAGCTATTTCGGTAATTTCCACGCCGATTTTCACACGCCTGCTTACCACCGGGCAGTACGGCGAATACAATGTATTTCAGTCATGGATGGGCATTATCTCGGTAATCGTCACACTGAACCTGTTTTACGGCGTGTTTTTGCAGGGGCTTGTAAAATTTGAGCATGAGGCAAAAATCTACGCCTCATCATTACAGGGACTAACACTTTCGCTGTGCAGCGCGTGGACGATAATTTACTTTATATTCCACGACTTTTTCAACGAGCTGTTCCATTTGAACACCGTTCAGATGTCGTTTATGCTTGTTATAATCTGGACGACCTCGGCGTTTCAGTTCTGGTCGGCAGAGCAGAGGGTAAACAATAAGTACCGGCTGCTTGTAGGCCTTACTATCGCCGTTATGATAGCACAGCCCGCTATCGGAATCGTTTTGGTAAAGCTTTCCGAGCCAGCTTACAAGGCCACAGCGCGAATCCTTGGCCTGCTGGTCGTCAATGTCGCCGCCTACATATGGTGCTTCTTTATTCAGATGAAGCGCGGCAAAAAGTTCTATTCAAAAAAATACTGGCTCTACGCTTTAAAATTCAATCTTCCGCTGATACCGCATTATCTTTCGCAGACAGTGCTCTACGGCTCGGACAGAATAATGATAAGCCGCTATGTCAGCGAAAGCGCTGCGGGTATTTACAGCCTTGCGTATTCGGTCGCCGTAATAATGACCATGTTCAACACGGCTATCACCCAGACGATGGGACCGTGGATTTACCGCAAAATAAAGGACCGCAAGCCGCAGGATATAGGGCATGTTGTCTACTCGGCAATGCTTATCATAGCGGTGGCTAACCTGACGCTCATCATGCTTGCTCCCGAGGCTATTTCGCTTTTTGCCCCGCCCGAGTACAGCGACGCCAAATGGGTCATTCCGCCCGTAGCGCTCAGCGTGTTCTTCATGTTTATGTACGACATGTTCGCGTCGTTCCAGTTCTACTTTGAAAAGTCCTGGTTCATCATGGCGGCAAGCGTTTCGGGCGCGGTTCTGAACATTGCGCTGAACTATCTTTTCCTCAGTCCGCGCTGGTTTGACTTCGGTTATGTAGCGGCGGGCTACACCACGCTGATTTGCTACATACTTTACGCCGCAGGGCATTATATCTGTATGCGCTGGGTTTGCCGAAAACATCTTGACCGCGCTAAGGTGTATGATACAAAGGTGCTGATTGGCGTTTCGGCATGCTTTGTTATTTCGGGGCTGCTGCTTACGACGACCTATGAAGTGCCGATACTCCGCTACTCGTTTGTCGGCATTATCCTGATTCTGCTCATTGTTTTCCACAAGAAAGTAATCAACTACGTCAAAAAGCTTATTTCGATGAGAAAAGCCGAGGACTGAATATAATAATTAACCGGTCGGATGACAGAACTGCCCAAGAAAGAGTTCTGCTTCCGGCCGGATATTTTTTTAAAAAAGTTTTTTCATTTTAAGGTTCTTTTAAGTTTATAGGTATATACTCCAAATCACAGAAGGAAATAAACCAAGTCACATATTCAAAGGAGGACATAAAATGTTAAAAAGAATTTCAGCTATCGCTTTAATTACTATGTTATCAGCATCTCTTGTCGCGTGCAGCAGCAGCACAAGCAGCACCGCCTCTTCATCGCAGGCGTCTTCTCAGACAACGTCGAAGTCAAGCGCAGAGGCGTCCAATACCTCGGCTGACAGCAGCTCGGTATTTACCGACCGCGACCTCACCCAGACAGCAGATACGTCAAACGCTAAAAAGCTTACCCTCAGCGACGGCAAGGACGTTACAATAACCGAGGCGGGCGTTTACATTATAAGCGGCACGGCAAAGGACGTTAGTATTATTGTTGACGCGGCAGACGACGCAAAGGTTCAGCTTGTGCTTGAAAATGCAAATATCACAAACGCCGATTCGCCCTGCATTTATGTGAAGAACGCCGACAAGGTATTTGTTACAACGGCAAACGGCTCCGAAAACACCCTGACGGTATCGGGCAGCTTTACCGCTGACGGCGACACCAATACCGACGCGGTTATCTTCTCAAAGGACGATATCGTGCTCAACGGTGAGGGTAAGCTCAACATCAGCTCAACCGACAACGGCATTTCGGGCAAGGATGATATCAAAATCACAGGCGGCACAATAATCATCAGCTGCACCGCCGACGCTGTTGAAGCCAACGACAGCATTTCGGTAGCCGACGGAAACATTACCATCAACACTCAGAAGGACGGCTTACACTGCGAAAATCACGACGACAACACCAAAGGCAGCATCTACATCAGCGGCGGAACCTTTGATATTACCGCGGGCAGCGACGGCATTCAGGCAACTACTACCCTTGTAATCGACGGCGGAACCTTCAACATCAGCAGCGCCGAAGGTCTTGAGGCTACAAATGTCACCATCAACGACGGCAGCATAACAATATCCGCAAGCGACGACGGAATCAACGCGTCGAGAAAATCCACAGCTCAGAGCGTTTGCGTCACCATAAACGGCGGCAACATCAAAATCACCATGGGTCAGGGCGACACCGACGGCATCGACTCCAACGGCGACCTGTACATTACGGGCGGCACAATCGACATCACAGGACAGTCCACATGCGACTACGACGGCAAAGCCGAAAAGACAGGCGGCACACTTATCATCAACGGTGAGGAAACCGACACCATCCCTAACCAGATGATGGGCGGTCACGGCGGAATGGGAGGCCCCGGCGGAGATATGGGCGGCTTCAGAATGTAAATCAGCTTTTTTCCTCTAATTCTTTCATATTTTCATACCGAGAAAACGGCTTCGGGGAATTCACCCGGAGCTGTTTTCGCTCAAAAATGCTGTTAAATTCTATTAAGATATCATTGATTTGTTAAAATTTTTATGATATTATATTTATATACAGGCGGAAGGGGTGGCTTTATAAATGAAACTCGGCTTTAAATTGTTATCGGCGTCATTGGCGCTGTCTTTGGCGCTGTACTCGCTTTGCTCATGCTCAACGACCTCGTCATCACAAGGCTCCGGCTCATCTGCCGCCTCATCTTCAACGCCCAAAGAAACAAAAACGGCTGAAACATCTGTGCCTGCCGACAAAACGGAAGCAACTTCAACGCCCGGTGATGATTCCGACGGTGAATACGTTTACACCGCTAAGGAATACAGCGCGCCGTTTTCGGGCAGCTTTGGGATCACGGGCGAAACCGACATCAGCGGCGACAATATAAGGAACCGCATTCCGCTTTTAAAGATCGACAGCGAGGACGCCGCCGCTATCAACGCTGAAATAAAAAACGACTTTGAAACGGAGCTCGGCTCCGAAACCGCTGACGGCACCGATACACACTCCAGAACCGACTACATCGCCCCTGTAAACGGCGAAATTCTGAGCCTTGTAATTGAGAACCGAACAATGGACACACCTCAAAGCAGCTTCTGGGTTTACAATATCAATACTCAAAGCGAAGAAAATGTTGATAAGAGCGCATTGTTTGAGCAGGCCGGCATACCC
The DNA here is from genome assembly GCA_900318905.1 of uncultured Eubacteriales bacterium. Taxonomy (GTDB): domain Bacteria; phylum Bacillota; class Clostridia; order Oscillospirales; family Acutalibacteraceae; genus Ruminococcoides. The sequence continues at coordinate 8,622 of ONMK01000012.1, read as the reverse complement.
GAGGACGAGGCTCTGGACAAGATCCGCGCCGACATTGAGGAAAGATTCTCAACGCTGCCTGATGACTACTCCTCTACAAATTACGCCGCGGAAGCTAGGGAAGCCTCTCTTGCGGAAGAAAACCTTGAGCTGACGGATTACTACCTCGGTGAAAACGGCAGCCTGTTTGCCGTATATATCCTGCATTGGGTAGCGGGCGCCGAGATATACTGCACGCTTTTAAACTTAAGTGAATAGCTTTCACGGATGCACAAAAGACCGGACAACTGCCCGGTCTTTTTTTATTTGTAATTATTCATTTCGCTCCGGACGTCGTTTACCGCAAGCTCTATTTTCCCGGCGGCCTCCGCGCCTTCAAAAACGCTTACATATCCCTGGATAGCCTGCGCCTTTGCGTAGAGCACGCGCGCGTGACGATTGACGAATATCCTCGCCTTTTTCTTTCCGTTTTTTGCCTCCTGAACGGTATTCGCTCCTGCCGAATTGCCGTCAAGGGCTATTACCACCGACGGGCGGCGCTTGAATATTTCATAAGCAAAGCTTTTGTAGAGCCCCATTCTTGTAGGCTCAATCGACACGCGCACACTGACTCCGCTCTGTTTGATACGCCGTACCTCAGCCAATGAAACCTGGGTCGGAACTATCGCAAACACTTCAAATCTGCCGTTTGCAAGCCGTACCAGCTCGCGCTCATATCCCGTAAGCCTGCTGCCTATAACGAAGCAAACCTGCTCGGGTAAAAGTGAATCCGTAAGCTTTTTTATCAGGTCACACAGGGGCTTTTTCATTCTTGTGGCATGGCGGCTGCTGTTAAAGCTTCCGCCGAGAAGAATTACGGGAACCTTATCAACGGGTATCTCGCGGATTTGATTGCTGAAGCACTCAGCGCTGCTGAGCTTTTGAGTGAGAATTTTTTTCGAAACAGCGCTTTCGTCTGTTTTTTGAATTTTCTCCGTCAGATAATCCTCTACCGTTCTGCCGTGCAAAAGCTTTTCAAAGCGCTCCGATTTTTTCGCAAAAATCTCAAGGCTCTCCTTAAGTATCGCGTCCTCAGCCGCGCGCATGCGGCACATTTCATCATAGCTGAGGTTTAAAAGCCTTTCGAGCGCAAGCTGCTCGTCAATTGAGTCTGTGCCGTATATAGCACCGCCGTCGGTTCCCTGAACGCAGTACACTCCGCCGCGCAGATACTCCTTTATAGGGTGCCTTACAAGCGTGCTGAGGTTGTTGAGCCGCACGTTTGAGGTGAGCTGAAACTCAAGCACTACCTCGCTTTCGCGCAGCTCCTTAATGAGCTGCTTTCCCTTTTCGGAGCGCAGATTAGCGGTGTATAGGCCGTGACCTATGCGCAGTCTTGGAAGGGGCTGCCCCTCGGCAAGAGCCTCGCGCACACAGGCAAGGCTGTTTGCCACGTTGTCGCGCAGGCCGTCGTTTTCGCCCGCGTGTATCCTTATTACAAAGCCCTTGTTCTCCCCCGCGATCTTCACCAGCTCGTTGATAACGGGGCGAAGCTCGCGTATATCATTGATTTCCTCGCCGATTATGTCGCTGCCCGCAACATACGGGTCATCAGCTACGGTGCGGATAACGCTTAGCTGGCGCTGAGTATCCTCAAAAGCCGTCGCCTTATCTCTTACTATTGTCAAAGGAATGCGCCGTATAGCCGCCAAAAAGCGAATCAAAACGCCTGTTTCCGCGGTGATGGCAGGCATGACCTGATGAACCTGCATAAGCATATTAGCGGCGCTCTCAGGCTTTACAAGCGTTGTGTCCGAAATTTCGGCATAGCTGATGCCGCGCCTTTTGCAGCCGCGGGCTATCCACAGCAGCTTGTTCTGAAAAAGCGTCATTCCCGCGTAAACGGGATCCTCGCGGTCGCAGAGCATTTGATGAACCGCGTCGGCAATATCCTTGTCGGGAATATCGCGGTAGTTATCAAGCGGTATCGTTTCTTCGCTCGGCTGACCCTTTGTGAAAACATAGCGGTACAAATATACCTTTTCAAGGTTTGTAAATACCGCCTGACCGTCCTTCAGGATCGTTAGAGAGGCGCGTATCAGCGGAATGTTGCGCTCCGCGTTTTCAAGGTTATTCAGTATTAAATCGGCAAAATTGATAAATGTATTGTCGTCGATTTTCCGCTCAAAATACTTGCCGCTGAGCGGATAATCCCTGAACCGCTCCAAAACCGACTCGCGCTGTTTTTCAAGCGCCTGATACTGAGCGTCGGTAAGGCTCAGCTTCAGCTTTTTTATGTAATAATACGGATAGCGTATTTGGTGTACGATTCCCAGCGCAATAAGAATATCGGCGTCAAGGTTTGCGTTCATGTGGGTGTGGAGGTCGGTGCGGAATTTGTACTCGCGGCGGATGTAGGTTTTAACAAGTGTTTTCATTTTATCAAGGCGGTAATCCTTTGTCTGGCTCATCAGCGTTTTGGAAATCGCCGGAATGTACGCCTTTCGCTCTATTGTTCCGTCGGGATATATATTCGCCACCTTTGTGTCGGCAAGGCGCAGCACATAAACTTCACGGTTGCGCTCGTCAACATAGCACGGGACCTCGCCGCGGATAACCATTAAGCCGTCCCCGCCCGTGCTGAGCGGCAGCTTGCAGAGTCGCGCAAGATTTATGATCAGGTTGCCCTTAGCGTGATTGGGTGTGCGAAGGACATAGCTCATGCCGACAGCGTTTAGGCTGAGCTCAATTATAATATCCTTTTCCTTGTCAAGATAAAGCTTTCCGAACTCCACGGCAAAACCTCCTGCTTTTATTATTTGATTAAATCCTTTATTACCTCTCCCGCTATGATCAGCCCCGCAACGGGCGGAACAAACGAAACCGAACCCGGGGTGTCACGGCGGACGGTCTGTTCCTCAATTTTTTTAACCGGACGCGCAGGCATTTCCTTGGAATAAACGACCTTAAGCCGCTTTATTCCGCGCGCACGGCATTCCTTGCGCATTATCCGCGCCAGAGGGCAAATTGAGGTGTCGTAAATATCCGCGACCTCAAACGCGGTCGGGTCGAGCTTATTGCCCGCGCCCATACAGCTTATTATCGGCGTGCCGGCGTCCTGAGCCTGCCGCGCCAGAGCCAGCTTGCCCGTTACGGTATCTATCGCGTCGATTATGTAATCGTACCGTGTAAAGTCAAATTCGTCCGCGGTTTCGGGCATATAAAACACTTTTACCGCGCGGACGTCACATTCGGGGTTGATGTCGAGCACGCGTTTCGCCGCTGCATCCGCCTTATACTGCCCTACGGTGCTGTTTAAAGCGATAATCTGTCGGTTTATATTGCTCTGCGCCACGGTGTCGTTATCAATCAAATCAAGCGCTCCTACGCCCGAGCGGGCAAGCGCCTCAACGGCGTAACCGCCGACGCCGCCGACACCGAACACAGCTATCCGGGCTTTTTTCAGGCGGGCAAGCGCTTCATCTCCCAGCAAAAGAGCCGTGCGCGAGAATGAACCGGTCACAGCAGACCTCCTACGATTTCAACGGCATTTGCCACGCAGTCATCGCACGAGCAGAGCATTCTGCCCGTTGCAACTCCCTTAAGGTCAACGCATATCGTAGCCCCGCAGGCTTCCAGAAAACCGCTGTAAAGTCTGCGCGCCATACCCATTACGGGCTTGCCCTTGTTTTTTATGCCAAGCACTATCTGCGCGCCGCAGAGCGCTCCGCAGGTTGCGCCCATTGTGCCCATGCCCGCGCCGAATCCCGCGCCCAGAGCGCGCGCTGTTTCCAAATCGATTCCAAGCTCGTCGGCATACGCGGCAATTACCGCCTGAGCGCAGTTATATCCGCTGTGCTTATACTGCACGGCAATTCCTTTTTTATCCATAATAACACCACATTTCGGTTTGTTTATACTATTTTCAATTAAAACGCTTTAAACAGATGTTTAAGGATTTTATTTGATAATAGTATTAGTAAATATTATATATCTTTTTAATTTAATTTGCAATATAATTCAATTCGTTGTATAATAGTAATTTGAAAGGTATGATAAAGATGAAATACAATCTGCACACACACAGCTTTCGCTGCAACCACGCCGCGGGCGAGGACAGAGAATATGTAGAATGCGCGATAAAAGCCGGAATAAAGGTGCTGGGCTTTTCCGACCACTGCCCTCAGTTTTTCCCTAAGCGCGACTACTACAGCTTTTTCAGGATGTTTCCCGAACAGGCGCAGGAATACGCCGAAAGCGTACGCGCTCTGCAAAAGGAATACAGCGCCGATATAAAGATCCTGCTCGGCTTTGAAACCGAGTACTACCCCAAAACCTACGACGAGTTCATAAGCTTTGTGCGCCCTTTAAAGCTTGACTACATGATATTGGGGCAGCACTTTGTCGGCAACGAATACGACGAGGGCTCGTATTATTCCGCCTTGGGCGGCAGGGGCAAGAAGTTTTTATCCCAATATGTAAACCAGGTCAAGGAAGGGCTTGACAAGGGCGTATTTACGTATATCGCCCATCCCGATATTGTAAACTTCAGCGGAGATAAATCCTTTTACCGCCGCAAAATGAGCGAGCTTTGCCGCTATGCCAAGGAGCGCGATATTCCGCTTGAATTTAACCTTTTGGGCTATGAAAACGGGCGCAATTACCCAAACCCAGAGTTTTGGGATATAGCCGCCGAAACTGGAAATAAGGTCGTGCTGGGATATGACGCGCACAGCCCCGAGGTCCTGCTTCACGGCGACAGCGCCGACACCTGCCTGAGCATACTCAAAAGCTACGGCATAACAACTATTGATTTTGAGGAGATTACACTGCGCAATGAAAAACTTTAAAATGCTGTTGATTTTACTTTTGCTTTGTTTTATACTGACAGCATGCAATAACAAAGGACGCGGCGGCTCGGAGCCGGAACCTGTCACCACCGTCCCCGCTTCTACCGTACCCCAAAAATCCTCAGCGGTCAACGACTGTGTTGCCGCAGCCCGCGAGGAGACGTTCACCTGCACCGACAAAAACAAAAATACCGTTGAAACTACATACCGTATTCCCGCGCTGAAATTTGATACGCCTGACGCGCTGGAAATCAACGGAGATATCCAAAAGCGTTACAGCGACGCATTTTCCGAGGCAAAAGAAGCTGAAAGCAACAATAAAACGCCCGCATATGACAGCATAGACTACGAAGCTTATGTAAACGACGATATTGTAAGCATAAAAATAACCGCCGAAAACGCAGGTCACAACCTAAGCTACTCGGTGTATAACTACAATAAAACAACGGGAAAAAGGCTTGACAACGAAAAGCTGCTCAGCTATTTGCAGCGCGACAGCGAAAGCACTTACTCAGACCTTAAACAGGCGCTGGAGGACGACTACACTTCAAAATTCAAGTATGAGAATTTTCCCGACGACTACTATTACCAAATGGAGCTTACAGTAGGCGACGAGGCTGTAAGGCAGTCGCAGCTTTTCCTGAACAAAGAGGCGGAGCTGTACGCGGTCTGCACCGAACGGGCGAGCGTAGGCAGCGGAGAATTCCAGGTGCTTATTTCGCTTGTATAGTTACTGCATATATAATTTAGGGCACAGTGCAAAAACGCACTGTGCCTTACTTTTTATTTGCTTTCAACGCTGTATTCCGTTACATTCAGAATGGTCTCGCCGTCAATTTGAAGTGCTGTGGGACGGTCAAATTTAACCCTGACGCTCTTGCCCTTCATAACCTTGACGATTTTCTTTTTGACATGCTCTCCCTTGAAAATTGACGGAAAAGCAACAAGCGTATGTACCTTGCCCGCGCCGTTCATAACCATGCAGGTCACCTTGCGCTCGGGGTCCAAACGGTCCTGATGCGGAGTTGCCATCATTCCGCCGCCGTAATAGCGTCCTTTCATTGTGGGAGCGAGCCACGCCTTTTTTAAGCTGAACTTTTTGCCGTCGACCTCAACCTCGGCATTTGTGGGCTTGTAATGGAAAAGCAGCCCCTTAATTGCTATCGAGGTGTAGTTGATCGGTTTATCGGAGGTCTCACGCTGGCGGTCGCCTTCCTCGCAGCAATAGCCGTCGATTCCGTAACCTACGCCGTTGATGAACTTATATGTTTTGCCGTTTACCGTAACAACGGGAAGGTTTTTGACGTACTTGTTGATTACCGCCGGAGCGTCGCCCTTCTTCTTCCCGAGGTCTGTCCAGAAATCGTTGCCGCTGCCTGTGGGATAATAATAGAGCTTGTTGTCAAAGCTGTCGGCGTCGACATGATTGATAAAATAATTGAGCGTACCGTCGCCGCCGCAGATGCAGACTTCATCGGCAGGCTCAAGGGCTTTGAAGAACCCCGCGTAATCCTCAAGCTTTACGGCGTCAACAAATTCCAAGTCCCTTGTCTTCCAGATTTCACTAAGCTGCTCGGCTTCTGCCTTGCCCGCTTTGTTGTTCGACTCCCTGTTAAAAAGCACATACGTTTTCATTTCTTATCTCCCTCATTTAACTTTGTGAGCATCAGCTCCCTGATTTTATCGCCGAGTTCGGCTGTTTTGGTCTTTTTTACCTCGTCGGCGTCAAGCACGCGCACAATGTCAATGTAAACATGGCTGCGGTGGAACGGATAATTTTTCTGAATATCGTAGGTGTTCTTCACCGTAACGACAACTATCGGCACATTCGCCTTTTGAGCTATCTTGAACATGGCGTTATGGAACGGCAAAAGCCCCTCGCCGTAGTTGCGCGTACCCTCGGGATATACTGCAACAGTTGCAACGTCGCGGTTGATCAGGTCAACTGCGCGGTTGATGGTTTTAACAGCGTTTCGCGGATTCTCACGGTCGATCGGCATAAAGCACAGGCGATGGATCAGCCTTCCGAAGACGGGAACTTTAAAATTCTCGGGCTTTGAGATAAACGCTATCTGCCGGTCACCGAAAACAAGCCATGAAAGAATCGGGTCGAATTTTGAGCGGTGATTGCTCACCATAAGAAACCGGGTTTCAGGCAGCAGCTCCTTGCCCGTGACATGCAGCTTGATTCTGATAAGCTTAGCCGCAAAGAACGTTGCGCTGTTGAGCAGGAAGCGGTAAAATTTGCTCTCCTGACGGTATTCCTTCTTCATATTTACAAGCAGAGCGCTTATAATCAGAAGCAAAATATACGCAAATACCACGCCGACAATGCCGAGCAGCACCCACAAAATTATCCACCAGACCAAACAGACCACCTCATTCTTGATTATAAAATAATTATACTATTTTTGCGCAGAAAAATCAACAAATCCGCCTGCAAATTCAAAAACTATAGTATGCAAAAAAGCTGCCTCATAAGAAGCAGCTTTTTTAAAACTAAATTATGCTATTTTATTAGTCTTGTTCCTTCTTGCGAGCGAACATAACGATTGCTACACCTGCAAAGAGAACTACAAGAGCGATAACCGCAACTGAGAACTGGCCTGTAGCGATAGCGCCGTTGCCGTTGTTGTTAGTATTGCTGTTGTTATCGGAATCGTTTGTTGAAGACTTAGCGTCGGTGCCTGAGGGGCTGGGGATAGTTGTAGGAGTGGGCTGAACAGTAGGTACGGGGGGCTTATAGTTAGGATCAACATAGTTGCCCTGAGTAAAGTTGCCGCTAACGCCGCCCATTTTCTCGTTGAGCTCCTTGGTAGGCCATGAGCCATACTCGCCGCCGCCATAGTAGAAGTAGAAGTCGCCGTCATAACCGATCTTGCCGCTCTGGGGGCTGGCAACCATCTTATTGGGGTCAAAGTTAACTACGAATACCATGTTGTCGAAAGTAAAGGACTGGCCAAAGCCCTGTGACTCTTCGGGAGCCTTTACGAGGTCTTCATTAAAGAAGTTTGAAGCATAGGCGCCAAACTCGGAAAGGTCGGGTGTATTGTCGTCAAGAACAAGGTCAACCTGGAAGGTCTTCTCATCAGCGCTGAGCTTATCGTAATCTTCTCCGTTGTATTTAGCGCAGAGCTTGTTAGCTTCTACCCAGAAGTTGTCGGATTTGATATCAAGAGCATCAATCCCCTCAACACCTGCATCCTCAAATGACTTCATGTAGATGTATCTGATAAGAATATCGTAGGTCTCATGCTCGTCAGTTCTGGAATAGTACTGACCGGGGAAGTCTCTTGTCTGATTAGCAGCCTCATAGAAGGGGTTCTTTGTAGTGTCCTTTTCAGTACCGCCGTCAATAAAGTTGTTCCAGATTATATATGTAGCGTTGCCTTCCTCGCCGTTGCCGTATGTGGGAACATCGATTCCCCAAAGATTTGTAACGCCTTCCTCGCCGGTTTCTTTTTCAGCCTGCCAGCCGGGCCATGCGTTTGACCAACCCTGTGTACCGGCATTGTCAAAACCGACCCACCAGTAAATGCCGCAAAGACCGCCGTTTTTGTCTTTTTTAGTAGTTTCGTTCTCCCAAGCAGCGGGCATAGCGAACATCAGATGGTTTGTCTTGATTTTATCGCTCGAAGGTTTATAGGTAGGATGAGTTACATAGCTACCGGGAACATAGCCACCTTCATCATCTGCTGCTGAAACGCTGAGAGCACCGATAGCCATGGTTGAAGCAGCCATGGTACCTGCAAGGATGATACTTAATGCTTTTTTCATCTTAAATTCCTCCAATTATATTCCGAGTAATCGGTTA
>ONMK01000008.1 GCA_900318905.1 uncultured Eubacteriales bacterium | reverse complement strand
GTTACCGAGGCGGGCACAGAGCGCATGGGCGTCATAAAGTCCGCCGCGGGCTTGGGAGCGCTGCTACTCCGCGGTATAGGCGACACCATCCGCGTTTCGCTTACCGCAGATCCGGTAAGGGAGGTTTACGCCGCAAACGATATTTTAAAGGCTATCGACCTTAAACAGGGCGGCGTGCAGTTCGTTTCATGTCCCACCTGCGGAAGAACGAGAATTGATTTGGTAAAAATAGCCGGCGAGGTAGAGGACAGGCTGCGCGGCTGCGAGAAGAACATCAAGGTTGCCGTTATGGGCTGCGTTGTTAACGGCCCCGGCGAGGCAAAGGAAGCCGATATCGGAATAGCGGGCGGCGACGGCTGCGGTCTGGTGTTCAAAAAGGGCGAGATAATCGCCAAGGTGCCGGAGGATAAGCTTGTAGACGCGCTTATGGAAGAAATAGAAAAGCTGTAAATCCGGCAATGTCAGCAGTTTATGGCTTATTAGCCGTTGGTTGTAGGGGAGGTGCTTGCCGCCCCCCGAGAGTTTGCGCATTGCTTCGGGAGACCGCAAGGGTCTCCCCTACAAAGCGCACCTATAAAAATCGTAATTTGTTATGTTTAAAATATTGATAAACCGGGGAGGTTATTACTTGGGCGGCAGGCAGCCGTCAAAGGGATTAGATGAAAACATTAGAAGAAATATTCGGTTCCTTTCCCGACAGCGGCGCAGTGGACAGCGGCGTTGCTAAGGGAGTCGTAAGGAAAGTTAATATATTAAACGAAGTGCGCGTAGTAACTCTGTATGCGGATTTTTCAATGCTTATACCGCGTGAAAAGCTGCACTCTGCGGAAAAGGCGTATTCAAAAATGCTCGACGCCTCTGTCTGCATAAAACCGCACTTCGGTGAAAAGCTGTTTACGGCCGGCTACTTTCCCGAGCTGTACACAGCGGTAAAGCGAGAGATGCCGAGCATAAACGGCACTCTCAACAATGCCGGCGTCCGCCTTGAGGGCGATACGCTTATTATCAACCTCAACAACGGCGGCAAGGCTCTGCTTGACGCAAAGGGCTTTGATCAGTCGCTTACAAGGCTGATAGCCGAGGAGTTTGATCTCAGCCTTAAAATCAAATACACGGGCACTTTTGAGGTGAGCGACACAAGCGACGAATACAAGCAGGTAATCAAAAGCGCCCAAACCCAGATAAAGCGCGATGAGCTTAAAAAGGCGGCGGACTTTTTCAAAGAGGATGAGGAGGTCACCGAGGCTGTCCGTGAAAAGCAGGCTGAGGACGCCGTTACCGAGGTCGAGGTAAGAGAGGGCAGCTTTGCCACTCCGCAGATCATCCGCTCGTCCGTACGTCCTCTTTACGGAAGGCACATACGCGGCAAGCTGTCGCCCATAAAAAATATCAGCGACGGCATGAGGAACGCCGTAGTCTGGGGCGACATTATCGAAAAAGAAAGCCGCATTACCAAAAACGGCAAAAACGCTATTATCACTATCGACATCACCGACTACACAGGCTCTGTCACCGTAAAGCTGTTTTGCGGAGTTAAGGAGTCCGAGGCGCTGGATCCGCTCAAGCCCGGCAAAACAATTGTAGTAATGGGCAATGTTGAGTTCGACGATTTCTTAAAGGAAGTAGTGCTTTCAGCGGTTTCCATAGGAACTGCGGATAAAGTCAAGGTGGTCGACAACGCCGGGCAAAAGCGCGTTGAGCTTCATATGCATACAAATATGTCGCAGATGGACGCGCTTACTCCCGCGGGCACGCTGGTTCAGCGCGCGTACGACTGGGGGCACAAGGCGGTCGCTATCACCGACCACGGCGTTGCCCAGGCTTTTCCCGACGCTATGAAGGCGGCAGATAAGATCGCCAAGCTCGGCGGCGACATAAAAGTTATTTACGGCATTGAAGCCTATTTTATGGACGATCTGGTTGAGTCCGTATCGGGCGGGCAGGACGCAAGCCTTAAAGATGGCACGTTTATCTGCTTTGATATCGAGACCACGGGGCTTTCGCCTCTGCGTGACAAGATAACCGAAATAGGCGCGGTCAAGGTGGAAAACGGCGAGATCACCGATGTCTTTTCAACCTTTGCCGATCCCGAAATGCCTATTCCGGCAAAGATAACCCAGCTTACGGGCATCACCGACGATATGGTAAAGGGCGCGCCCTCTCAGAGCGAGGCCGTTTCGGCTTTTATGAAATTTGCGGGCGGCAACATCCTGGTGGCGCACAACGCGTCGTTTGATACCTCGTTTATCCGCAAAGCCTGCGAGAATATGAACGCGGACTATAACTATACCTCGATCGATACCGTGGCTATAGCAAGGGCTATTTTGCCCGACATCAAGAACGTAAAGCTCGATACGGTCGCTAATTACCTCAGGCTGGGCAGCTTCAATCATCACCGCGCCACCGACGACGCCGAGATTCTGGCTAAGATATTCATATCGCTTTGCAGCCGGCTTGAGGATGATTACAATATTACGTCCGTCAAGGATATAAATACAAAAATTGCGGGCGGCGACTTTAAAAAGCTGCCGACGCATCATCAGATAATTCTTGCAAAGAATAATGTAGGGCTTAAAAACCTGTATAAGCTCATTTCCAAAAGCCACTTGGAAACCTTTTATAAAAAGCCCCGAATCGCAAAAAGCGATTTGGTAAAGCACCGTGAGGGGCTTATCATCGGTTCAGCGTGCTGCGAGGGCGAGCTTTATAAAAGCATTCTGAAAAACGCGCCTTGGGGCGAGATAAAGCGGATAGCTTCATTCTACGACTATCTGGAGATTCAGCCCTCGGGCAACAACGAGTTTTTGATACGCAACGGCACCTTCAAAAACATTGACGAGCTGCGGCAGATCGACCGCACAATAATAAAGCTGGGCAAAGAGCTGGGAAAGCCCGTATGCGCTACCTGCGACGTTCATTTTATGGATCCGGGCGACAGCGAGTACCGCAAGATCCTCCAGGCTGCCCAGAAGTTCAAGGACGCCGACAATCAGGCGCCTCTGTATCTGCGCACCACAGCCGAAATGCTCAAGGAGTTTGAGTGGCTCGGCAGGGAAAAGGCGTATGAGGTAGTTGTTGCAAACACCAACAAAATAGCGGATATGTGCGAGGAGATAAGACCTATCCCCAAGGGCACGTTCCCTCCGAATATCGAGGGCGCCCAGGAGCAGCTTATTTCGATCACCTGGGAGCGCGCCAAGAAAAAGTACGGCGATCCTCTTCCCGAAATTGTAAAGGCAAGGCTTGAAAAGGAGCTCAACTCAATCACCACCTACGGCTTCTCGGTGCTGTACATGACCGCTCAGAAGCTTGTTGCCGACAGCGAGGCTCACGGTTATCTTGTAGGCTCGCGTGGTTCGGTAGGCTCGTCGTTTGTGGCTACGATGTCGGGTATTTCGGAAGTAAATCCGCTCTGTCCGCATTATATCTGCCCCAAGTGCAAGCACAGCGAGTTCATAACCGACGGCAGCTACGGTTCGGGGTTTGACCTGCCGCATAAAAACTGCCCCGAGTGCGGAACGCTTATGGATCAGGACGGACACGAGATACCGTTTGAGACCTTCCTCGGCTTCAAGGGCGACAAGGTCCCCGATATCGACCTTAACTTCAGCGGCGAGTACCAGTCAAAATCCCACCGCTATACCGAGCAGCTCTTCGGTAAAAACAACGTATTCAAGGCGGGCACTATCTCTACCGTGGCGGAAAAAACCGCTATAGGCTTTGCCAAAAAATATATCGAGGAGCGCGCGATCCCGTGCAACAAGGCGGAAATAAAGCGCCTTGCAAAGGGCTGCACCGGCGTTAAGCGCACAACCGGTCAGCACCCCGGCGGCATGGTAGTTGTGCCGCGCACAAACGAGGTCTACGACTTCTGTCCCGTTCAGCACCCGGCTAACGACATGAAGTCCGACAACATCACAACGCATTTCGACTTCCATTCTATCCACGATACCATCACCAAGCTTGATGAGCTGGGACACGATGTTCCGACTATATATCACTATCTTGAAATGTTTACGGGCATACCCGTAATGAACGTTTCAATGAGCGACCCCGACGTTATTTCGCTGTTCACCTCGACAAAGGCGCTCGGCGTCACGCCCGAGGAAATCGACTCCCAGACCGGCACGTTCAGCATTCCCGAATGCGGCACTGGCTTTGTAAGAGGAATGCTTGTTGAGGCGAAGCCAAAGACCTTTACCGACCTTTTGCAGATATCGGGACTTTCTCACGGCACTGACGTTTGGCTCGGAAACGCCCAGGAGCTTATCCACAACGGAACCTGCACCATTTCCGAGGTTATAGGTACGCGAGACTCTATAATGACTTACCTTATGCATAAGGGGCTTGAGGATTCAATGGCGTTCAAAATCATGGAGATCGTCCGTAAGGGCAACGCCACAAAGCTCTTAACTGAGGAGCACTTCAAGGCTATGCGTGAGCATGACGTTCCCGAGTGGTATATAGACTCATGCATGAAGATAAAGTACATGTTCCCCAAGGCTCACGCCGCGGCGTATATGATAGCGGCATTAAGGCTCGGCTGGTACAAAGTCCATAAGCCCACCGAGTATTACGCGGCATACTTTACGGTGCGCAGCGAAAACCTTGACGGCGCCCTTGTAATGAAGGGGCACAGCGCGGTTAAAACCCGCATGAACCAAATAAAGCAAATGCAGGCGGCGCATGAATCCAGCGACAAGGACGATAAGGATTACGCTACGCTGCAGATAGTAAACGAGATGATGGCGCGCGGGATAGAGGTCCTGCCGGTTGACATCTATAAATCCGAGGCAAAGATGTTTGTAGTTGAGGACGGCAAAATAAGGCTTCCGTTCTCATCGCTCGCCGGCGTAGGCGACGCCGCTGCCGAAGCTCTTGCCGCGGAGGGCAAAATAACAAAGGAGTATCTTTCAATTGAGGATATTCAGATAAAGACCAAAGTGACAAAGGCGGTCATCGAAACACTGCAGAGTGTGGGCGTGCTCAGCGGTATCCCCGAAAGCTCGCAGATGTCTTTGTTCTAAAGGAGTGATAGGTTTGAAAAAAACAATGTTAACTATGAAGAATGTGCTTATAGCAATAGCTTTTGCGGTATTCCTGATTTTCTTCTTCATCAACATTACATGGTTCTGGGGGCTGCTCGGAACTATCTCGGGGATCCTTACGCCGTTCTTTATAGGCTTTTTGATAGCGTATATTCTCAATTTTCCCTATAAGTTCCTCTATACAAAAGCTTTCGGAAAAATGGGAACAAAGCATAAGTTTTTCGCAAAGCTCCGCAAGCCCCTGGCGCTCACGATAACCTATGTCGGAACCTTTGCGATAATCGGCGCGTTGATAGGACTTTTGATACCTCAGATCATAAGCAATATGTCAAACCTGATCTCAAAGTTCCCGGGCTATATTTCCTCGGCGCAGGGCACCCTGAACGACTGGGCAAAGAGCCTTAACGAGATGGATCTGCCGTTTGCCAAAAACATTAACTTTGACAATATCGGCAACGACATTATCAAGTTCCTTACAGGCAGCCAGGACATTACAAAAACCGTGCTCGATTGGCTGCAGGGCTTTTTGGGCAACTTTGCCTCAGGTCTGTATAACTCGTTTATGGGCATAATCATTTCGATTTACTTCCTGATTTACAAGGAGCAGCTCTGCCGTCAGGTAAAGCGCCTTGCGGTGGCGTTTATTCCGATAAAGTATCTGCCCAAGGTTTATGAGATAGTAGACATCACCGATACAAAGTGCGGCCGTTTTCTGGTAGGCGATATACTTGACTCGGCGCTTATCGGTCTTATTATGTTTGTTGTGCTTACCGTTTTCGGCTTCCCGTACGCTTCGGTAATTGCCGTATTTGTAGGCGTTTCAAACATTATCCCGTTCTTCGGTCCGTTTATCGGCGCAATACCCAGCGCCCTTATCCTGCTGCTTGAAGATCCGTGGTACTGCTTCTGGTTCATAGTCATCCAGTGCATTGTACAGCAGCTTGACGGCAACGTTTTAAAGCCGAAGATCGTCGGCAACCAGGTAGGACTTTCAAGCTTTTGGGTTTTGTTCAGCGTGATCGTCGGAGGAGCGCTGTTCGGAATTATCGGATTTATCCTGGGAACACCGATTTTCGCGGTCATTTATTCGCTTCTTGCCAAAAAGTCGCGCAATAAAATCGACGACAAGGGCAAGATCGCTCAGCAGGCTCTGGATTTCCATGTGCTAAATTACACTCAAATAGCCGAGGAGCAAAAGCGTATAAGAGCCGAAAAAGAGCAGGAGCAAATGAAAAAGTTTAAAAAGCTTATGCATCTTGGCTTCGACGATGAAGACGGTGATGCAGATAAAGAAAAAGCAGAAGCAGAAGCAGAAGAACAAACAGAAAGCTTTAACGACAAGATCCATAAAAACAAATGATCTCAGCTGCCGCACAATTATGAAAAATAATTGTGCGGCGTGCCTTGACAGAATCAATTTATTGTGGTAATATATTAGCACGTTAGCAGACTAAAGTGTATAGAGAGGGTAATATGAAAAAAAATCTGAAAATTACGCCCGAGGGCACCAAGGATTTTCTGTTTGCCGAGTGTTCCGCCATGGACGATGTGTGCGGCAGAATTGAAAAGGTGTTCGCCGGCAGGGGGTTCAAAAGGGTAATAACCCCGGGAATTGAGTTTTATGATGTGTTTTCGCTTCCTTGCAGCGGTATCGCTCAGGAGGATATGTTTATAATGACCGACAACAAGGGCAGGCTTATGGTAGCCCGTCCCGATTCCACACTGCCGATAGCGCGCATGGTTTCAACAAGGCTTCAGAACAACGTAATGCCCGTGCGCCTTTATTACAAGCAGGCGGTTTACCGCAACAACCCCACGCTTACAGGCAGAAGCAACGAGCTTATGCAGATGGGCGTTGAGCTTTTGGGCGTCAAGGGTATCCGCGCCGACCTTGAGATAATAACAACGGCGGTAAAGGCTCTCAGCGCCGTTGCCTCCGATTTCCGCGTAGAGCTCGGCCATGCGGGGGTATTTGACGCGCTTTCCGACGAGCTCGATATTACCGAAAACGAAAAGGAAAAAATCAGGCTCACTATTGAGGGCAAAAACTATTCGGCTCTCAACAATCTGCTCGATAAGCTCGAGCCGTGTCAGGCGGTATCGGCTATAAGGAGCCTTCCGTCGCTTTTCGGCGCGGAAGAGGTGTTCGACAAGGCGAAGAGCATTTGCCGGGGCACAAAGGCGTCCGCTGCGCTCGATTACCTGCATAAAATCTACACAAGCCTTCTTACAATGGGGCTTGGCGACAAGCTTATTATCGACTTGGGCATCGTTCAGCGCAACGATTACTACACCGGAATAGTGTTTACGGGTTACATAAACGGAATAGGCGACGCGGTCCTTTCGGGCGGCAGATACGACGAGCTGCTTTCCGAGTTCGATATGCCTATGGGCGCCGCGGGCTTTGCGGTCGATACCGACGCCGTCACCATGAAAACGCTTTCCGACGCTAATGTGAGCTATTCCGACAACCCCGATGTGCTCGTATTTGCCGGGGACGGCTGTGAAATGCAGGCTATAGCGCTTGTTGAGCAGCTTATTAGCGAAGGAAAAAAGGCTCAGTTTTCGGTGCTTGAAACGCTTGAGGAGACAGAGCGCTTTGCAAAGGAAAGAGGAATCGCGGAGGTGAGGATATGCAGCCGCTGAGAATAGCCCTTACAAAGGGCAGGCTTGAAAAAACTACCATAGAATTGCTTGAAAAAATAGGATATAACTGCGACGAGGTAAAGAACAAGGGCAGGCGGCTTATTCTGCCTGTAGGCGACAACGATTTTGAGGTCGTTCTTGCCAAGGCTGCCGACGTGATCACCTATGTTGAGCACGGCGTGTGCGATCTGGGCGTTGTTGGCAAGGACACTATATTAGAGCACGGAAGCTCCTTTTACGAGCTGCTTGATCTGGGCTTCGGCAGGTGCAGGTTCGCTCTTGCCACAAAGAAAGGCTCCGATTTTTACGGCGGCTACAACACAAAAACCATCGCCACAAAATATCCGAATATAACACGCGCATTCTTTGAGGAAAAAAACATGGACGTGCGCGTCATAAAAATCGAGGGCAGCGTTGAGCTGGCTCCGCTTGTGGGGCTTTCCGACGGTATCGTAGATATAGTCGAAACAGGCTCTACACTCAAGGCTAATGGGCTGGAGGTAATCGAATGGGTGACCGATATTTCGGCGCGCTTGATCGCCAACACCGCAAGCCTGAAGCTCAGAAAGAACGAGATAGAAGCATTACAGAAGAAATTGGAGGCAGTCACAAAATGATTACCACAGTTATTGCCGACGGCAAAAAAGAGTATGAGTTTATTGAATATCTGAAAAAAAGGGCGCAAAGCTCCGACAAGAACGTTATCCCCACCGTTTCCGAGATTTTGGAGAATGTGCGCGATAACGGCGACAAGGCTGTGCGCGACTACACGATAAAATTTGACGGCAAGGCTCCCGAGCGCGCCGAGATAACTCCTGATGAGATCGACGGGATCATCTCAAAATGCGGCAAGGATTACCTTGAAACCATCAAAAGGGCGGCTGCAAACATTGCCGGCTTCCACCAAAGGCAGGTTCAGCAGAGCTGGCTGACTACCAAGGAAAACGGCGTTATGATGGGGCAGCGCGTTCGCGGCTTAAAGCGCGTGGGCATATACGTTCCGGGCGGCACAGCGGCGTACCCCTCGTCAGTGCTGATGAACGCCGTTCCCGCAAAAATAGCGGGCGTTAAGGAGATCATCATGTGCACCCCTCCTCAAAAGGACGGCACGCCCAACCCGAATATCATCGCGGCGGCAAAGCTTGCGGGCGTTGACAGGATATTCCTCATGGGCGGCGCTCAGGCGGTCGCGGCTATGGCTTACGGCACCGAGACCGTTCCCAAGGTCGACAAAATAGTAGGCCCCGGAAATATCTTTGTTGCCACAGCCAAAAAGCTGCTGTTCGGCACGGTCGACATCGACATGATAGCGGGCCCCAGCGAGATTTTGATTGTAGCGGACAAAACCGCGAACCCCAAATTCTTAGCTGCCGACCTTATGAGTCAGGCTGAGCACGACAAGCTGGCTTCGTCTATTCTGCTCACCGATTCGGCGGAGCTTGCCGAGCAGACCAAGGCTGAAATCGAGCGGCAGGTTCAAAAGCTCTCGCGTAAAGAGATAATCGAAAGCTCGCTTGAGAACTTCGGCGCTATCATAGTTTGCAGCGATATAGCTCAGGTAATCGACTTTGCCAATGAGCTTGCGCCCGAACACCTGGAGGTCTGCTGCGAAAACCCGATGGAATATGTCGGAAAGCTCGATAACGCGGGCTCGGTATTCCTCGGAAACTACAGCCCCGAGCCTCTCGGCGACTACTTTGCGGGCCCCAATCACGTTCTGCCCACAAGCGGGACCGCGCGGTTCTTCTCGCCGCTTTCGGTTGACAGCTTCGTAAAGAAATCGAGCTTCATTTACTATACCGAGGACGCTCTGAAAGCCGACGCTCAGGACGTTATCCGCTTTGCCGAGACCGAGAGCCTTACAGCTCACGCAAATTCCATAAAGGTAAGATTTGACCTTGATTAAGTAAGGAATAGAAGGAATAATAATGTATCAGTTAAACGATAAAATAAAAAACCTTGTGCCGTATGAGCCTATCAGCGGTACATATGAAATCCGCCTCGACGCAAACGAGTGCCCCGTAAATCTGCCCGGCGATATCCGCGCACAGCTCAGGGAGCGCCTTGACGAGATAGCGTTCAACCGCTATCCCGACCCCTTGGCGGAGCACCTGGTTGATTCTTTTGCGGAATATTACGGAGTCGATCCCGAATATGTAACAGCGGGGAACGGCTCGGACGAGCTGATTTTCCTTATAGAATCCGCCTTTTTGCAGAAGGGCGATAAAATGCTTGTTGTCGCTCCCGACTTCTCGATGTATAACTTCTACTCGTCGATATGCGAGGTCAAGTGCGAGAGCTTTTTAAAGGGCGACGATCTTGAAATCGACGTTGACGCGCTGATAGACGCCGTCAACAGCGAGGGCATTGACCTTGTTATCTTTTCAAACCCCTGCAACCCTACGGGCAAGGGCATTACGAGAGCCGAGGCTGAAAAGCTTGTAAGCTCGGTTGACGCGCTTGTTATCCTCGACGAGGCTTACATGGACTTCTGGACTGAGAGCCTGCTCGACAAAATAGGGGAGTACTCCAACCTTATCATCTTCCGCACCGCCTCAAAGCTTGTGGGAGCGGCGGCGCTCAGGCTGGGCTTTGCCGTGGCGAATCCCGTTATCTCAAGGGCGATAAAGGCGGTAAAATCCCCTTATAACGTCAACAGCGTTTCCCAGGCGTTCGGCGAGATAATTTACCGCAATAAAGAATATTTGAAAAACAGGCAAAAAACAATTGTAAACTGCAAAGAAATATTGTATAATGGGCTTGTGGATATTGCCGAGACACAAAGCGATATTACGGTGTACAGCAGCGTTGCCAACTTTGTGTTTGTAAAAACCGGCCGCTCACGCGAGATTTGGGAGTTTTTAAAGGGCAAGTCCATTGTAGTCCGCCTTATGGGCGAATACCTGCGCATTACAGCGGGCACCGAAAATGAAGTCGGCGCTGTTTTGGGCGCGCTTGACGAGTATTTTTCGAGGTGATGCTATGAGAGCAGCAGAAATCAACAGAAAAACAAAAGAGACCGATATATCGCTCTCGCTTGACCTTGACGGCGGAAAAGTAAGCGTAGATACGGGCGTAGGCTTCTTCGACCACATGCTCAATTCCTTTGCCACCCACGGCGGCTTCGGGCTGACTGTCAGCGTAAAAGGCGACCTTGAGGTCGACGGGCACCACACCGTTGAGGACACGGGCATCGTGCTGGGCAAGGCGTTTGCAAAGGCGCTCGGCGACAAGGGCTCAATAGACCGTTTCGGCAGCTTTTATGTGCCTATGGACGAGGCTCTTGCCTTTGCCTCCGTTGATGTCAGCGGCAGACCGTTCCTTGTGTTTGACGCGGATTTTCCTCAGGAGCGCTGCGGCGGCTATGACTGCGCCATGACGGTCGAGTTTATGCGCGCCTTCGCGTTCAACGCCGGTATCACCCTGCACCTGAAGTCGCTTTACGGCGATAACTCTCACCACATTACCGAGGCGCTTTACAAGGCGGCGGCTCACGCGTTAAGGCTTGCGGTAAAGCAAAACGACAGCGGAAAACCTCTTTCAACAAAGGGAGTGCTTTAAATGATAATTCTACCCGCTATTGATATAAAGGACGGCAACTGCGTAAGGCTTCAAAAGGGCGTGTATTCCACCGCTCAAAAGGTTGCGGACTCGCCCTACGAAACCGCAAAGTGCTTCTCTGACGCCGGCGCCGAGTGGATGCATATGGTAGACCTTAACGGCGCAAAGGACGCAAAGCTTATCAATGCCGACCTTATAGCCGACGTAGCCAAGACCTCGGGCTTGAAGGTCGAGGTAGGCGGCGGTATCCGCAATATGCAGGCTGTTGAGTATTACCTCAGCCGCGGTATCGACAGGGTGATACTCGGCTCGGCGGCTGTTAAAAATCCTCAGCTCGTTATCGATTCGGTCAGGGAGTACGGCGACAAAATAGCCGTGGGAATCGACGCCAAGGACGGAATGGTCCGGGCGGAGGGCTGGCTCGACAACAGCGAGATAAACTACATTGAGCTTGCCAAGCGTATGGAGGACGTCGGCGTGCGCACCATCATCTTCACCGATATCGACTGCGACGGCATGCTTTCGGGTCCCAACCTAAAGCAGCTTGACGACCTCACCCACGAGGTCGGCTGCAACATAATAGCCAGCGGCGGCGTGGCTGTGCTGAAGGACATTATCAACCTCTCAGACCTTGACATTTACGGCGCTATCTGCGGCAAGTCGATTTACAGCGGCACGCTCGATTTAAAACAGGCTATTGAAATGACGAAAAAGATTTAAAGGAATAATATGGATTTTGATAAATATTTTGTAAAGTCAGAGCTTATTCCGGCGATAATTCAGGAAAAGTCGACGGGCGAGGTTCTGATGCTCGCATACATGAACCGCGAGAGTATGCAAAAAACCTTTGAGACAGGCTACACATGGTTCTGGTCAAGGAGCCGTCAGGAGCTGTGGAACAAGGGCGCTACCTCGGGGCACTTGCAAAAGGTGGTCGACATCTACGCCGACTGCGACAACGACACCCTGCTTATAACCGTTGAGCAGACGGGCGCGGCGTGTCATACAGGCAATCATTCTTGTTTCTATAAAAAATTAAAATAGGAGGCTTTCACATGGCAGATCAAGAAAAATTAGTACTCACTAACCTTTACAAGACAATTGAGCACAGACGGGATAACCCCATTGAGAACTCATACACCTGTTATCTTCTCGATAAGGGCATCGACAAAATCCTCAAAAAGGTAGGCGAGGAGTGCGCCGAAACGATTATCGCGGCTAAAAACGGCGATCATGTGGAGACCATCTATGAAATCGCCGACCTGCTTTATCACCTTACCGTTATGATGGTAGACCAGGGCATTCCGCTTGAGGAAGTCCTGGCGGAAATAGCAGACCGCAGCAAAAAGACTCAGAACCTTAAGCCCATGCATAAGGTAGATAAAAATTCCTGAGTAAAAAGTTAAGAAAAATGGCGGGCTCAGCCGGCCCGCCATAACTTATGTAAACTAAAAACACCCTATGACAGCGTCATAGGGCTTATATTATATCTTATATTATTAATGTACCGAAGCAGGTGTAAAGCGCGCGATTGCGTTTTTAAAGTTATCGTCGGGTTCCTTTTCAAGCAAGAGCTCGATGGGCTTATTGATGTCGAGCGAAAACACTCCGATAAGCGAGTGAGCGTCAACGGTATAATCGCCGCTTCTGATCATCATCATAATGTTCGGGAACTGTGCCAGTGTTTCAAAAATATCAATCAAGCCGTTTTTGTTGACCGCAGAGATCGGTAAAGAGAACATGATAATCACCTCAAAAAATGTCGGGTACTGTTTGTTTACATCACTGTAACATTATTTTAGCATTTTTTTGTCAGATAATCAATACAATAACGCAAAATAAAATAAAATCAACATTATCAATAAAAAGGAAGAACAAAGTTATGGATTTTAATATACTTACGCTCGGCTGCAAGGTGAATCAGTATGAGTCCCAGGCTATGCGCGAGGCTCTGCTTAAAAACGGCTATTTTTTGTCGCAAAACAAGGACAAAGCCGACATAACCGTAATAAATACCTGCACCGTTACCTCGGTGAGCGACGCCAAAAACCGCAAGCTCATCCACCGCGTAAGGCGGCAGAATCCCGACGGTATAATCGTGCTGACGGGCTGCATGCCTCAGGCGTTCCCCGATGAGATGAAGGAGCTCAAGGAGTGCGACATCATCCTCGGCAACAAGGAGCGCTCTAAGCTTGTGCCCGCGATAGAGGCGTTTCTTGCCCACAGAAGCAGGCTTGTGGATATTCCGGGATATTTGAACCGCGGCGATATGTACGAAAACCTTACGGTTTCTTCCTTCGGCGAGCATACGCGCGCCTTTATCAAAATAGAGGACGGCTGCAACCGCTTCTGCTCATACTGCATAATTCCGTACGCAAGGGGCAGAGTGCGCTCAAAGCCGCTTTCCGCGCTTAAAACAGAGCTTGAAAACGTAGCGCTCGGCGGCTACCGCGAGGTGGTGCTTGTGGGGATAAACCTTTCCGCCTACGGCTCGGGCGAGGACTGTGACCTTGCCGACGCGGTCGAGACCGCCTGCTCAATTGAGGGTATAGAGCGCGTAAGGCTCGGCTCAATTGAACCCGAGCAGATGGATAAGGAGCTTATATCAAGGCTTGCGGCTCAGGAAAAGCTCTGTCCGCAGTTTCATCTTTCGCTCCAGAGCGGCTGCGACAAGACCCTTAAGGCGATGAACCGCCATTACGATACGCGCGAGTATGCCGAAATAGTCGGCAATCTGAGGGCGGCGTTCCCTAATTCCTCAATGACTACCGACGTTATGGTCGGCTTTGCCGGGGAGAGCGAGGAGGACTTTCAGGCGTCAATGGCTTTTGTAAAGCAGATAGGCTTTGCCAAGGTGCATGTTTTTCCGTATTCGCTCCGCAAGGGTACGCGTGCCGAGAGCCTGCCCGGTCATGTCAGCCCTGCCGAAAAGGAGCGGCGCGCCAAGCTGATGGGCGAGCTTGCTGATAATTCCAGAAAAGAATTTTTGCAATCTCAGGTCGGTCTTATTGAGGAGGTGCTGTTTGAGCGCCTTCGCCACGGCTATCTTGAGGGCTACACCAAGAACTACACTCCCGTTCATGTAACGGGCGGCGACAGCTCGCTCTGCGGCGAGGTCAGGCGCGTAAGGCTCACTGCCGCTGCGGGCGACTACTGCGAGGGCGTGCTTTCCGACTGATTTACAGCTTTTTTTAGGTTGTTTATCTCATTTTTTGCCGCTTCATCATTAAGGCTTTGGCAGCTGTAGAGCATAAAGCCGCTCACTTTATTATTCTTATTTAGAATATTATACTCATCGCTTAAAATAGTATCGCTGTTTTGCCATGTGCCCTCGTCGGCGTCCGTACCTGCCTTGTAACCCGCAAGACCGACATACAGGCGCACATTATCCGCGTAACTCAGTTCAGTCCAGTCGCTTAGGGCTTTTTCAAAGCCGAGGCGCGGATTGCCGGGGCTGAAATAGATTTGAGGGCAGATATAATCGGCATAGCCCTGTTTGCCGCACCAGCTCACAACATCGGCGCAAAGCTGAGCGTTGTTGCCGAGGTTACCTTGGGGCGAGATGCCGAAAACCGCGCTCCGGCTGCTTTGATGAACGGCGATATATGTTTCCGCCATAAGCAGGTTTACATTGGCTGTCCGCCACTGTTCAAGCGTCATGGCGCCCTGAGTGCCGGCTGAATTTATGTATTCGGAGTATCGGGTGCTGTCGGCGTTTTCGATGTCGGCAGGGTAGAAGTAATCGTCGTATTGAATACCGTCAACAGGGTAATTGCTTACGATCTCCCTTACACCGTCGGTGATAAGCTTTCTCGCCTTTTTATTTGAGGGGTCGAGGATTATCCCGCTATCGGTGACTATACCAAGGCTCTTGTCCTTCATATACGGATTGCTTTCGCTCAGCTTTGAGGGCGTTTTGCTCGCCGTTACCCGGTAAGGATTTAACCAAGCGTGCAGCTTCATTTCATGGCTGTGGCATATCTCGCACATTATTTTCAGCGCGTCATAGCCCGGGCTTTCGCCCTGAGCTCCCGATAAAATATGAGAGGCGGGGAACAGCTTTGAGTTATATAGCGCGTCGCAGAACGGGCGCGTCTGGACTATCATGGTGTTGAAGCCGAAGGACTGACAGCTTGCGGTTATCTTTTCAAACTTCTTCCTGAACGCCGCCTCGCTTTTGTCGCTCTCGCTCTCCATGCTCAGCTCCATATACGTCACCCATACGCCTCGCATACCGTCAGGCGCTTGCGCGTATGCCGGCTCTTTTGAGGCGGCTGCCGCCGTTTGCGGCGCGGCTGTGCTTTGAGAGGGCTTTGGGCTGAGGGCGCTTATGATAAGCGTCGCCGCGAACAGCAGTACGGCTGCGGATATGGCTATCGGCTTGTTTCTTTTCAAAATCATCATTCCCGGGGATTGTTTTTTTAATGCGGAATTCCGAATTAACTCCACACTCCACTCTCAAAGATAAGAGGTACTCTTAATGACTTACTTACTTATATATTTTGCAATAATAAGCTTGGTCGCGTTTGCCGTTACCGTTTTCGATAAGGTTCGGGCAATGCGGGGCGGACGGCGCGTAAAAGAGGCGACTCTGCTTTTTATATCAGCCTTGGGCGGAAGCGGCGTCATGCTGCTTACCATGCTCCTTATCCGCCATAAAATTCGAAAAAAGAAATTTATGGTCGGCATTCCGCTTATTATCCTTGCTCAGTTGGCTATAGCGGTTGTTATTTGGAGGGTGTTTTATGCCTGAACAGCTTAAATTTACGGTTCCAAAGCAGTATGACGGCGTGTGCGCCAAGCGCTTTTTGAGGGAATACTGCACCCTCTCTGCCAGAATGATAACATCTTTAAAGCGCGAAAAAGAGGGTATTCTGTTCAACGGAAAAATTTTGCGCACCATCGACCCTGTCTTTGAGGGGCAGCAGGTAATTGTAAATCTGCCCGATGAAGCGAGCCTTTATATAGCTCCCGTTGAGGGCAGGCTCGATATAGTTTACGAGGACAGCTTCCTGCTTATCGTCAACAAGCCGCCTTATGTGCCGGTTCACCCGGTAAAGCAGTATCAGACCGACACCATAGCCAATTTTGTCATGGCTTACAGCCTAAAAAGGGGAGAGCGCTATGTTTTCCGCGCCGTAAACAGGCTGGACAGGAACACCTCGGGCTTGGTCATGATAGCCAAAGACAGGTTCACGGTAAACAAGCTGAAGCACGGCGTAAAAAAAACATACTACGCCTTTGTTCACGGCGAGGTGAAGCAGGGCGGCACGGTATGCGCGCCTATCGGGCTGAAAGAGGACTCCAAAATAGTGCGCCATGTGCTTGAAAGCGGCGCTCCCGCGATAACTCATTACGAGGCAGTTGATTCCAATAAAGAAATATCACTCCTTAAACTGTGGCTTGAAACGGGGAAAACCCACCAAATCCGCTGTCATATGGCGTATTTAGGTCACCCGCTTCTGGGCGACGACCTGTACGGAGGCAGCCGCGAGCTGATACGGCGCCACGCGCTCCACTGCGAAAAAATGGAGTTTTGCCACCCGGTAACAGGTGAAGCGATAGAAGTTCGGGCGGAAATGCCTGATGACTTTAGAGAGTTGAGAGTTTAGAGTTTAGAGTTAAGATTTGTAAATCGGAGCGAAGCGACCCTAATCTCAACTCTAAACTCTAAACTCTCCACACTAAAAAAGGCTTGGCTCAAAACCCGAAATCGGGAATTGAACCAAGCCCTTATTGCGGCAGAACCCTGCCGATAAATTATCTAATCACTAACCACTGATAATTTTATAGATCCTGTAGCCGTCCGGCTCGGAATCGAGCTCGTAGAAGGCTCTGGCGTTATTTTCGGTGTAATGCTCCGAGAAGTAACGCTCTTTTTTTATGACTATATTGTTGTCGATGACGTATATTTTCTTTTTGGTGATAAGCGCCTCGTAGATGTTTTCGGGATAGTTGCGGCGGCGCATAGTCTGCTCGTTGTGGTAGAACCCGAAGCCGTCAAGGTTAGAGAGGTAGTCCTCACGGAAGCCCCACATCGGGTGAAGGTAGTTTTCGGTGAGCTTTATAAAATCCTCTTTGGTGTCGGGGTCTATAACATAGTAGCAGTCGGGGTTCCTGTCAAGCTCCGAAACAAGGAACCGCGCTTCGTTTTCCGTCTTGACCTCGGGGCGGCTGTTGTAGTAGATTATGCCGTTAAGAGCCGCCAGCGACACGATAACTAATACCGAAATAATAAAATAGCCGTTGTTAAGCCTCAGCTTTGTAGAGGGCTTTTGCCTGCGCTCAAGCTCAAAGTTGAAGGAGTTTAGTATCATAACGAGCATAAACAGCCAGATACCGTATGTAAGGTTTTCGGCGTTGCTGCAGATCAGCCTTATCAAAAAGCTCGACAGATAGCCTACAATAAAGTAGAACAGCGGGAAAAACGAGAACCTGTTTTTGTGGTACAGAATGAAAACCAGCGAGATCGTCAGAAATACCGCTATAACTATAACAGAGCGGTTTATCTGCATGATCTCGGAGTAGGTGTCCTCAAAAATCGAGTACAAAACACCGGCTAAATTCTTGGGGTTCTCCTTTTGCTGAATCTTATGAACTGCCTTAAGAGCGGCTGAGTCAAGAGCGGTATCGGCGTCATAATAGCCGTTTTTAAGCAGCTCGTAGTCCGCCTCTGAGTTTATCCCTACCTTTTCAAATTCCTCTATATTATCGCCGTAGCTCGGATAGGGCAGAGCGCTTACGGCGTTTTGGGCTGAGGTGTATTCGTAAAATTCGCTTGACTGAGCCGTGGCGTGATTAACGGAGTATGAAAACTGCGACAGCACGAGCGTGAGAGCCGTTACAAGCAGGAACATAAGCAGGAACGGTCTGAAGTACCAAAACAGCTTTCTAAACGGCAGGCGGTACTTTTTCTTTGCTATCATATCTCCGAAGAAGAAGGCGGCTCCGAAGCCGAGCGCCACAAAGAAGTATGTGATGTTGAGCGACGCTCCGAAAAGTATCTCAATAACGCCCACCCAGCATGAGAACGAGTACCTTTTTTGATAAACAGCCAATAAAATCAGCAGAAAGCCCGAAGCGCACAAAAGGGCTGCGGTATGGGTGCTGCTCACGTTTGAGTAGTGGTGCAGCGCGAACATTATGTTGAGCAGCGTGCAGAACACAAAAGCCTTGCGCTTGTTGTATTTATCGGCGAACACGAAGGTTATCGAGGTAAAGGCGGCAAACGAAGCCAGCACCTCAAACATAACAAAGCAGTTTACGGTCGGAAAAGCGTACTGCGCCGTGCCGATAATTACAGCGAGGATATAGTTGATGTCGGCGTTTGTATAGATGTGCTTCTGACAGATGTAGAAGGAGTTGTAGTAATCGGCGGTTCCCTCGTAGGTGAAGGCGGTAAAGATAACGCATACCGCAAGGAAAACCGCGTTGAGTGCAAAGGCAAAAAGAAAGCTGCTTTTCCACACCGTCATAAATTTTTCTTTCATAACTCCAGGCTCCTAAAATTATAAATAATGCCCATTATAAATCAAAAGCTGATAAAACAGAAATAAAATCAATCTTCCTCGCCGTTGTCCTCGTCTCCGCCGCCGTCATCTGTTGAGCTGCTCTCGGTGCTGTCGCCGTTATCTTCCCCGGGGTGCTCCGAACCTCTTGAAAGAGTCAGCTTGATAGTGCTGCCGTACTTTGCAGGCTCTGAGCCGTCGGGCGACATGGCTATTACATAGTCCTCGTCATATTCGTCACTGTACTCGCGTGAGCTGTAGTCAACGTTAAAGCCCTGAGCCTCAAGAACCTCAACGGCGTAGTCGTAGAAATAGCCGACTACATTTTCGGGAGCAACGTTTTCGGGCGGCTCGGTAGTTTCGGTTTCGGGCTCCGCGGTAGTTTCGGGAGCGGTAGTTTCGGGAGCGGTTGTGGACGGAGCCGCAGTAGCGGCTTTTGTGGCGGCTTCGGTAGCCGGGGCGGTAGTTTCAACAGCCTTTTCGTCGGATTTATTTGATGAGAACCAGCCGTTCTGCACAGCTAACACAACAAACGCGCCTGCCGCTAAAAGCACAGCGGCTATCACAACAATAATGCCTATAATAAAGCTCTTGCTGCGTTTTGCCGGCTCGCTGTCATCATTGGGAGCGCTCTCAAAGAAGCCGCTGTTTTCAAAGGTTTCCGTGTCTTTATCTGCCGTTTCACCGGCTGAAGCTTCCTCTTTTGGCTCGTCCTCAAAGAAGTCGCCGTACTCTTTTCCGTTCTCTTTGCCGGTATCGTTTAGCTTGAAAACCTTTGTTTCGGGCTGGTATTCGTCAAAAACGCGGTTGTCTATCTCGGTATCAGCTGCGGCGTCGGGCTTGCCGGAAGCGCTTTTTGCCGCGCCTTTAAGCTGCTGAGAGGCGAGTGCCGCGGCGACCGCGGCGCCCTGAGCTATCTCGTGAGCGGACTTTTCAACAACGGGCGGCTCCTTTTTTGCGGGAGGAGTTTCCTCAACCTCGTCAAAGGCGAATTCCTCAAAAACATTGCTCTCAAAAGCCGTGTTCTCCATAACGGGAGGCTTTCTTTCGGGCTTTGCCCCGGATGAGGGCAGCTCCGATTTTATTGCGGCGAGGGCGTTTTTGATGTTGCCCGCGTTTTTCCATCTGTTCTTGTTATCGGGCTGACAGGCAATCACGATAACGCTTTTGAGCTTTTCGTTGCCGTGTGCGGGAGCGGTAACGGGCGCTTTTGAAAGGCGCTTTTCGGCAGCCGAGCTGCGGCTTACGCCCTCCTCCTCAAAAGGGAGCCTTCCGTCGTTCGCCATGGCGTACATCATCAAGCCCAGCGAGTAAATGTCGGTGGTGTAGTCGGGCTGAGCGCCCTGAGCCATTTCGGGAGCGGTATAGCTTAAATCTTTTGCGTTGCTGTCAAAGGCGGTAAAGCCCCCGAGCAGCAGGCTGCCCTCGGCGTTGATGAAAACATTGTCGGGCTTTAAGTTGCCGTGAAGGATATTGCTGTGTTCAAGCTTGTCTAAAATCTCGCTTATCTGTAAGCCGAACTCGACTATCTCGTTATCGTCGGGGCGCGTGCTGCCGAGTATCTTTTTGATAGGCTTGGCGTCGCTTGTTACAAGGTAAAGCGAAATGCTGTTTTCGGACGGCTCGTTTACAACAACGGCGTCAAGGTAATTGCTCACTGTGCCCAGCTTGATGAGCGACTTTACAAAAGCGGCTTCCTCGTTGATAAGGTCTACGTTGCCTCCGTTGTAGTCGCTGCCCTCAAAGTTTACATAAGTAAGAACAGCGGCGGTCTGGGTTCCGTCAAATTCGGTCTTGGCTATGTTGTAAGACGGATAGCCTTGGGGTTCCGAAACAGGTGAAAGAACCTTCCAATCCTTCAGCTGCCCGGGTAATTTGAGCTTTGCCATAGTTAACTCTCCTTTTATAAAAATCCATATTTAGCCTATTATACTTATAATTATTTTACATTATAGCATATTGTTACGGATTTTTCCACTGTTTTTAATAAGATTTTAGAATTATATTTAATTTGGAGTGTGGAGTTGTCTGCCAAAAAAGCCCCCACCGCTGCTTGCAGTGGGGGAGGCGGTCGGCTGAGCCGACTGACAGTACGCGGCAGCGTGACGCTGCACCGAATTCGCGCTACTAAACAACATAGAAAGCCTTCCTTCGGAAAATTAATTCCGCATTTGTCAGTTGCGCCGTTGCAGAAACCTTTTTGTTATTACAATTTATTAAAAGGCGCGCTGGATGGAACGTCACGTTCCCGAATTCCGAATTGAAATTACTCCTCCCAAAGCGCTTCCAATGAGCAGAGCCGCCGCTTTTATAAAGAACAGCGCGGTGAAACCGGAATTCCCCATGAACGCCGAAACAAGCACTATTAACGCCAGCATTGCCGCGCCCGCGGCTGCTCCCGCTATCAGCCCTGCCGCTCTGTTCAGTTTTGCCGAAACAAAGCCGCCCAAAAAAGCTCCCGCCGCAAGCAGACCTGCCGAGGCATAGCCTAAAATATTATCGCCGAGCATTCCCGAGCGCGACAGAATAAGAGCGAAGGCGCAGGTGAGAACAACGCTTGTAAGTATTCCGCACAGTGTTCCCGTTAAAGCTGATTTGATGAAACGTTTTTTATCGGACATAAAAAAATCCCCCCGAAAATACTTGTACAGTATATTCGGGGAGACGGTTGATTATGATATTATTCTTTGGGCTCTTCCTTTTTCTTTCTGCCGAAAAGACTCTTTTTCTCAGCTGCCGGCTGTTCTTTAACAGTGTCGACCGATGAAATGCACCACTTTTTGAATTTCATTTTAACTCTGTCGGAGCCTGTTTCGATGATGAGCGCGTCCTCTTCGTCTTTGATGGCTACAACTCTGCCGACGATACCGCCGATGGTTGTTATCTCGTCGCCGATTTCAAGGTTGTTGCGCATAGCCGCTTCTTCTTTTTTCTTCTTTGAGTTGGGTCTGAGCAGGAACAAATAGACAAGTCCGATAATTACCGCGTAAATGGCAATCATTCCGATCAATCCGCCGTTCATTTTACATACCTCCGTATTTATTTCATTACTATTGTTTTTTACACAACATCTTGTATTATATCAGGTTTTTCTATGCGTTGCAAGCCTTTTTTATAAGAAATTAGATCCTTACGCCTAAAATTTCTCTCTGCCGCAAATAAAACTCCTCAAATGTGCCGCTGTCAAGCTGTCTGCGTATCTCCTCCATAAGCTCGTTGTAGAAGTAGAGGTTGTGCAGAACAGCCAGCCTCATGCCGAGCATTTCGCCGCTTTTGAGCAGGTGACGGACATACGCGCGCGTAAAATTACGGCAGACGGGGCAGGCGCAGCGCTCGTCGATAGGGGAGGAGTCAAGCGCGTATTTGGCGTTGTTTAGGTTGCGCACGCCCTCGCGGGTAAAAAGCTGACCGTGACGCGCGTTGCGGCTGGGCATTACGCAGTCGAAAAGGTCTATGCCTCTGCGAACCGCCTCTAAGATGTTAACGGGAGTTCCCACGCCCATAAGATAGCGTATTTTGTTTTTAGGCGCGTGCGGCTCTACCTGCTCTATTATCTCGTACATCACCTCGGTGGGCTCGCCCACGGCAAGTCCGCCTATGGCGTAGCCGTCAAGATCAAGCTCGGCAATCTCCTTCATGTGGTCTGTTCTCAAATCGCTGTATGTGCCGCCCTGGTTTATGCCGAACAGCATTTGCTTTCTGTTTACCGTACTGTCGAGCAAGTTCAGCTCACTAAGCTTTGCCATACACCTTTTGAGCCATCTGGTAGTGCGCGCCACGCTCTGTTTGGTGTACTCATAGGGCGAGGGGTTAGCCACGCATTCGTCAAACGCCATAGCTATTGTAGAGCCCAGGTTCGACTGGATAGTCATGCTCTCTTCGGGACCCATGAATATCTTTCGCCCGTCTATATGCGAGTTGAAGGTGACGCCTTCCTCCTTTATATTGCGCAGCTTTGCGAGCGAAAACACCTGGAATCCGCCGCTGTCGGTCAGAATGGGCGCGTCCCATCGCGTGAATTTATGCAGACCGCCGAGCGCCTTTACCGTTTCGTCGCCCGGGCGCAGGTGCAGGTGATAGGTGTTGCACAGCTGAACCTGGCATTTTATATCCTTTAAATCGAGCGCCGATACCGCCCCTTTTATAGCTCCGCAGGTAGCTACGTTCATAAAAGCGGGAGTCTGTATAGTGCCGTGAGGCGTCACAAATTCGCCCCGCCTTGACTTGTTTTCGGTTTTTATCAGCTTAAACATAATTCCTCCTAAGAAATAAACAGCATTCTCCGAAGCTTACGGGACGCAGGATAAAAGCGGCGCAAAGAAACGCCGCTCAGAATAAATCGCTGTGAGTGCCGGTTCTGATCAACTCAAGCACCAGTCTGTCGGAATAGACTTTGTAGATCAAAAGCCAATCCGGTTTGATATGACATTCGCGCATACCTTTGTAGCTGCGCGAGTTCTCCAATGAGTGATCTCTGTATTTTTGGGGAAGCGGCTTTTCGGACGCGAGTATAGAAACAACCTTTGCCAAATCCTTTTCGTTACAGCCTCGTTTTATAGCAAGCTTATAGTCCTTTTTGAACTGTCCCGTAAATTCGATTTTAAGCATTTAACGCCTCCATCAATGCCTCAACGCTGTCAAAGGGACCGTAAATATCCTTGCCTTTTTCGGCTGCCTCGATTGCGGCCGTTGTTACGGAGTTCGGAACCTCCGTTGAGATCTCAAACGGAATGCGCTGCTCCCTCACTACCGTTTTGGCGAACATATTGAATACGGAACTCACCGATAAACCGATCTCGCTGCAAAACGCGTCAAATGCCTTTTTAGTGTTTTCGTCCATTCTTATATTTACATTTGTTTGAGCCATAATGATACCACCTTTCAATAATATTATACGACAAATAATAGTATATGTCAATATAATTATATTAAAACAATAGACAAATTATAGAATACACATACAATCCCCAATGCTTATGGGACGCAGGATAAAAGCGGCGCAAAGAAACGCCGCTCAGAATAAATCGCTGTGGGTGCCGGTACGGGTGAGAACAAGAATCAAACTATCCTTATGGATTCTATAAATCAACAGCCAATCGGGAGAAATATGGCATTCCCGGCAGCCGGAATACTCTCCTGATAGTTCATGGTCTTTCATTTTCGGAGGAAGCGCAATACCTTCCGCTATCATATTAACGGTATCGTTGAGAAGTTCAATATTGTATT
The DNA here is from genome assembly GCA_900318905.1 of uncultured Eubacteriales bacterium. Taxonomy (GTDB): domain Bacteria; phylum Bacillota; class Clostridia; order Oscillospirales; family Acutalibacteraceae; genus Ruminococcoides. Next base: position 27,419 of record ONMK01000008.1, on the reverse strand, counting down.
TACGGCAACACCGCACAATTCGCGGCGCATCAGCACCCATACGTCAGTATGCGCACTGATTATTTGTCCAACCTGACGAAAAACCTGACTGCGCAATCCGCACACCTGAATTATGCGGTATTGCCTTACGTTTTTTTATTGATTTGTAATCTTTCTTGAATTTTGCAGATAATACAACATCAAGCATTTGTATTTACCTCATCTTCCGAATCCATGTCAGCCATAGCTTCTGCAAAACTCTTGTAATGCTTATAACGTTCGGGGTGAGCGATTATTTCCTCAGTTTCTTTAATAGCTTCAAGGGTTTCTTTGTTTGGAATCTCTCTTGAAATAAGGAACGGGAAAGAATGCTCCCAAATGGATTGGCGCAGAAAAATATTAATCGCAGTAGACAAATCCATCCCCAGCTCGGCAAAAAGCTCCTGAGCCTGTTTTTTTATATCTGCATCTATGCTTACGTTTGTACTGACCTTTGCCATGGTATCAACTCCTAGTTATTTTATATTATTATTATAACTCTTTTTATTACAATTGTCAATATATCGTGAGCATATTATGCCTATAAAATACACATACAATCTCCAAAGCTAAAAAATCTGTATTTTTCTTTTACGGCAATTTGATAGGCGTTCATTATGCTGTCGCAGCCCGCAAAGGCGGAAACAAGCATAATGAGCGTGCTCTCGGGCAGGTGGAAGTTCGTTACCAGTCCGTCCAGAACCTTGAATTTGTATCCGGGGTAGATAAAAATATCGGTGAACCCCTCGCAGGGCTTTATCTCGCCGTACTCGGTCGCCACGCTTTCAAGGGTGCGGCATGAGGTAGTGCCTATCGCTATTACCCTGCCGCCGTTTCGCTTGGTTTCGTTAATAAGGCGGGCGGTGTCGCCCGGTATCTCGTAATGCTCGCTGTGCATTTTGTGGTTGGTGACGTCGTCGACCTTAACGGGGCGGAAGGTCCCAAGCCCCACATGCAGGGTGACGTAGGCTATTTTAACGCCCTTTTGCCTGACCTTTTCCATCAGCTCTTCGGTGAAGTGAAGTCCCGCGGTAGGCGCGGCTGCCGAGCCGAGCTCGTGGCTGTAGACGGTCTGATAGCGCTCCTTGTCCTTAAGCTCCTCGGTGATGTAGGGAGGAAGCGGCATTTGCCCGATTTTATCGAGCGTGGCAAAGAAGTTTTCGTCGCACTCAAAGTCGACAACGCGGTTGCCGTCGTCCTTGACCTCCGCTACGGTCGCATTGAGAAGTCCGCCGCCGAAGGTGAAGCTTGCTCCCTCGCGGGCTTTTTTGCCGGGCTTGCAGAGCGTTTCCCAGCGGTTTCCGCTGATTTGCTTTAGAAGCAGGAACTCTACGCGAGCGCCCGTGCCGTCCTTTATTCCGAATATCCTTGCGGGAAGAACGCGCGAATCGTTGGCTACAATAAGGTCGCCCTCATGCAGGAAGTCAATAATATCGTAAAAATGCTTATGCCGTATCTCTCCGCTTTTCCGGTCGAGTACAAGCATGCGTGAGCTGTCGCGAGGCTCAACGGGCGTCTGAGCAATAAGCTCTTTTGGCAGTTCGTAATAAAAATCACTGGTTTTCATGAAAAAAATCGCCTCTGTTTTAATAATGATTAAAATACGGCGGCAAAATAATTGACAATAAAGCCGTAAAATGATATATTATATAGTAGGGTAATTTGGAAATCATCCTATATGCAGTACCGCATATCATGCGGTTGCGGACATTTGCTCTGTATATAATAGTATATTTTTCGGAATATCGCAACCGTTTTTTCAAATTTGTTTCAATCGGAGGAATCACAGTGAGAAAGTTTAATGTAGGAATCATAGGAGCTACCGGCATGGTAGGACAGCGTTTTGCGCTTTTGCTTGAAAATCACCCCTGGTTTGAGGTCACCGCTCTTGCGGCAAGCTCCAGAAGCGCGGGCAAAAAATACGGCGACGTTGTCGAGGGCAGATGGCACATGACGACCCCTCTCCCCGAAAAATACAAGGATATGGTGATAATGGACGCCGAGCAGGTCGAGGAGGTCGCTTCCAAGGTAGACTTCTGCTTCTGCGCGGTAAATATGAAAAAGGACGATATCCGCGCTCTTGAGGAGAAATACGCCAAGGCGGAGTGCCCGATAGTTTCCAACAACTCAGCTCACCGTTTCACACCCGACGTTCCCATGGTTATCCCGGAGATAAACGCCGACCACATCAAGATCATAGAGGCTCAGAGAAAACGCCTCGGCACAAAGCGCGGCTTCGTAGCCGTTAAATCAAACTGCTCGCTCCAGAGCTATGTTCCGGCTATCCACCCGCTCAAGGCTCTGGGCGTTGACAAGGTTCTCGCCTGCACATACCAGGCTATTTCGGGCGCGGGCAAAACATTCAAAACATGGCCTGAAATGGTAGATAACCTTATTCCTTACATCGGCGGCGAGGAAGAGAAGTCCGAAAAAGAGCCGCTCAAAATCTGGGGACATATCGAGGACGATGAGATAGCCCTCACCGACGATATAGCAATCACATCACAGTGCCTGCGCGTTCCCGTTTCCGACGGCCACACGGCGGCAGTGTTCATGTCCTTTAAGGAAGGCGTTAAAAAGCCCTCCGTTGAGGAGATCATCAATGTATGGGAGAACTACCGTGGCAGAGCTCAGGAGCTTGAGCTTCCCAGCGCTCCCAAGCACTTCCTCCACTACTTCACCGAGCCCGACCGTCCTCAGATCAAGTCCGAAAGGAACCTTGAGAACGGCATGGCTGTATCGGTAGGCAGACTCAGAGAGGATACCCAGTACGATTACAAGTTCGTATGTATGTCACACAACACCTTAAGAGGCGCAGCGGGCGGCGCTGTTCTGCTTGCCGAGCTGCTCTGCGCGGAAGGTTATATGGATTAATAAATAAATATGGAGGCGTATTATGGCTAACCACATTTTTACAGGTTCGGGCGTGGCGCTTATTACTCCCATGAATTCAGACGGCTCCGTTAATTATCCGGTGCTTGCTGATTTGCTGGAGTTCCACGTTGCGAACAAGACAGACGCTATCATTGCCTGCGGCACCACAGGCGAGGCGGCTACTCTTTCCGAAAAGGAGCACTGCGAGGTGCTCGCCTTTGTCGCTGAAAAAATCAACGGCAGAGTTCCCGTTATCGCGGGCACGGGCAGCAACGACACCTCAACGGCGGTAATGCTGTCAAAAGAGGCTCAGAAGTACGGTATCGACGCGCTTCTTACCGTGACCCCTTACTACAACAAGACCTCGCAGGCAGGCCTTATCAAGCACTTTAACGTGATTGCCGATTCGGTCGACCTGCCCGTTATTCTTTACAATGTGCCCTCGCGCACAGGCTGCAATATCCAGGCAAAGACCTATGCCGAGCTGTGCAAGCACCCCAATATAGTAGCGGCAAAGGAAGCCAGCGGCGATATCAGCCAGGTCGCGCTTATCCGCTCGCTCTGCGGCGACAAGCTCGATATCTACTCCGGCAACGACGACCAGACCGTTCCGTTCATGTCGCTGGGAGCCTTGGGCGTTATTTCGGTATTCGCCAATATCTGCCCCGAGGAAATGCACAATATCTGTCAGCTCTGCCTTGACAACGACTTTGCCGAGGCTCAGAAGCTCCACTTCCACTACCTTGAGCTGATGAACATTCTGTTCAGCGACGTAAACCCCATTCCCGTCAAGACCGCTATGAATCTGTTTGGTTTTGAAGCGGGCGAATGCAGGCTTCCGCTTGTTCCCATGAGCACCGCGGGCTACCACAACCTAAAGGACTGCCTCGCAAAGTACGACTTGCTCAATAAGTATTCAAAGTGATTTTATACAATAACTCAACCTTTCCGCATTAACAAAAGAAAAAACGCAAAAGTCTGAGATTAATTCGTAGGGGAGACCCTTGCGGTCTCCCAATCAATGTTTTCCACACAATCAAACATTGCGGCAATTAAATAATATTCTGCCACTACTAACGGACAGCCGCAAGGGCTGTCCCTACGGTTTGTAATCAAATATTTGCGATGATTCCAAGTGGGAAAGCTGAGATAATAATTATTTTAGAAAGAGCCGGCGCAAAGCGGATTTTGTGCCGGCCTTTTGATAAGGAAGTGTAATGATGACTAATATAGCGATTGTAGGCTGCAACGGTAAAATGGGCGGCTTTGTGGCTCGCTCTGTTGAAGAAAACGCCGCCTGTCAAACGGTTTTCGGAGTTGACGCGTTCGGCGATAATAAAAACGGTTTTCCCGTTTACCCGTCCTTTGAAGGCGCCGCCGAAGCGCCCGACGTTATAATCGACTTTTCAAATCCCGCCGCTCTCGACGGTATGCTCGATTACGCTCTGAAGAACGGCGTTCCGTGCGTTATCTGCACCACGGGCTACTCTCGGGAGCAGATTGGGAAGATAAAGGCAGCCTCCGAAAAAATCGCAATATTCTTTTCGGGAAATATGTCGCTCGGTATCAACCTGCTTATCGAGCTTTCAAAACAGGCGGCAAGGGTGCTGGGTAACAGCTTTGACATCGAAATCGTCGAAAAGCACCACAACCTAAAGGTAGACGCTCCGAGCGGAACCGCCCTGATGATAGCCGACGGAATATCCGGAACGCTGAGCGAGGAGCCCCAGTATGTTTACGACAGACACGCCTACCGCAAAAGGCGCTCAAAGAACGAGATCGGTATCCACTCGGTAAGAGGCGGAACGATAGTAGGCGAGCACGAGGTGATCTTCGCCGGCCATGACGAGGTAGTCACCATAACGCATCAGGCGCAGTCCAAGGAGGTTTTCGCCGCAGGCTCGGTAAACGCCGCGGTTTTCCTCGCGGACAAGCAGCCGGGAATGTACGATATGAGCGACCTGCTCGCAGATAAATTCCAATAAAGAATTATAAAAGGGTGTGCTCACGCACGCCTTTTTTATTTGGGCTCTCTGTCAATAGTTGGGGTAAACCCGAATAAAACAGAATAAGAGTAATATGACAAGCGATGGCTAAGAAGCTGTCGCTTGTTTGTATAAAATTGAGGCTGCCGATTAGTTTCGGCAGCCTTGTTTGATTCAAAAGCGAAAAAATATTGCTTTTTACCGCTTTTTGTAGTATAATCATATAATAAGTTTTCAGTACGGAGGAATGTGTCGTGTCAAAAAGAGCGCTTGGTTTTCTTTTGGCTTTTATCATGACAACCTCAATATTTATTGCCTCGGTTTTTGCCGCAAAGGGGGAGGAAATATCCGATGCGTCAACTCCCTCGTATTCCGCCGACGGATCGGAAAAAGGCGCGTCTGACCCTTTGGGAACGGCGCCGCCGAATACGGTGTCAACAGCGCGTTTTCCCGCGTTGTCGGTCTCGGTCATTTCAAATTATTTCGGTAAAACAAACGCCGATTACAACGAGTACACAAAGGAGTTTACCGTCAGATTTACTTTGCAGTCGTCAAAGGCGCTGCTCTCAATAAACTGGGTGCTCTCTTACGACAGCGAGATACTTAAAGTCGATCCCGCCAAAAACACCATTGATTCAATTTGCCCGATAATGAGCAAAACCGCTTCCGTAAGCTTTGACGACAAAAACGGACTTATTGAGTTTAACGCGACCGATCTTAAAATGTATGACTACACTATACGCGAGTCCGACTTTGTGAAAATCGTCTTTGACGTGCCCAAGCTTATTCCGAACGACACCGAGATAACAAAGGTCGATTTATCGGTCGACGAGCTGTGGGTTTCAGAGCCCGACTCAAAAACAGGTATGTCGCTTACAAATAAAGAGGTCAGCCTTGTCAAAAACGGAAAAGTGATCAATAACGCCCGTACAAAAGACGTAAGCGTTTCAAAACAGACTCTTATCACACCGTCAACTTTTCACGACTCAAACTATAACCCGTCCACAAAAGATGAAAAGACAACCACCACTATAAAGCCCACCGAGAAGCCGACCGCGGCAGCCACAACGGGGCCGCCGAATGATTCTCAGAATAAAAACGACGCAAAAATATATACAGGCGAGTGGTATATCGCGCTGATCATTCTTTTGATGCTGCTGATTTGTTCAATAGTGCTGTTTGTCCTGCGAAAACGCGATATATATAATAACTGATCACCAAAAGCCCGGCTCACTGTGAACCGGGCTTAAACATTTTTTTGGAAAAATTAAAAGGGCTGCAAAACAGCCCTTTAAGATGTAAATCTATTAGTTTGCTCTGGTAACCTTACCTGAACGTAAGCAACGGGTGCAAGCATATACACGCTTCGGTGAACCGTCAACGATCGCCTTAACACGCTGAACGTTGGGCTTCCAAGTTCTGTTGGAACGTCTGTGAGAGTGAGATACCTTGATGCCGAATTTTACATCCTTACCGCAGAAATCACATTTTGCCATGCGTCTGCACCTCCTTAGTCATTCAAATTATTTTCCTAACTTTGTTATAATACCAGAAAACCCGAAAAAAAGCAAGTGTTTTTTGAAAATTTCTCAACTTGTTTTAAAACTTCTTATTTTCCTTGTTTTTTTTGCAGTTTTGATATATAATATATACTATCTATAATTGTGTTCATTGGAGGATTATATGCTTCTGACATTATTAAACGGCAATTTTACAATGGAGCAGGTGTTTGCGCAGATCCTTGCCGTGCTGCTTGTTATCTTTCTTATTCTTCCGTTCCATGAGTGGGCGCATGCCTTTACGGCTTCATGTCTGGGCGACAAGGGCATCAAAGCGCGCGGCAGATTGTCGCTTAACCCGATAAGCCATATCGATCCTATCGGCGCGGTCATGCTGCTGCTTATCGGCTTCGGCTGGGCAAAGCCCGTACCCGTTGATCCGCGCTATTTCAAGCACCCAAAGCTGGGAATGGCTATAACCGCGCTCATGGGTCCCGTAGCCAATATGATAGCCGCGCTCGCGGGCTATCTTGTTTACTACGCGTTCCTTTACAATTTACCCGATATGCTTATCTCTACAAACGGAATGACTTTCAGCTATACGCTTCTTTATTATTTCCTGTCATTCTATATTACGGTAAACCTCAGTCTGGCGGTATTCAACCTTATTCCGATACCTCCGCTCGACGGTTCAAAGGTGCTGTTTGTATTTTTACCCAACAAGGCAGTCAACTTTTTCTACCGTTACCAGAACGTATTTTTCATAGTGCTTTTTGCCCTTATGTGGGGCGGCGCGCTCAACGGCGTTCTGAGCACCTGCACCGACTGGCTCAATGACGGAATAAGCTGGCTTGCGCGGCTCCCGTTCAAGCCCTTTGTAAGCTGAGGCGCCTATGGAAACGCAGCTGCAATACAAGCTTCCCGTTTTTGAGGGGCCGCTTGACTTGCTATTGACTTTGATATCAAAAAATAAAATCGACATATACGACATTCAGATCTCCGACCTGCTGGAGCAGTATATGGAGCAGATAAACCGCATGCAGGAAAATCAGATGGAAATAGCCTCCGAGTTCCTCACAATGGCGTCAAGGCTTGTGTACATCAAATCCGTAATGCTGCTGCCGAAGTACGAGGAGGAAGCCGAGGAGCTCAAAAAGGAGCTGTCAGGTCAGCTGCTTGAATACGCGGTATGCAGAGAGATCGCCGCAAAGCTCGGCGGTATCTACGACTTCGATACCTTCTTTCGCGCGGCGTCGCCCGTTGAGTACGATATGACATATAACCGCAGCCATCCGAGCGAGGATATAGCAAAGGCTTATATCAGCGCGGTCGGCAGGGGAAAGCGGCGTCTGCCGCCGTCAGAGCAGGCTTTTTCGGGCATAGTCGCCCACAAAATCGTTTCGGTGAACAGCAAGATCATTCAGCTTATGCGCAGGCTTTGGCACGGCAAAAGGCTTGAATACCACGAGATTTTTGAGGTGTGCGAGGGCAAAAGCGACTTGGTGGCTACATTTTTGGCTACGCTGGAGCTTGTAAAGGGCAAGCGTATCCGAATAGAGGGTTCGGGAGAGAACGCCGTGGTGCGTATGATCGAAAGAGAGGGGGCAACTCCTGATGAATGAAGATAATTCTGTAAAAGAAATAAATATCCGCGCCGCTATCGAGGCAATACTCTTTGCCGCAGGCGGCTCGGTTGAGCGCGATAGGATCGCTCAGGCGCTTGAGATCTCCGCCGAGGAGGTCGACAGCGGCGTTGAGGCGCTTTTGAATGACTACGAAAGCACCGAAACGGGCATAACTATTATAAAGCTTAAAAACAGTTACCAGATGGTGTCGCGCAAGGAATACGCGCCGCAGATCCGCACCGTAATGGATTTGCGCAGGAATACTCCGCTTTCTCAGGCGGCGCTTGAGGTACTGGCGGTCGTGGCGTACAATCAGCCCGTTACAAAGGCGTTTGTGGAGCAGGTGCGCGGCGTTGACTGCAGCGGCGTTATCGGCAGCCTTACCTCAAAGGATCTGATAGAGGAAAAGGGCAGGCTTGAACTTCCGGGCAGACCGCTTTTATACGGCACTACCGAAAACTTTTTGCGCTGCTTTAATATCAGCAGCTTAGACGAGCTGCCTCCGCTTCCCGAGAGCGAGGATGAAAAGGAGCCGCAGGAAACCGAGCCCGAGGAATAAACGGCGCGGATATCATTGTGAGAGAAACGGGGGATGCATTTGACGTGGCTTTATATACTGCTCGGAATCATCCTGCTGATTTTTCTGATACTGTTGATTCCGATAGGCGTAAAGGTTTCATATAAGGGCGAGGTAAAGGCGGTTCTGAAGATAGGCTTCATTCCGATAACCGTTTATCCGCCTAAGCCCAAGAAAAAGAAAAAAGATAAGAAAAAGGACAAGGAAAAGGAAGCCGAAGAAGATAAGAAAAAGAAGAAAAAGCCGGGTATCGTTAAAGAAAAAGGCATTCTTTGGCTTGTCGACACTATACGCGAGGCGGCTTCGCTTGCAAAAGGAGCGCTGAAAAGCTTTTTCAAGCACCTTGTCATAAAGCGCTTCAGCATAAGCATTTGCTACCACGGCGAGGACGCCGACGACACCGCCGTAAAATACGGTTACTTTTGCCTTGCGGTTTACCCCGCGGTGAGTATTCTTGTAAAGGCGGCAAAATGCAAAAAGTACGGCGTCGATATTTCGCCCGACTTTAACGAGGGCTCTCAGTCGCAGTACGCGGTGGATATTTACGCATATATCCGCCTGCTGTGGATTTTCGATATCGCCTTCCGCTACGGCTTCAAGGCGATCAAGCTTTTAATTCGTCTTAAAAACGGCAAAAAGCCGAAAGATACAGATAGTAAAGAAATCAATACTTTCAATGGAGGAGAGGTTAATATGGCACATCCCATCGATAACTTAATGAACATCACAATGGATAAAATCAAGGAAATGGCCCGTTTCAAAGGTCAGCTACGGCTTTGCGTCAGGCGGCTCCGATCTGCCTACCAAAAACGAGAAAAAAGACCTTTTCGGCGGCGGCAGCGGCGCCGGAGTCACCATTCAGCCTATAGCGTTCCTCACCGTTTATAAGGGCAACGTGCGCCTTATCTCCGTAGGCGGAGGCGACGGACTTGATAAGATCATGGGTATGGTCCCCGATGTTGTCGATAAGGTAAAGGGCTTCTTTAAAAAGGACAAGAAAACCGAAATCGACGTAACCGACGACTTCTCCGAAATCACAGTTGACGACGTTGACATCTGATTGATTTAGCATATACGCTCACTCCGCGCATATAATGCACCGGGGTGCTTAAATGAAAAAGACAGTCGCGATTATCCTTTGCCTTGCTTTGGTTTTTGTTTTTCCTGTAAGCGTTTCGGCGGCAGATATTCCGAAAACAGGCGCCGGAGCCTTTGTGCTCTATTGCGTGGAGAATAAAAAGATAATTCTTTCAGAGAATGAAAACAAGCGGATGAAGCCTGCCAGCACCACAAAGCTGATGACCGCGCTTCTGACATTGGAGGAAGCGGCAAAAAACGACCGCGTAATAACCTTCACAGATGAGATGACTGCCGAGGGCAGCTCAATGTACCTCGAGGTCGGCGAAAAGCTGAGGCTCAGCGACCTGGCAGCGGGCATGATGATGGTCTCGGGCAACGACGCGGCAAACGCGGCGGCTGTTTCGATTTCCGGAAGCTTTAAAAAGTTTTCAAACCTGATGAACGCGCGCGCAAAGCAGATCGGAATGGAGAACACCCATTTTGTCACTCCCAGCGGACTTGACGATGACGAGCACTACACCACGGCGGCTGATATGGCGCTGCTGATGGCTGTGGGACTGCGCAGCAAGGCTTTTTCAAGCCTTACCTCTCAGAAAAGCGCGGTTGTTTCGTTTGCAGAGCCGTCAGACAAAAAAATCACCTATGCCAATCACAACCGCCTGCTTAAGCTTTACCCTGACTGCATCGGCGGCAAAACAGGCTACACCACAGCCGCGGGCAGGTGCCTTGTATCGGCGGCGCGGCGCAACAATGTGACATTGGTGTGCGTTACGCTTGACGACAGAACCGACTGGAACGACCACATGGCGCTGTATGATTACGGATTTTCACGCCTGAGCGGCTATCACAGCGGCGACGGCAGTCTGAAAATCGACGTTCCGTGTGTCGGAGGCGAGCAAAATAAAGTCGCGGTAACAGGTGAGAGCGACGTTGATATCGTCCTTGAAGGCGGCGGCGACGATAAGATAGAGCGAAAGATATATCTCGACAACTTTGTGTATGCGCCGGTAAAGAAGGGCGAAGCTTTGGGCAGGATAGATTATCTGCTCGGCGGAAAGGTGCTTAAAAGCGTTAAAGTGAAAGCCGCCGAAAATGTAGGGGAAAAGAGAGTCAAAAAAGGATTTTTTCAAAGAATAAAGGAATTTTTTACATATGGTTAAAAACGAACCCGTAAGACTTCAAAAATTTATATCACAGTGCGGCATTGCCTCGCGCAGAAAAGCCGAGGAGCTTATTGTGCAGGGCAAGGTTAAAATCAACGGAAAGACCGCCGTACTGGGCGACAAGGTAACGCCGAACGACAAGGTTTATGTCAGCGGCAAGCGCGTTGTCATGCCTAAAACGCATTACCGATATATCATGCTCAACAAGCCGCGCGGCTTTATTACCACAATGAACGACGAGCGCGGCAGAAAATGCGTTGCCGAGCTTGTTAAAAACGTGGGCGAGAGGGTATATCCCATAGGCAGGCTTGACAAGGACAGCGAGGGTCTGCTTATCTTCACCAACGACGGCGAGTTTGCAAATAAGGTTATGCATCCGCGCAACAGTGTTTATAAATTTTACCGAGTAACCGTGCGCCCCGATATTACCGAGGATCAGCTTGTAAAGCTTGAAACGGGCGTTGAGCTTGACGGCGTAAAAACCGCGCCCGCAATCGTTCATGTCGTTCACAAGGAGCCGGGCAGGGTTGTGCTTGAGATGATACTTCACGAGGGCAAAAACCGCGAGATACGCCGTATGTGCGACGCCGTAGGGCTTGAAGTGGCTCGTCTGCGCCGCACCCAGATAGGCGGAGTGAAAATGGGTATGCTTAAACAGGGAGACTGGCGCGACCTTACCGAAAAGGAAGTAAAAAACCTGCTTGCCAATCCGCTTGTAAACGGAAGGCTGATTTGATTTATTATTATTGATTTTCAGGGGCGCACGGCTGTGCGTCCTTTTTATGCGGAAATATTTTATAAATTTGTATGCGGTAAATTTTTATAAATCTGTATGTCTTAAATTTTTATAAATCCCCCTTGTGCTTTTTTCCGTTTTGCGGTATAATATATAAAGTTTAATATGCGGTAGTTTGGTCTTATCGCTTGCACAGGAGGATATATACATGGATACTGACAGAATTCAGGCGGCAAAGGCTGAAATCGCGGCAACGTCCGCGTATCAGACAGTCACCGGATTTTTTGATGAAGGCAGCTTCTGCGAAATCGACGCTTTTGCCAAATCGGGCGAGGGCTTTGCCGAGGTCGTCGCGGGCTTTGGCACCGTAGAGGGGCTGCCCGTTTACGCTTTCGCTCAAAACAGCGACGTCTGCGGCGGAGCAATGAGCAAGGCTCAGGCGGCAAAGCTTAAAAAGCTCTATAAGCTCGCGCTTAAAACAGGCGCGCCCGTTGTCGGCTTTTACGACAGCGTAGGCGGCAGACTTAATCAGGGCACGGAGCTTCTTGCAGGCTGCGGCGAGGTTATCAACCTTACCTCAAAGCTCAGCGGCGCGGTTCCTCAGATTTCCGTAATTACGGGAACCTGCCTCGGAACAAACGCCTTGGCGGCTGTAAGCGCTGATTTTGTAATTATGACCGAGGACGCCAAGCTTTCTCTCGACGTTACGGGAAAGAACGCTGACGCCGCTTTCAATGCGGCAAACGGCAACGCCTCATTTGTTGCAAAGGACGCCGCAAGCGCCGTAAAGCAGGCAAAAGAGCTTGTGTGTTATCTTCCGTCAAATAACCTCAACATGCCTCCCGAGGGCTTTGAGGAGCAGCCGTCGCCTCAGGGCAGCTGCATAGTCAGCAAAATAGTTGACGGCGGTTCAAAGCTCAGGATCGCCGACGAGTTCGGCGATAACGCGAGGATCCGCCTTGCGCGTCTGGGCGGCAGCGTAATCGGCGTTGTCCGCACGGTCGGAAAGCCGCTTGATGATAAATCAGCTGAAAAAATCGCCAAGTTTGTGCGTTTCTGCGACGCGTTCTCGCTTCCCGTAATAACCTTCGCGGACTGCGGCGGATTTGAAAACCTCAATACAGCGCGCAGGCTCACCTCCGCTTACGCCGAATCTACCACGGTAAAAATTTCCGTTGTGGTGGGAAAGGCTGTCGGCTCCGCTTATGTGGCGCTTGCCGGTACGGGAGCTAACGCCGACGTTGTTTACGCGTTCCCGAACGCTGTTATCTCTCCCGTAAATGTCGAGGCCGCGGCGCTCATCATGGCTCCCGAGCAGATGAAGGTTCCCGTTGATATGCAGAAGGACGCCGCCGAAAAGTTCGCGCAGGAGAACCTCTCCGCGTTCAATGCCGCTCAAAACGGATATGTAGACGGCATCGTTGATGAAGCTGAGCTGCGTTCCGCGCTTATCTCCGCGCTTGATATGCTCGCGGGCAAGCGCGTTCCAACGGTAGCTAAAAAGCACAGCACCGTATAATTCGGAATAATTAAGACTATAACCACTGAAAAGGGGAAATAAATATGAAAAATCTCAGAATCACCGTAAACGGCACAGCTTATGACGTACAGGTCGAGGAGCTCGGCGAAAGCGCCGCTCCAGCTGCAGCCGCTCCCGCAGCCGCAGCACCGGCTGCGCCTGCCGCCAAGCCCGCAGCTCCTGCCGGCGCTGTTGGCAATATCAGCGTAAAGGCTCCTATGCCCGGAACCGTAGTAAACGTTGTTGTTACCGTAGGTCAGACCGTCAAAGCCGGCGAAGACCTTGTTTTCATCGAGGCTATGAAGATGGAAACTCCCGTAAAAGCTCCGCAGGACGCCACCGTTGCCACGATCGAGGTCTCAAAGGGCGAGGCTGTTGACTCCGGCAAGGTGCTGGTAACACTCAATTAAGGAGACTGCATAATGGCAAAGAAAATTAGAATCACCGAGACCGCTCTGCGCGACGCGCACCAGTCTTTGATCGCGACAAGGATGACGACGGAGGACATGCTTCCTATCCTTGATTCGCTCGATAAAATAGGCTACTATTCTTTGGAGTGTTGGGGCGGCGCTACATACGACGCATGCCTGCGCTTCCTCAACGAGGATCCGTGGCAGCGCCTTCGCACAATAAAGGATCACTGCCCCAACACAAAGCTCCAAATGCTGTTCCGCGGTCAGAATATGCTCGGCTACCGTCACTACGCCGACGACTGCGTTGAGTATCTGGTTCAGCGCTCAATTGCCAACGGCATTGACATTATCCGCATTTTTGACGCGCTTAACGACATTAAGAACCTCAAAACCGCAATCACGGCGGCTAATAAAGAGGGCGGTCACGCTCAGGTCGCTATCAGCTACACAACAGGTCCCGTTTTTACCGACGAGTACTATGTTGAGTACGCAAAAAGAATCGCCGACGCCGGCGCAAATTCAATTTGTATCAAGGATATGGCGGCGCTGCTCACACCGTCGCGCACCGAAAGCCTTGTAAAGGCTATTAAGGCAGAGCTTCCCGAATTTCCGCTTCAAATCCACACCCACTACACCTCAGGTTTGGCTTCAATGTGCCTTCTCAAGGCTGTTGAGGCTGGCGCAGACGGCATTGATACAGCTATCAGTCCGCTTGCCCTCGGAACCTCGCACGCTCCTACAGAGTCGATGGTCGCCGCGCTTCAGGGCACGGAATACGACACAGGGCTCGACATCAGGGCGCTTGCCGAGATCCGCGCGTACTTTATGACTCTGCGTGAAAAATACATCAAGAGCGGCTTGCTCGATCCAAAAATGCTCGCGACCGACGCCAAGGCGCTCATCTATCAGGTTCCCGGCGGAATGCTCTCAAACCTGTTGTCCCAGCTTAAGCAGGCGGGCAAGGAGGATAAGCTGACCGAGGTGCTCGAGGAAGTTCCGCGTGTCCGCAAGGACGCGGGTTATCCGCCGCTTGTAACTCCTACCTCGCAGATAGTCGGAACGCAGGCGGTGTTCAACGTTATCACAGGCGAAAGATACAGCATGTGTACCCGCGAGTTCAAGGGAATGGTAGCGGGCGAGTACGGCACAACTCCGATGCCGATCGATCCGGAATTCCAGAAGAAGATCTGCGGCGATATGGAGATCATCACCGGCAGACCTGCCGACAGGCTTGAGCCGGAGCTCGAGAAGATGAGAATGGAGATAGCCGAGTGGATGGAACAGCCCGAGGACGTGCTCTCTTACGCACAGTTCCCGAAGGTCGCGCTCGACTTCTTTGAAAAGAGAAGAAACGCGCGCTTCGGTATCAACAGCGATCTGGTAGATACAAAAAAAATGATCCATCCCGTTTAATTCGGATAAAGAAAAAAGACCGGTTTTTCCGGTCTTTTTTTCTTATGGTTACGCCGCTAAGTTCTTTTTGCGGTATTTTATAAACGCCGCCGAAACCGCGAACGCGCTCATTATTGCGCCTGCGGCAAGGTACTTCGGCTCGATTGAGTGATCAGCGATTATATCAGAGCCCTCAGCGTAGCTGAACGGAGTGATATATTTGAGCCACTTGGCGTCCTCGGTGATGTTTGAGATCAGGTTTATAAAATACAACCCGAGCGCAAGCCCAAGACCTAAGCCGAGGCCGTTTCCTCTGATAAACGCCGAAATGCCGAAGCAGAGCATGGCGGTTTCAAGCTGTAAAAGCAGATAGGAGAGCAAAAGCGGAACCATTGCCTCAGCTTCAACGCTCTCGCCGACCGCGTATATGCAGCCGAGCGTGCAGCCTGTGGTGAAAATATCAAGAATAATTATCTGCACAACAACCGAAAGCAGCTTCTGCAAAACTATGCACGAGCGCGAAAGGGGAAGGGTGTACAGAAATTCTGCCGTGTGCTCTTTTTCCTCCTTTGCGAGAGCCGAAATGCCGAGAAGAGCCGCAAAGAGCGCGCCTCCCAAGCCGAGCATGCTGCCGCATTCCAGCGCGAAATAGTTGATGAACTCGGACATACCCATTTTATCCATTCCGAACGCCGAGGACAATGCGCCCATGTTGGCGACCATTTTATCCATATCCTCCATTTGCGGCTTCATCTGCGGAAAAATCAGAATAGTAACGGCAAGCATGAAGGAGATCGCAGCTGTCCAGATTATCAGCGAAAGCCTGCCGCGCTTAAGCTCGTGAAAAAATACGGTCATAAGTCTTCCTCCTTTGTATAGTAGTGGAGAAAAATATCCTCAAAGTCGGGGTCGGCGATAGTGACGTCCTCAAACCTCAGCGCTGACAGCGCGCGGATAAGCTCGCTCTGGTCGCCCCTGTATAAAAACTTTGCGCAGCCGTTATTGAAGCTCATATTGGTTGTGCCGTTTATTTCAGGCACTGCGGCAATTCCCTGCAAGGTCACTTGCTTAACGCCCGTGTGAGCCAGATTCTTCACGCTGTCGCTGACGAGAACCGAGCCTTCCCTGATGACGGCGGCGTGTTCGCAGTAACGCGTCACCTCGGATAAGATATGAGAAGAAAGAAAAACCGTGGCGCCCTGCCTGTTTCGCTCCTTTAGCAGCGAGTAAAACTCCTGCTGCATCAGCGGATCGAGTCCGCTTGTCGGCTCGTCAAGAATATACAGCCTGGGGTTGTGCTGCATTGCGAGCACTATTCCAACCTTTTTGCGGTTGCCGAGCGAAAGCTCGCCCACTTTTCTTGACGGGTCGAGTTCAAGCCTTTCGCACAGCTGAGCGGCCTCTTTTTTGCAGTTTATACGTCTTGACTTTGCGGCGAAGCTCAGAATGTCGCGCACCCTCATATTGCCGTAGTAGATAGCTTCCGACGGCAGGTAGCCCACCTGAGCAAGGATCTCCGTCTTGTCGTTAACGATTTGTTTTCCGAAGATTTCCGCTGTGCCGCTTGTCGGAAAAATCAGCCCCAGCAGCGTGCGGATAGTTGTGCTCTTTCCGGCTCCGTTGGGGCCGATAAAGCCGAAGAAATCGCCTTCGTCAATGGCAAGCCCGACGTTTTCGATTCCGCGGTGCTTTCCGTAGCGCTTTGTCAGGTTTATTGTCTGGATAGCTTTCATTGCATTCCCTCCTTGTAACATTAAGGGCGTGTGTCTGCCTTACAGTTACAAGATTATAGCACAGGTTCATATGACTGTCAATAGTTTTCTTATGATTTTTTAAATTTCATAATAAATTAGGGACAGCCGCGCGGACTGTCCCTTGATTTGATTTATTTATTGTGCCTTAACCTTTAAGAACTGCTCCTGCATGTAAGCGTAAACCTCGTCGTCAACGTTCTGGAAAACGTAGCACTTTTTGAGGTAATCCTCGCTCGGGAAGGTGAGCTCGCTGTTCTTGATGTCGTCGTCAAGATAGTTGGGAGCGTCGGTGTTCGGTGTGCCGTAGCGGAGGTACTTGCAGTTTTCGGCCGCGATTTCGGGCTTCTGCATAAAGTTTATGAACGCCTCGGCGTTTTCCTTGTTCTTGCTGCATTTGGGAATGCACATTGCGTCGTAGAACAGGTTGGAGCCGCTTTCGGGCAGGCAGTAGTCGAGATCCTCGTTTTCGTCCATCATTGCGGCTATATCGCCCGCGTAATATGAAGCGATAGCAGCCTGGCTGCCTTCCATCTCGTCAAACACCTGATCCATGGCGTATTTTTTCAGAAGCGGCTTTTGCTGTTCAAGCTTTTCAACCGCCTTGTCAACGTCAGCCTTGGTGCAGTTTGAGGGGTCGATCCCGCAGAGCTGCATTGCTATAGCCATAGCGTCGCGGCTGTTGTCGAACATAAGGATTTCGCCCTTGAGGTCCTCGTTCCACAGCGCGTCCCAATCCTTGGGAGCGGGGTCAACGGCTGTTTTGTCGTAAACCATTGCGGTTACGCCCCACGAATAACAAACGGTATATTTGCTCTCAGGGTCGCACGGCAGCTTTTTAAAGCGGTCGCTGATGTATTTGTAGTTGGGGATATTGTCGTAGTTCAGCTCCAGAAGCAGGTTTTCCTTAATCATTTTGCTGATCATGTACTCCGAAGGAATTACAACGTCATAGCTTACGTTACTTTGCGTCAGCTTGCTGTAAAGCTCCTCGTTTGTGTCGTAGGTAGTGTAGTTTACCTTTATGCCTGTTTCCTTTTCAAACTCGGCAATAACGTCCTTAGTATCGTCCTCACCGCGAGCCATGTACTCGCCCCAGTTATAAACGTTTACTACACCCTTGCTGCCTGCTTTGCTTGCGGAGTCATTGGTGGCATCGGAAGCTGTGCTGCTTCCTGATGAGCCGCAGCTTGCCATGCTGAGCGCGGCAGAGCCTGCTAATACGGTTGACAAAATAACGCTAAGAATCTTTTTCATTATCATTCTCCCATTTATTTATTTCGCATGACGCTTTTCAGCGCGGCGATCAAAAACATTAATAAGTACCAGCACAATAATAATTGCCAGAAACAGAAGTGCCGACAGCGCGTTTACAGTAGGACGTACCTGCCTGCGCAGCATTTCAAAAATCTTTGTGGACAGGTTGTTGAAGGAAGCGCCCTGAGTAAAGTGCGTAATAACAACATCGTCCATCGAGTAGGTAAAGCTCATAAGCATACCCGAGAAGATACCCGGCATAAGCTCGTGGAGCACTACCTTGTAGAACGCCTGCCATTGGTTGCAGCCTAAATCGAGGGCGGCGTCGTATACGCTCTGATCCATGCGCCTTAATCTTGGCATAACGTTGAGCACAACAAACGGAACGCAGAAGCAAACGTGTGAAATCAAAACCGTCCAGAAGCCCATCTCAAAATGGAGAAGCACGCCTAAAAAGCTGAAAAGCAGCATAAGCGAAACACCCATTACGATGTCGGGGCTGATGATAGGCAGGTTTGACACGTTCTGAATGACCGCGCGCGACTTGCCCTTGAAGTTGTGAATGCCGATAGCGGCGGCGGTTCCGAGAATCGTAGCGAAAATTGAAGCAAGCAGAGCGACGATAAGCGTGTTGCCCAGCGCGTTCATAAGCTCTTTGCTCTTGAACAGCTCGCCGTACCATTTCAGCGAAAAGCCCTTCCAGACCGTGCTGTTTTTGCCGCTGTTGAAGGACATGAAAATCATTATCCCTATCGGCATGTACAGAAAGAAAAATATCAGTCCGAAATAGATTTTGGTGACGATCCCGCTTTTTTTCTTTTTCATTACGCAATCGCCTCCTCGTCGCCAAACAGATTCATTATAACAAGGAAAATCAGGATGAACAGCATCAGAATCAGCGATATCGCCGAGCCGGTGTTTTGGTCGGTCAGGAATATCTTATCGATCACGTCGCCTATCATTACGTCGTCCATGCCGCCCAAATGCTCCGCCACAAGGAAGGTGCTGGCGCTCGGTACGAACACCATTGTTATTCCCGAAATAACGCCGGGAATACTAAGCGGAAAGATGACCTTTTTAAATACCGAGGCGTTGTTTGAGCCCAAGTCCTGAGCCGCTTCAATCAGGTTATGGTCGATTTTCTGCATTACGGTAAAAATCGGCAGCACCATAAACGGCAGGTACTCGTAGACCATGCCGACAACTACCGCGGCGGTGTTTCCTATATAGCTGCCGTGGATGCCAAGCATAGACAGCGCCGTGTCAAGCGCGCCGTGCTTTTGAAGGATTATCTTCCATGCGTAGATCCTCAGCAGGAAGTTCATCCACATCGGGACCATGATAAGAAGCTGAACGGTTTTTTGTGTCGACTTTTTCATCTTGCTGAGCATGTATGCCAACGGGTATGCCAAAATCAGGCATATAAGCGTCGACAGCAGGGCTATCCATAGTGATTTAAAGAACACATATCTGTAGTCAAACGCCTTGGCAAACGGCTCCAGCGAAAAGTTGCCCGCCTTGTCACGGAAAGCGGTCAGGCCTATCATGACTATCGGGATCATGGTAAATACTACCATCCACGCGATGTAGGGGATAGAGAGCTTTTTAGATTTCATTGCTCACCCTCCCCGTTATCAGGTGAGTCGATCACCTCAAAGCTTGCCTTTGAAAAATCGAACCACAGCGGCACATATGTAGCTACCTGCTCGTCGGTGTCGCTGAGCATAAGCCACTTGCGCGTGTCGGACTCAAGGATTATCTCGTTGTGCTCGCCCTTGTAAACGACCGACTCTATATAAACGTCCTTAAGGTGTCCTTCGCCCTCGCCCGTAATGGACAGGGCGTCAAACGGCATGTGTATCCTGACTTTTTTGCCCTCGGGAATGTACTTGCCGGGAACGGTAATCGTTTCGCCCTCAAGCTCAAACTCAAAGCTGCGCTCTGTTTCGTCGGCATAGGTCACGGTTGTTTCGATCGTGTTGCTTTCGATCGGAAGCAGCTTGTTCATTATCTGAATATTGAACGGGATCACCCTAAGACCGACCTCGCTGCCCAAAACGGCGCTGTCGGTTGAGTGGATAAGGATCTCGCATCTGCCTACGCGGACGCTGATCTCATAATGAACGCCCTTGAAGGTTATGTTTTCAACAGTGCCCGTAAGCTGACCGTCGGCGGGGGAGCAGACTATTACGTCCTCGGGGCGGATAACAACGTCTACAGGCGTGTTTTTGCCGAAGCCCTTGTCAACGCATTCAAGCTCTCTGCCGAGTATCCTTACTCTGCAGTCGTCTATCATAATGCCGTTAAGAATGTTCGCCTCACCGATAAAGTCGGCTACAAAGGCGTTTACGGGCTCGTTGTATATGTCCTCGGGCGTGCCTATCTGCTCGATAACGCCGTTGTTCATAACAACAACGCGGTCGCTCATGGTAAGGGCTTCTTCCTGGTCGTGGGTGACGTAGATAAACGTCTTTTTGGTCTGCTGCTGGATCTCCTTAAGCTCAAGCTGCATGCTCTTGCGAAGCTTCAGGTCGAGCGCGCCCAAAGGCTCGTCAAGCAGAATGATGTCGGGATCGCATACCAAAGCGCGCGCAATCGCCACACGCTGCTGCTGACCGCCGGAAAGCTTTGCTATCGAGCGCTTTTCATAGCCCTTAAGGTCTACGATCGCAAGCATTTTCATTACTTTTTCTTTTATTTCATTCTTCGGAAGCTTTTTTAGCTTTAAACCGAAGGCTACGTTGTCAAATACGTTAAGGTGCGGAAATAAGGAGTACTTTTGAAAAACGGTGTTAACGTTCCTTTTGTGGGGAGGAAGATTGTTTATCCGCTTTCCGTCGTAGATAACATCTCCGCTGTCAGGCTCGACGAATCCGCCGATAATCCTCAGGGTGGTCGTTTTTCCGCAGCCGCTGGGACCGAGTATAGTTACAAACTCTTTTTCGCAGATATCGAGGTTAATATTATTGAGTATGACCTCGCCGTCAAAACTGACAAAAATATCCTTTAAAGATACAATGACCTTCTTTTGTGTCTGTTCCATTTATGCACCCCTTCTTATATTTAATCGCTAAAAGCCAAACTAAATTATATGACAAAAGGCGCCAAAAGTCAATGATTTTTAGGCTTTCAATATATATCGTCATTTTACAGCATGAACGTAATAATGCACAAAAAAAGTATTGAGGATTTGTAACATAAAACATATACAAAACAATAATAATTTGGTATAATAATTATGCTTAAATTTTTAGAAAGGATGGTTTTTTGATGAGAAGGTTCAAAAAACTCGTAAGCATAGTTGTAGCTTCGGCTTTAATTACCTCTTCACTGGCTTTCTCTATTTCGGCAAACGCTGCCGGCACGAGCGCTGACTCCGCCGTGTCAAGCGAGCTGAATACTCAGGAGAAAACCGAGGACGGCGTAATTCTGCACGCGTTCAACTGGTCTTACAATTCAATTAAAGCAAACCTGCCGCAGATTGCCGCGGCGGGATATTCAACCGTTCAGACGTCGCCCGTAACCCAGCCTAAGAACTACGGAATGTCGTCCGACGTTGCTAATCAGTGGTGGAAGCTCTATCAGCCCGTAAGCTTTTCAATAGCGCAGAGTTCATGGCTCGGAACAAGCGCCGAGCTCAAGGATCTTTGTACCGAGGCTGACAAGTACGGTATCAAAATCATTGTTGACATCGTAGCGAACCACATGGCTAACAATGTAAGCAAGTCAGGCTCGGATCTTCCCGATGAGCTCGGTCCTGAGGTAGAGGAATATGAGCCCGATATCTACAACAACTACAGTACCTATTTCCACAGTGAAAAGGGCACAGCGGACGATACTATGCCCAAAATGGTTCTCGGTCATGTTTCAGCCTGTCCGGACCTCAACACATCCAACAGCACGGTTCAGGAAAAGATCCTCGGTCTGCTCAAGCAGTGCATCGACTGCGGCGTAGACGGCTTCCGCTTTGACGCGGCTAAGCACATCGAAACCGAAAAGGACGGCACATACGCTTCGGATTTCTGGAAAAATACGCTCGATAAGGCAAAGGAATATTATAAGAGCAAGAACGGCGGCAAAGAGCTTTTCGCCTACGGTGAGATCCTTAACACCATCTCAGGCAGAGACGTCAGCGGATACACAGACCGCATGAGAGTAACCGAAAACAAGTCGAGCGACAACGTTCTTGCGGGCGTTGAAAAGGGCAACACCACAATGGCTTCGGCTACAAACTACCAGCTTTCACGCGACGCCTCAAAGGCTGTCCTGTGGGCGGAATCACACGATACCTATATGGGCAGCTCGGGCTCCGCGGGCATTTCCAACACATCAAATATTGACGATGCAAACATCGCTAAGGCGTGGGCGATTGTCGCTTCAAGAGCCAAGGCTACGGCGCTCTTCTTCGCGCGTCCGGGCTCGGCGCTTATGGGCGAGGCTGCAGGCGACCTCACATATAAGAGCACTGTTGTTTCCGAGGTAAACAAATTCCACAACGCGTTTGCCAATGTTACTTCCGAAAAGGTCGGAAAATCAGGCACAATGGTATATGTAGCGCGCGGCGACAGCGGAATCGTTATCTCCAATCTTTCGGGCAACGAGGCAGCCGCAAATATCAGCGACACAGGTCTTGCCGACGGCAGCTACACCGATACCGTAACAGGCAATACCTTTACCGTTAGCGGCGGTGTGCTCAAGGGCAATATAGGCAGCACAGGCGTAGCGGTCGTTTACAAATCCACAGCTACACCAAAAGCTATCGCTTCAGTTGAGTCGGGCAGCTTCAGCGAGGATACCATGACCGTTCAGCTTTCGCTCGAAAACGCGGTTTCGGGTACATACGCGCTTGAAAACTCAACTCCTACCGAGTTTACGGGCACTCCCACTATCAGGATCGGCTCCGATTACAAAGTAGGCGAGACAATTACTCTCAACCTTACCGCTAAGGATGCAAACGGAAACACCTCAAAAGCTACATATTTCTATAAGAAGAACCCGCCGACATCATCCGGCATATATGTGTTCCTTGCAAAAAGCGCGGTAAAGAACTGGAAAAATGTAAACTGCTATGTATATGACGAAACAACAAGCTCCACCTATACTTATGTTGTAGCGGGCTGGCCGGGCGTTGCGATGTCAGAGGACGGCGATTATTACTACGCCGAGATCCCCGCAAGATGCCTTGCACAGAAAAAGGGCACCAATATCACGGAAGAATCCGATTTTGATCTGCCTAACTCGCCGAACACATATGTAATCTTCAACGGCACAAACAAATTAAATAACCTGACAACTCAGTGGCCTACGGCAAACCCTATCGAATCTCAGAAAATCAAGCTCGGCGGTGCTTCGCATCTTCTTGAAACCATGCAGCTTACGGGCGGCAAACCGGCAGGCTGGAAAACAACTGATATGGTTCCTCATAAAGAGGCAGTTGAAGCCACCGACGTTACAAAGGGCAATGAAACTCCCAGCGAGACTCAGTTTGTTAAGAAGGGCATTTACGGCGACGTTGATGAAAGCGGAACGATCACCGTTCAGGACGTATCAAAGATCCAGAGAAAATTAGCTGAATTTGAAGATTTGACGGGCGTTCCCAAGATCCTTGCCGATGTTGACATGGACAATCAGATAACAGTCAAGGACGTAACCTACATCCAGGTTTATCTTGCCGAGTACCAATCAAACTACGCGCACACGGGCGAAGTGTACGGCGTATATGAATGATATACGATAAACTAACGCGTTACTAAATCAAAAATCACCCTCGGGTAACCGGGGGTGATTTTCTGTTAGATTTTTTCAAATCTTCTTATTTGCTTTCCGTCGCGGAAGATAATCTCTTTAAACATATCGTACGGTCTTGCCCATACTTCATCGGGGTTCTTAAGGCTTTTGTACAGTACAAGCTTTTCCTCGGTCTCGCTGTGTTTTGCAAAGCCTATCACCTCGTACTCGTTGCCCTTGAAGTGGCGGTACTTGCCGAGGGTCACTTCCTCTTCTTTTAATTCCGCAACAGAATTATTAGTAGGAGCTTCAACAGGAGTGCACTCAACCTCGGCGCCCAAATCCACCTTAAAGCTTCCGTCGTTTACAACAAGTATCCTTGACGAATAGGGAGGCATGTCAATCTCGCACCAACCGCCGCATTCAAACACCTCGTTATTGTTCATAACGTCGGTGAGCTTCGCGCTGCAGCGGCTGTCAAAACCGAGGCGCTCCCAACGGTCGGTCAGGTTGAACATCACGAACACCGTCTGATTATCGGTAAAGCGCTTGTACACAAGCTTTTCGTTCTGAATGTTAACATTCTCAAATTTGCCGTATTTAAGCCCCTCAAGCGCAAGTCTTACGCGGCTGAGCTTTGCAATATGGTCAAATAGCTGATAGTTTGCGTTCGGCACGTTGTTCAGGTCAAGGCAGGGGCGCAGGTCGTAGTCGCTTTCCCAGGTGCGCTTGCCCTCAACGGCGTACTCGCTTCCGTAGTAAATTGACGGAACGCCGGGCATTGTGTACATCATTGTGTACACGTTGTAAAGGTGGTTTTTGTCGCGCAGCTCGCTTGCAATACGGTTTACGTCGTGGTTGTCGACAAAGTTGAAGGTGTAAAGATTCTGATAAATGCCGCCGTTTGCGAACTGACGGTTCAGCGAGTGCGCGATCTCGAAGTAGTTGTGGTCGTTGTGGCTGGAGTAAATGCCCTTGTAGCATTCATAGTTTGTTACCGAGTCGAGCATCTCTCCGCCCGCGAGGCGGTTGTAGTCGCCGCCTACCATCTCGCCGTAAAGCCAGAAATCCGGCTTTTTGCTTTTGCAGGTGCGGCGAAGCTTTTTGAAAAACTCACAGTCGATAACGTCGGCGGCGTCGATGCGCAGGCCGTCGATTCCGAACTCGTCGATCCAGAAATTGACCGCGTCGAGCAGGTAATTCACAACGTCGGGGTTCTGCAGGTTGAGCTTTACAAGGTCGTAGTGACCTGCCCAGCCCTCGTACCAGAACGGGTCGCCCAGCGGGCTGCTGCCGCCGAAGTTGAGGTTCTGGAACCAGCCGCAGTACGGAGAATCCCACTTTTTTTCCTGAACGTCTTTAAATGCGAAAAACTCCCTCCCTACATGATTAAACACGCCGTCGAGCATAACGCGGATGCCGTTTTCCCTAAGAGTGTCGCAAATCTTCTTGAACGAGGCGTTGTCGCCCAGGCGGCAGTCAACCTTGCGGTAGTCGATAGTATCGTAGCCGTGGCGGCTGCTTTCAAAAACGGGGTTAAAAAGCAATACGTTTATTCCAAGCTTCTTAAAATGCTCAATGCTGTCGAGCACCTTGTCAAGCCTGTAGGCTTGTATGTGGTCGTTTTCTTTCGGAGCGCCGCAGTATCCCAGCGGATAAATGTTGTATACAACGGCTTCATTGATAAAACTCATCTGATTATTCCTTCCTTTTATTTACTCACATTTTTCACATGTGATAAACTTCATCAAACAATTATGCATTATAACATAAAATTTCCTATTGTGCAAATCCGGTTTCTGTGATACAATAATATGCAAGATTGTTTACGGAGGTTTATTATGGTAAAGCGACCTGACATAAAAGTAAGAAAAAGACTAAGAATAACGATGTGCATACTGTATCTTGCCCAGATCGTAGTCTGCACATTCCCGTATTTTCAGGATGTGCGTTTCAATGAGGACGGCCTGGTTACGATGAAGTCGCCGTTTAATATGGTTATTCTTCTTTTCAGCGTAACATCCGATATGAAAGGCTCGGTTGTATCGCTTGCAATCATATGCATGATACTGATACTTATCCCGATAATAGGGTTCTTCTTTTCGGCGCTCGATAAGGAACGGAATCTTAAAAACATCGTGTCCGTTATCTGCTGTTTCGGAGGAGTATTCCTTATCGCCGGTCTGCTCGGCAACGAAAACGTAAAGTATATGTCGATCGGCGCGGTTATCGCTATTTTGCTGTATATTATCATAATGTTCGTAACCTCTATAGCAATGGTAATGAGGTTGTCGAAGGATTCGGAAGAGGATATCAAAAAAGCGGAAGAAAAAAAGAAAAAAGACTGGCGTTTCGATTAAAATAAGACGGAGCAGGAAAATGAACCTGCTCCGCTTTTATGTTATGGCATAATTTTTAAAACTCGGTAAAAATCAAATGCGCCTGGGCGTTGTCGAGGACAAGCGTTTTCCCCAAGTCAAGGTGGTTGAGCTCGCCGTACAGCCTGCCGAAAATCACAGCGGTGCTGCCCATGCGCGCGAGCATCGCTTTGCCTCCTACGGTAAACGGCTTAAACTCAATGCTGACCGCCGAAGTACCTCCGCGGAAAAAGAACGGCCGCTCAAGACGATTTGTGTTGCCTCTGACGTTTATGTTTGACAGCTTGTGCAGCGAGCCGTTGGTAAAAAAGCAGTTTTCGTTGCCGTAGCGGTTGTCGCCGACGCGGCTTGCAAGGCACAGCGAAACTCTGACTCCGTCGATAAGGCAGTCTGCGCTCAGCCGCTGATAGTTGTGGCGGCGCGGCTTTGAAAAGCGCGTCCAGTCAAAATACGCTCTGCCGGTAGCTTCGTTAAGCGTGTATTCAAGTCCTCCCACGCGTATAACGCCCTCCGCGACGAACTTCGGCACAAATCGCTTCAGATAAAAATACTTGCGGTTGCGCTCAAAGGGTGCAAGCTCGTTAAGACTGTCGCCATAATTCTTTTTTAGAACTAAGTTAAAATACAGGTTTTTTATTCCGGCAAAGTCAATAAAGTCGCATTTTAAAAACCTGCCCTGCGGAGTGTTTGTAAGCTGCAGCTGAACGCGTTTGTCCGAGTACAAAAATTCTCCGCTGTCGCCTGCCTCGGGCAGCTCGTTTTTAATAAGGTTCAGCTTTTTTACAACAAAGTCGCTTATAACGCCGCCGCGTTTAAGGTCGGCAACGGCGATTTTAATTGCAAATTCAAGCCCCAGGTTTTCAACCGACAAATAAAGCGATACCTCGCCGTTGTTTATAAAGTAGCAGTCGCGCTCGCCGTGCCTGCCGCTCATCTTGCTGTCGGCTTCGTTATAGTTGAATACCGGGCTGCGCGCCCAGCCCGCGTTCATTACCTCGCCGTTTTTTTCAAACACATTGCAGGGCTGCGTGATTTCGTGCTGCAAAAGGTTCACTCCGTTTCTTCCAATCTGGTATTACTATATCAAAAATTATTTTGCTAATCAAGAATAATAACAAAACTGTAAATGAATAAAAATCAAATTTTCCGAGTATGATATTATAATAATAGTATGAATGTGGTGAAAAATATGAAAAAACTTGTCGCGGCGCTTTTGCTTTGTATGATTTTTATTTTCAGCGGCTGCTCAAAAAGCGAGTCGGGCAGCGTTGCCGAGCTTACACAGCGGCGCTGGAGCGCCGAGCTTGAAGGAGGAGGGGAGGCGAGCCTGAGCTTCAGCGGAGAGCGCGCCGAGCTTGTGCTGAGCAGCGGCGGCGAGCGAGAGGTGATAGAGGGCGAATATATTGCCGATGAATCCGCGTTCGT
>ONMK01000081.1 GCA_900318905.1 uncultured Eubacteriales bacterium | reverse complement strand
GTAATGCTGACGCATAACGACCTAACGGTTGAAAACGCGGCCGAGGTCTTTGAAACCTGCAAAAATTCCAAGGCTGAGTACTGGGGCTTTAAAGAAAAACCGATCGGCTTTGAAAAAATGAAAAAGCTGTTCGGCTATATGAAAGACTGCGGCAAAAAAACCGTTCTCGAGGTGGTTTCCTACGAAGAAAAAGAGTGCGTAAGAGGCGCCGAGGCGGCGGTAAGCTGCGGCTGCGATTATCTTATGGGCACAATGTATTTTGATTCGGTAAGTCAGATCTGCGCTCAAAACAATATAAAATACATGCCCTTTGCGGGTGAGGTCTATGGCAGGCCGTCGATTCTCGGCGGCTCTGTCGAGAGTATAATAGCGCAGGCAAAAGAGCTTTCAAGCAAGGGCGTTTACGGCTTTGACCTTTTGGGCTACAGATTCACGGGGAACGCCTCTTTGCTTAATGAGCGCTTTGTTTCGCAAATCGATCTGCCGGTATGTATCGCAGGCAGCATAAACAGCTTTGAGCGGCTTGACGAAATAAAGGCTGTTTCACCGTGGGCTTTCACAGTGGGAAGCGCTTTCTTTGAAAACAAATTCGGAGCAGACATTGCCGAGCAAATCGACTGCGTTTGCGACTACATAAAAAGCTGACGGGCAGGAACTAACCATCCTGTCCGTCAGTCTTTATGCTGTTTTGGGGAATCAGCCCGTAGTCGTACATAACCTCGGAGTGATTGTCAAGCAGCAGCTCGCGCTTTACAACGTCGCCTGACTTTTTATCAACCGTTTCCCGATATATTTTTGAAACGCGGAAATACTTTTCTCCTTCTTTTCTGAAGTGATGATTCTCCTCTGTCAGCCTGTATGTATATGGTATTCCGCTTTCACTTCTCAGTTCGGCATACAGGGTTTCTTCGGCGCACCAAACAACAAGCTGAAAACACTCAGATGTATTGTTTTTAAAGCGGTAATCTATGTTGTTATAGCTAACCGATGTTCCCGTGCTCATGGGTACTCTTTCTCCCTCGTCGGGAACCAGCGCGTCGGAATGATTATGGAACTCAACAATATCCAGAGGACTGTGCAAAACAAGCAGGTTAACGGTGTTTGCAAGATTGCACAGACCGCCGCCGATACCCGGCTTTATTTTATTGTCCACAATAACCCTGCCGTCAAGATAACCCTTGCGCTTTGTGGTGTTGCCTACGGCTTTCCAAAACGAAAAAACTTCTCCGGGATGAATAACTATACCGTTTATCTTTCTTGACGCCAAATCGATATTTACAGCCTTGTTATACTGCAGCTTTGGGTCGATGCCCTTGCCGCGCTTGATAAGGTGCGAGCTGTGCTCCGCTATCAAAACCGGCAGCTTATCGTCCTGCGCCTTCAGCGCGAATTTATCTTTGCTTCGGGCGTCCCTGAGTTTTCTTTTTAATATCTCCTTTTTTGTCGATATGGCATAGCATGTCGGATTGATGTCGCAAAAAAGCTTATCCTTGTTCCAAAGCATTGTTTCACTCCCCTTTTTCGATATTTCCTATCCTGCCGCGATAAGAGCGGTTCATGCTGTAGAATTTCAGAATTATCCTTTCAAGCCTGCGCCTTATCCCCAGTTTTGTTTCAGTGTAGTACCCTATAAATTTTACAAGAATACTGTCAATCCCGCACTTGTTGGCTCCGTAAATATCCGTAAAAACCTGATCGCCTACGCACACCGCTTCTCGTTTGTCTGTTCCCAGCTTTTCCAGCGCCGTCAAAAAGCCCTTCTCGTCAGGCTTTTCGGCGTCGCAGACATACGGCGTATCAATGTTTTTTATAAACCTGAGGATCCTTTCCTCGTCATTGTTTGAAAGCAGCACGGTTTTTAAACCGGCTCTGTGTATTTCCTCAAACAGAGCGTCAACCTCGCTGTTTGAGTCGCCGCCGTGTTCAACAAGCGTATTGTCAATGTCAAAGATAACGCCGCGGTAACCCTTGTCATACAGCTTACGGTAGTCGATTGTGAAAACGCTTTCAACATATTCATGCGGATAGTAACGTGTAAACATTTTTGTCACCCTGCCAAGCACCTGTTTTTCTGTTTGATTATATCATTTTTTGTCATCTCATTCAAGTATTATCCGCGTCAAAAGCAAAACGATTTATTGAAATCGGCATTTTGCGGTGATATAATAGTTTACAGCAACAGCCGGTTGCTTTTCATAATGCGGAATATGTGATAATATATAATCAGGAGGTGTTATCATGGACACAAAAGATATATTACTTGAACTGAGGACAAAAAACGGTCTGTCACAGGACGAGCTTGCCGAAAAGGTATTCGTAACCCGTCAGGCGGTGTCGCGCTGGGAGAACGGCGAAACAGTGCCGAACACCGAAACGCTCAAGCTGCTGTCAAACCTGTTCAACGTTTCAATCAACACTCTGCTGGGCGCGCCGCGTCAGCTTATCTGCCAGTGCTGCGGAATGCCGCTCGAGGATGAGATAATCGGCAGAAACAGCGACGGAACGCTCAACGAGGACTATTGCAAGTGGTGCTATGCCGACGGAAATTACACCTACAGCGACATGGACGACCTGATAGACGTCTGTATCCCCCACATGGTCAAGGAAGGCTTTTCCGAGGAGCAGGCGCGCGCGTATATGAAGGAAATGCTGCCGAAGCTCGACTACTGGAAAAAATATGAGGAGCTCAGCGACGACGGACAGTTTGAGGAATTCAAGCAAAATCTGATTGAAGAAATCAACGCGCTCAACATCGAGGGTATGCCAAAGGTCGAAAAGCTGAACGCGCTTGTAGGAAAGTACGTCAACCTTGAATATCCGCTGCCGAACGGCGCTTCGGCAAAGTTTTTGAACGACGGCACAACATACCTCGGCAATCAGCTTGAACCCGAGTTCGGCGGAGAGCGGTGCTTCGGCGTGCTTGCCAATATGGACTTTATCCTGATCTGCACCTACGGC
This sequence comes from uncultured Eubacteriales bacterium, assembly GCA_900318905.1. Taxonomy (GTDB): domain Bacteria; phylum Bacillota; class Clostridia; order Oscillospirales; family Acutalibacteraceae; genus Ruminococcoides. Next base: position 8,874 of record ONMK01000081.1, on the reverse strand, counting down.
GCGGACGGAGCCAACCCCGAGCTTGTGCTTTACAAAAAAAGATAACAACCGACTTTATCAGGCGAGGAGCACTTCGCCTGATTTTTGTTGCTTTTTTTGCCAATGCGCTTTATAATGATTTTAAAAGGCAATACCGCATAATTCAGGTGTGCGGATTGCGCAGTAAGATTTTTTGTCAGGGTGCACAAATAAACTGAGGTAAGGCTGACGCCTTGCCGAGGTTTTTGGGGCAGTCTGACGGAATAAGATTCAAGCAAGACGTGCGCCGTGAATTGTGCGGTGTTGCCTTAAGGCGGTGATTTTATGGCAAACGACCCTTACAACAAAATTCTGATTATCGACGACGACGAGGATCTATCGTTTATTATTTCCGATATGCTTGAAGGTTACGGATATAAGGTGACCTGCGCCGAATCGGGCGGCAAAGCGTTTGAGCTGCTTGAGAGCAATACATATCATCTTATCCTGCTCGACATAAACCTGCCCGACTCCGACGGCTTTGAGATATGCACCGAGCTGAGGCGGACGTCCACTACCCCGGTTATTTTTGCCAGCGCGAGGACGAGCGAAACCGACCGCGTAACGGGCTTTGACATCGGCGGGGACGACTATCTTCCCAAGCCCTACTCCATGAAGGAGCTGCTTTCGCGCGTAAACGCCCTTATCCGCCGCACCTATGGCTTTTCACAGCAGGAGAGCGTTGTATCGTTCGGCAATATTTCTGTAAACCTGACAGCCAGAACCGTCACCAAAAACGGCAGTCCCGTTTCGCTGTCGCTCAGGGAATTTGACCTGCTTTCATATCTGTGCCGCAACAAAAACAAGGCGATAGAAAAGGAAAAGCTGATTTCCGAGGTCTGGGGCGCGTTCTCCACGGTTGAGCCCTCTACCCTGACGGTACATATCCGCTGGCTAAGGGAAAAGCTTGAGGACGACGCGGCACATCCCAAGTACATCAAAACCAAGCACAGAGTCGGCTATATTTTGGAGGCGCCCGATGAAAAATAAACTCTTTATTGTTTCCGCGGGGTTTGCGGCGGTTATCATAGCGATAACCTGTATTTTTTATTTTTCGGCGCCCAATAACGACGATCAAAGTAAAAAATCAAGTCAGATAGTGGCGCTCAACGAAATAAGCCGCCTTGCCGAGTCAGGCGACACGGAGGCGGCTCAAGCCAAAATTGACGGGCTTCAAAACAGCATAAAATCTGCCGACGACGCCGTTCAAAACAACGATCAGGCGCTGCTTATTTGCGCTGTCTGCCTTGTGTTTCTGCTGGCGGTCACGCTGTATATATATTTTGCGGTGCTGCGCCCGTTCAACAAACTGAAAAGCTTTGCTGACAAAATCGCTCAGGGCAATTTTGACATTCCGCTCAAATACGAGCGCTCAAACTATTTCGGAAAATTCACCTGGGCTTTTGACAGTATGCGCAGCGAAATAACAAAGGCGAGGCAGTGCGAAAAGGAAGCCGTTGAGAACAACAAAACCGTTATCGCCACCCTATCTCACGACATAAAGACGCCGATAGCGTCAATCAGGGCATACGCCGAGGGCTTGCAGGCTAATATGGACTCAACTCCCGAAAAGCGCGAAAAATACATCTCTGTAATAATGCGCAAATGCGACGAGGTCTCAAAGCTCACCAACGATTTGTTTTTACATTCCATTTCCGATTTGGATAAAATGAAGGTCAACGCGGAAGTTTTTGAGATCTGCGGTTTTGAGGAATCGGTAGTCAATGAAATCGCAGGAGAATTCGGCGACGTCCGCTTTGAAAAGCCCGGCTTCACGGCGCTTGTTTCAGCCGACAAAAACAGGCTGACGCAGATAATCGAAAACCTTATCAACAATTCAAGAAAGTACGCAAAAACCGAAATCGACATAAAGCTCACCCGCGAAAACGGTTATGTAAGCATTCATTTTACCGATTACGGCAAGGGCATTCCCGACAGCGACATGCCGTTTATTTTTGATAAGTTTTACCGCGGCAAAAACGCCGGAAGCGAACAGGGCTCGGGACTGGGACTGTATATCGTTAAATATTTAGCTGAGAAAATGGGCGGCAGCGTTATCCTGCACAACCATACAAACAGTTTTGAGGCGGTTGTAAGTTTACCGATAAATTCTTAAGGATTTCTTAATATCTTTTCTGATAGAATAGAGCCATAACAGAACGGAGGAAGCAAAATGAAAAATACAATTCTATCAGCAAAGGATCTTTGCAAAAGCTACGCCCACGACGGCGGACAGAACCATGTTTTGCAGCACATCGACCTTGAATTATTTGAGGGCGACTTTACCGTTATCATGGGCGCGTCGGGCTCGGGCAAATCCACCCTGCTTTATTCTTTGAGCGGCATGGACAGAGCCACCGCCGGAGAGGTGCTTTACAGCGGCAAGGATATTGTAAAAATGAAGGAAAAAGAGCTGTCAAAGCTCAGGCAAAAGGATTTCGGCTTTATCTTCCAGCAAATGCACCTTGTAAGCAACCTTACGCTTTTTGAAAACATCGCCGTGGCAGGGTATCTTGATAAAGCAACTTCCGCGAATGATGTAAAAGAGCGCACAGAACAGCTCCTTGAAAAAATGGGGATCGCCGACGTAAAAACCCACCTGCCGTCGCAGGTATCGGGCGGTCAGCAGCAGCGCTGCGCAATAGCCAGAGCGGTCGTAACAAACCCAAGGCTCCTTTTTGCCGACGAGCCCACAGGCTCTCTTAACAGAAAGAACACCTATGAAGTGCTCGACCTCCTTTCATCGCTCAACAAGTCCGGTCAGAGCATTTTAATGGTTACCCACGACATTAAAGCGGCGCTGAGAGCCACCAGACTTCTGTATCTTGACGACGGAAAAATCACAGGCGAGCTCAGCCTGCCGCCGTATATTCACGACGAAAGAAAAAGCCGCGAGGCTCAGGTCAACGCCTGGCTCTCATCAATGCAATGGTGAGGTGCAATATGGAAATACTCACTTTGCTTAAGGCTAATATCCGCCACAAAAAAGGCTCGTTTATCAGCATTATCATCTTGATGATAATTGTTACAATGTCCTTTACCTCGGTTATCAGCATTCAGGACAACTGCTCAAGCTGCATAAACGACGCGCTCGACAGTGTAAACGCGGCGGAGTTGCAACTTTATTTGACAAGCGACGCGCTCAGCGACGATCTGCTCAGCTCCGTAAAGAATAACCCGCTGGTAAAAGATGTTATTTCTAAAGAAGCTGTGTCTACCTTCGGGGCAAAATTCGGCGATACCTCTTACAATAACCCATGGTTCTTGACCAGGCTTACAGACGAGTACAGGCTGCTTGATGACGATAAAACGGGTTATACCAAAGCCGCTCCGCTCGAAAAGGGCGAAATATATATACCCCAGGGATTATGCACCTCAATGGGCTGCGGATAAGTTAGAGGTTGAAACTATCGACGGCTTCCATGAGTTTACCGTAAAGGGACTTGTTGTTGAACCGGTAAACGGCGGCATGACTATGGGCTTAAAGATTGTTTTTGTAAGCGATGATGACTATGCCGCGCTCCACAGGGACGCTGTTGCAATGTCCGACGCTAAGCGCTGCTCGGATTTCCGTTTGCTGCAAATCTATAAGGCAGATAAAAGCATGAGCGACAGTCAGTTTAAGAATCAACTCAACCGCGACACTGGAATAGTGGACTACGCTTTCTTCTCGATCCAAAGGGCGCAGTCTTATAACTACACCTATATTTCGGTTGATATGATCCTGTCGGGTCTGCTTATTTTTGTCGGCTTCCTTGTGGCTATCGTTCTTATCGTTTTGGCTCATTCCATTTCCACAGGTATTGAAATGGAATACACAAGCTTGGGTATGCTTAAAGCGCAGGGCTTTACCTCGGGCAAAATCAAAGCCGTATTTGCCCTTCAATATCTTATCGCTCAGGTAATCGGAGCGTTTATCGGAACGGTGCTGGCGGTTCCCGTAATAATGTTCTTCGGAGATGTTTTCCAGCCTATTATAGGTATCCCGAGCGGAAACAGTTTTTCGGCGCTTAAGAGTATTCTGTTTATCGCGAGTGTTCTTGCCGTTTCGGCGCTGTTCATAGCTTTAGCTTCACGCAAGATAGGCAAAATCTCACCTATGAAGGCTATTTCGGGCGGCAAAAACGACGTTTATTTTTCAAACAGATTAAACGCCCCTCTATCAAAAAAGGCTCTTACGCCGAGCCTCGCCTTCAGGCAGTTTACTTCTAATAAAAGAAGGTATATCGCTACAATTATTATTGTGTCTATACTGATGTTCTTTATGATAACAATGAACGTTATGGGCGCTTCCGTAACCTCAAAATCGGCTATGGAAAACATGGGCATGCCGATTGCCGAATTGAACATCGATTATAAAGAGGAGGTACCCGACTCAACGGTAAAGGATATTGAAAGCATTATCGAAAAGCACACCGCGATAGAAAGAAAGTACAATCTCAAAAATATGTATATGTCGCTAAACGGTTCCGAGTACATGAGCATAATTTATAAAAACCCCGAATCCCTGATGATGAGCGAAGGCAGATACCCAAAGTACGATAACGAGATAGCTTTAACACAAATTCTCGCCGACGAGCTCGACCTTAAAATCGGCGACAAAATAACAGTGTCAAACCAAGGCAAAAAGCTGGAGTGCATAGTAACGGGATTATATAATCATATGTTCGATTTAGGACTTAATTTCTCTATTCCCTTTGAGGCTGCCCAAAAGCTCGGGGTACAGGATGTTTTGTGCTGCGCGTACAGCCTTAAGGAGCCCTCAAAATGCATGGCTATTGCCGATGAAATCGAAGAAAAGTACCCGGATATCTTAACGGTTTCAGCCTCCGAAACCGACTCCTTCGTTGAATTATACTCAACAGCCAGAAACGCGATGACAGGAGTTATTTACGCCGTTTCTGTACTGTTTTCGCTGGTAGTGGTAATGATGGTATGCAAAAAAGCCTTCCTTCAGGAGCGGCGTGACATCGGGATTTTCAAATCCCTCGGCTTTACATCAAGTAAGCTAAGGCTGCAGTTCGCCGTAAGATTCCTGATAGTGTCGTTAGCAGGTTCGGCGCTGGGCATTGTTATAAGCCTTTTCTGTACCCCTATGACGCTTACCTGGGTGTTCAAAATGATAGGCGTAAGCAACTTCATTTCACGGTTCAGCGCACTGTCGATCATTATTCCCGCGGCTATCACGGCGGTAAGCTTCTTCACCTTTGCTTACCTGTCCTCACGCAAAATCAAAAAAGTCGAAATCAAAGAGTTGGTTACGGAATAATACCAATACTAAACTCAACAAACCGCTGCACAAAAACTGTGCGGCGGTTTGTCCATGCTTTTATTTCTTTATTTTTTCAGCTGAAAAATCTTGATTTTTAATATACGCTGTGATATAATATATTTCAATGCAAGTTGCCATTGCGTTCAAATAAGCGAACGGCAGGCCCTGTGCGATTGGGGCCTGTGAACCATGTCAGGCGGGGAACCGAGCAGCATTAAGCAGCGTTCCCGATGCGATACAGTAAGTCTGCCGTTCTCTTATTTGAATGAGCGCGGCTTGCTTTTTTTCTAATCCGAAGGGCAGGTGAGCAGATTGTATCAGGTTTTGTATCGCAAATGGAGGCCGAAAACCTTTGAGGACGTGGCAGGTCAGGAGCATATTACCACCACGCTTAAAAACGAAATAATCGAAAACAGGCTTAATCACGCCTATCTGTTCACGGGCTCGCGCGGAACGGGCAAGACCACCTGCGCAAAAATCCTTGCCAAAGCCGCCAACTGCCTCAGCCCCAAAAACGGCAGCCCGTGCGGAGAATGCGAGATTTGCAGGGGAATCGAAAACGGCAGCGTGCTTGACGTTGTTGAGATGGACGCCGCCTCTAACCGCAATATTGACGACATCCGCGATATTATCGACGAGGTGCAGTTCAAGCCGAACCGCGCGCGCTACCGCGTTTATATCGTCGACGAGGTCCATATGCTCACGGTTCAGGCGTTCAACGCGCTTCTTAAAACCCTTGAGGAGCCGCCCGAGCATGTCATCTTTATTTTGGCGACAACCGAAGTCCACAAGCTGCCCCAGACGATACTCTCGCGCTGCCAGAGGTTCGATTTTCACCGTATCCCGCCTCAGGATATAGCCGACAGAATCCTGTTTGTCGCAGGTCAGGAAAACGTTACTCTGAGCGACGGCGCCGCGATGCTTATAGCGGGCGTTGCCGACGGAGCGTTAAGAGACGCGCTATCGCTGCTCGACCGCTGCATTGCCATAAGCGATAATATCGACGAGAAGGTCGTCCGTCAGGCGGCAGGTCTTGCCGATAAAAAGTATCTTTACGAGCTTTCCGCCTGCATTATAAATAAAAACACCGCCAGGGCGATGGAATACATCGACCGCCTTTACGGCGAATCGAAGGATATGGCGCGGCTGTGCGACGAGCTTGTAGCTCATTTCAGAGCGCTTATGCTGATAAAGTCGGTGCGTAATCCGAGGAATATACTTGTAATGTCCGACTCCGAATTTGAACAGGCGCAGACGCTTTGCGACTATCTGTCGCTTGCGGACACAGTTTACTATATGGACGTGCTCGCGCGCGCGTTTCAGCGCATGGGTCGCGGCACAGGCGACAGAACCGAGCTTGAAATGGCGCTGGTAAAACTGTCAGCCCCTGAGCTTGACAGCACAAACGAGGCGTTTGCCGCAAGACTTACGGCGCTTGAGCGGGCCGTTAAACGCGGAATAACAGTCAGCGCGGAACAGTCCTATGTTCCCGAGGAAGCAAAGGCAGAGGAACCTGTTAAAGAGGAACCTGCTGAGGAAAATCCGAAGCCCGAACCGGTAAAGCAGGAGCAGCCTAAGCCCGTTCCACAAAAAGCCGAGCAGCCAAAGCAGCCCTCGCCCGCTCCCCAACCCGCCCAGGCGCAAAATCTTGATGAGCTTTACCGAAACGCCAAACCGTTCCCGGAGTGGCCTGAGGTAATTGAAGGCATGAAGTCGATCTCAAAGTCGATTTCGGCGGCGTTTGTAGGCTCGGCGGCATATGAAAGCGGCGGATATCTGCTTATTGACGCAAACAACACAATGGCGTTTGAGCTGCTTCGTTACAGAAACCACAGACAGGAGATCCGCGACGTGATCCGCGACGTAACCGGCAAGGTCTACAATCTTGGGCCGTACCGACCTCCCGAAAAAGAAAAAGAAGTTCAGGACCCGATGCAGCAATTCAAAGACGCCCTCAGCGGCAGCGGCATCGCGGTCGAGGAAAATTGAAATCAACAATGCTTTAGAAGTTATTTTATATATAAACACGAAAGGAAGATATAATATGAAAGCAAGATTACCAAAGGGCTACGGCGGAGGCGGCGCTAATAACATCCAGCAGCTTGCGCGCCAGGCTCAGAAGATCCAGGACGACATGGAAGCGGCTTCCGCAGAGCTTGAAGCCAAGGAATACGAGGCAGCCGCAGGCGGCGGCGCCGTAAAGGTTACCGTTACAGGCAAAATGGAGCTTACCAAGGTTGAGATCCAGCCCGAGGTAGTTGATCCCGAGGACGTTGAAATGCTCTCTGACCTTATTATGGCGGCTACAAACGAGGCTCTCAGAACCGCGGCAAAGGAAAAGGAAGAAAAAATGGATTCCATCTCAGGCGGACTCAACATTCCGGGAATGTTTTGATCATGGCTCAATATAACGTAGCTCCGCTGGAAAATCTGGTGGATCAGTTTGAAAAAATGCCGGGTATCGGGCATAAAACAGCCCAGCGCCTTGCATATTATGTATTGAATCTGTCAAAAACAGAGGCGGACGCTCTTGCACAGGCGGTTACGGACGCGCACGATAAAATCCACTACTGCAGCCGCTGCTGCAACCTCACGGACAAGGAGCTATGCCCCGTGTGCCAAAGCCCCGCGAGGGATCACGGCGTCATCTGCGTGGTAGAAACTCCGCGCGACGCCACCGCCGTTGAGAACACCCACGAGTTCAAGGGCGTTTATCATGTGCTTCACGGCGCTATTTCGCCGCTGAACGACGTCGGCCCCGACAACCTGACTATAAAGCAGCTTTTGGCGCGGCTGGGCAGCGAGGAAGTTACCGAGGTAATAATGGCTACCAACCCCACAGTTGAGGGCGACGCTACCGCGCTGTATATTTCAAAGCTGCTTAAGCCTATGGGCGTGCGCGTTACGCGCCTCGCCTACGGAATACCGGTGGGCGGCGATTTGGAATACGCGGACGAATACACGCTGGCGAAAGCGCTGGAAGGCAGGAATGAGATCTGATGGCTTCACTGAAAACGATTGCGCAGAACAAAAAGGCGCACCACGATTATTTTATTGAGGAAAGCTATGAGGCAGGCATCGAGCTGTTCGGCACCGAGGTAAAATCTATCCGTCAGGGCAGAGTCAACCTAAAGGACAGCTGGTGCTCGATCGTAGAGGGCGAGATCTTCGTAAACGGAATGCATATTTCCCCGTATGAGCAGGGCAATATCTTCAACCGCGATCCTATGCGCGTAAGAAAGCTGCTTATGCACAAAAAGGAGATCAACCGCCTTTACGGTATCGTAAAGCAGACCGGCTATTCGCTGATTCCAATAAGCCTCTACTTTAAGGACAGCAAAGTTAAAATGCAAGTCGGCCTGTGCAAGGGCAAAAAGCTCTACGACAAGCGCGAGGACATGGCAAAAAGAACCGCAAAGCGCGACATTGAGCGCGCTATTAAAGAGCAAAATCGTTAAAATGCGTAATTCGTTTTGTAATTGCGCATAATATATGGGGATGTAAAGGTTTCGACGGGGGATGCGACCCCTGATAAGCGAGCGGCGGTGCGGGACCGCCATAAAATCCGCAAACTTTAAAATAAC
>ONMK01000020.1 GCA_900318905.1 uncultured Eubacteriales bacterium | reverse complement strand
GCCGAGCGTATTAAGGAAGAGCTGCGCGGCGGCAGAACCCTTGACGGCGCTCTTGAAAAGGGCTCTAAAAACTCACTTTCCGCTATTATCGACGGTAACATGACGGTTGTAATCGTATCCATCATTCTTATGCTTGTATTCGGTCCGTCAAACATTCTTTCATTCATCTTCGGTGAATCCACCACGGGCGTAATTTACTCGTTCGGTTATACATTGCTGATCGGCGTTATCTCCAACTTCATCATGGGTATCTTCTTCTCAAGACTTATGCTCAGGAGCGTTTCGGGATTAAAGCCCTTCAGAAAAGCTTGGTTATATGGAGGTGCTAAGAATGGCGAATAATGTTCAGACAAAAGCAGAAACTTCTATGACCACACAGGAAATCAGCGAAAAGTTCAACGGCGGCAGACGCGTTCTTAACTTTACAGGCAAAAAGAAAATCTTTTTCGGCCTTTCGCTGGGTATCATTCTTATCGGTATTATTTGCAATTTTATTTTCGGCACGACCCTTGACATTCAGTTCTCGGGCGGCGCTACACTAACATACAGCTATCAGGGCGATCTCGACCACGACAAGCTGCATGACTTCATTCAGGAAAAAACCTCTGACAGAATCACAACTTCGTTCTCAAGCGATTTGGCGGGCGGCACAGGCAACAATGTAACCGTTCAGTTCGCCGGCAACGAAGCTATCGATAAGGAGATCGGTTCAACTCTTACAGCTGATTTGCAGAAGCAATATCCCGACGCAAAGTTTGCTCTGCTTGAAGAAAACTCGGTCGACCCGTCAATGGGTATGAGCTTCCTGCTCAAGTGCCTTGTAGCGGTTGGAATCGCGAGCGTTTTGATGGTTCTTTATGTAACCCTCAGATTCAGAAAAATCGGCGGTCTTTCCGCGGGCGTTATGGCGCTTGTCGCGCTGTTCCACGACATAGCCATGATTTACTTCCTGTATGTCATCTTCCGCTGGCCGATCGACTCCAACTTTATCGCGGTTGTTCTTATGATACTCGGTTACTCGCTGAACGATACAATCGTTATTTACGACCGTGTCCGTGAGCAGAGAAAGCTTATGGGCAGAAAGACCGGTATTGACACAGTGTTCAACGTAAGCTGCACCAAGACGATCAAGAGAACGATCATGACCTCTGTTACGACCCTTGCGGCTATTCTTACCGTATTTGTTGTAGCAAGCGTATTCAACATCAGCTCGGTTAAGGGCTTTGCTCTGCCGATGATGATCGGTGTTATTTCGGGTTGTTATTCTTCAATCTGCATTGCAGGTCCCCTCTGGGTTATCTGGCAGACACACAAGGCAAAGAAAAAAGCAGCCGCCAAGAAATAATCATTACAGAATATTCTCAATAAACGGGTACTCGCTTCCTTTTATGGAGGCGAGTCCTTTTTTTGCGCCCGCGCTCTCAAAATAATACATATCTGTATTGTCGTTTTCGATATACGCCCTCATTCCCGAGATCCCGTAGCCAACGCTGTCAACAGTGTCGTGGCTTAATAGTGTATATATCTTTTCCGCGTCGCCGTCCCAGTCCGTTTCAAGCGAGCGGCATTCTTTAAGCGCGCTTTCGGTATCGTTGTTACTGAGCATGGCGTCGATTTTTTTTATTCTGTCAGTGTAGTCGTCCGACTTTTTGCCGACGTAAATCACTTCAAAAATCGACGCCCCGAGCACGATCGCCGTCAGAGCCAAAGAGATTATTATCCGCTTCATCTTACTTCTCCTTTTTTATAATGTTGAGCTTGCCGCTGCCGTCAAGCGTCATTAAAAATACTTCATCTTGTTTTAAGTGGCTGTTTTTCAGTATGCCGCGAACCTTTTCCTCACTTTGATTGCAAAGCTTAAGAGCAGGTTTGAGCAGCACTCCGTCGTTTATGACTGCGGATTCCAGCTTTGTGTCGTCTATTTTTACTCCGATTTCCCCGGCGTTAGGCACTCGCTTTGATGGCTTTTCCAATATGCTGAGCGAACCGTTTGTTTCCATAATGCAGTATTGCACGTCGTCGATGGAAAAAATGCTTTGCTGTCTGAGCTGTGCCAAAAGGTCGTCGTTCGTCAGCCTCAGGCGCTTTAGCTGCTTTTGAAGCAGTTTTCCGTCCTCAATTATCACCACGGGGCTTCCGCAGACAAGCCGCCTGAACAGCCTGCTTTTCATCATAAAAACGCTGACTGTAAGTTCCAGCGACACAAGTATCAGTACGGGCACAACGCCGCTGATCAGCGGCTGAGCCGTGTTCTGCATTGGAAGCGAGGCTATGTCGGAGATAACCATTGTCACCACCAGCTCGCTCGGCTGCATGTCGCTTATCTGCCGCTTTCCCATAAGGCGGATAGCGAACATTATAAAGGCGTATAAAATTACGGTTCTTATAACCGAAATCAGCATGTAAATCACCAATGCTGTTTTGCCCCGTTTTCATCCGATTATTCCTGAATAATGCGGGTGTGATTTCAAATAATAGGGAAAAGACCGTTTGTGTGGTGATAGATATTTATATTTCTGTATCAGAATTAAAAAACAGTTTGGAAACATTGTTTTGCAACTCCGCCGATTTGTCGGTAAGGGAAGTAACACTTAATTCATGCCGCCAAATAAAGGCTTTGATAATTACCATGGAGGGAATGGTAGATAAAGAGGGGCTTGCGCAGTCGGCAGTGAATCCCCTGATGTCTTTTGACTTCAAGCGCAAAACCCCTCAGGAAGTTTTTGACTTGGTGCTGTATTCGGTGCTCGCCTCATGCGACGTCGCCGGGTTCAGCGGCACGGAAAAGCTGATAAGCTATATAACCTCGGGCTTTACCGTAATAGCAATCGACGGGGCAGAGGGGCTTATCGCCGTCGGCGCCCAGGGCTTTGCTTTTCGCGGGGTAACGGAACCCGAGAGCGAGGTCGTGCAGAGAGGCGCGCGAGAGGGCTTTACCGAGCCGCTCAGGGTAAATATGTCGCTTATCCGCAGGCGCATAAAAGACCCCGATTTGGTATTTGAGCAGGTAACGGTGGGCGAGAAGTCAAAAACGCAGCTCATGCTGTGCTATCTTAAAAGCGCCGTGTCGCCGAAGCTTTTGAATAAGCTGAGAAAACGGCTTGATTCGTGCGATCTGGAAACGGTGCTTGCCTCAGGCTATTTAACGGAATATCTTGAGGATCCTCACACCAGCCGCCTGTTTTCGGGCGTGGGCATTTCGGAGCGCCCCGACACAGTTTGTACTCAAACCGCACCTATTACGCCGCATTTGTACGCTTGCTTAAATACTTTTCGTTCTTTGTTTCGGTCTTCCTTCCCGCGCTGTACACGGCGCTGGCTCAGTTCCACCCCGAGTATTTTCCGACATGGATACTGATTAAAACCTCAAAGTCGCTGTCGCGCACTCCGCTGCCCGTAACACTTGAGGTGCTGCTTATCACATTTGTATATGAAATAATGAAGGAAGCCGGGCTGCGCATACCGAAATCGCTCGGTCACGCGGTAAGTATAGTCGGCGCGCTCGTGATCGGCGAGAGCGCCGTAAGCGCCGGCATAATCAGCTCGTCCACTCTTATGGTCGTTGCCACCGCCGCTATTTGCAGTTATGTTACCTCGCCGCTGTATCCGCCGATCACCATGCTGAGGTTCGCGCTTGTGATAGTCGCCGGATTTTTGGGGCTCTGGGGCATTGTGCTGGCAACCGCGCTTATTCTTATAAGCATGTGTTCAAAGACCTCGCTCGGCGTTCCGTATCTTTCGGCGCTGTCGCCGTTTTCCCTGCGCTCGATGCGTGATGTGTTTGTCAGGGCGGGCTGGAAGTCGCTTTCAAAACGCACGATAAAGGTGCAGAACTTTGCCGAAACGGAGGAGATATAATGCGTACAGAGGTAAAGTATTCTTCAAAGCGGCTGCTGATGTCGCTGGCGTTATGCGCGTGCGCGGTAATTCTATTACAGAATTATAATGTGTCGGCCGGGCTGTCATTTGCCGTTGATCTTTTTTGCGTGCTGACAGGGCTTGCGGTCTGCTTTTTGTGTTTTTTGCCTGCCGCGGTAATAAAAAAGCGTTTCGGCTCGGATGTGCTTTCGCTCGTCAGCCGCCGCTCAAAGGCGGAGCGAATTGCCGTAACAATCTTTTTTGCCGTATATTCGGTGTATGCGGCATTGTATTTTTTGATTCCTTACACGGATATGTTCTGTAAAAAGTATTATCCCGACGCAAGCCCCTGCATGATAGGACTTCTGCTGCTTGTGTGCTGTGTTTACGCCGCTTTTAAGGGAGCGAACGCGATCACGCGGTTCGGACTTTTTCTGTTTGTGCTTGCTATGCTGACAAATATTCTGATGTTCGCGGGCAGCGTTTCTTCGCTGGATTTTGACAGCAGCATGTGGCAATTAAGAGGGGATGTTCCCTCATTTCTGCAAAACGCGGTTTTCTTTTCAACGCCGTGCTTTGCGGGAGTTATTTTCTCTTGCCTTGCCGGTGACACGGTGAATTTCAAGCTGCGCCACCCTGTGATCGCAATCGGTCTGACAGGGGTAAAGTTTGCGCTTGTGCTGTTTTTTATAGCGTTTGCAGTGGGCGAGTACGCTCAAAGGCAGGAGTACCAGACGTTTGTACTGTCGAGAGTCGCTCATTTCGGCTCGTTCACGGGAGTGGAGAGCTTTTATATGGCGCTTTGTACCATGTCGGTGTTTATGATTATTTCGCTGTTGCTTTGCTGTGTAGGCAAGGCGGCAAAAAAGAGCGAGAGCCTGCCGTTTGTTTCCTATTTTGCCGCCGCTGTTTTTCTGCTAAGGCTGCTGGCGTACAATAATAATTCTGTAAAAGAAATATTTACCGATCCGCTCGTGTTTACCGTATTCAGCGTTACAGCCGCCGCGGTTTTGCCGTGCGTGTATCTGATTCGTGAAAGGAGCCGACATGCTTAAAAGATTTATAGTTGTTATAGCGCTGCTGGTGTTGACAATGACGGGCTGTAAAAGCTCGCATAAAATCGAAACAGCCTCAATAATCGAAAACGTCAGCGTTCACAGGCAGGACGGTAAACTCACCTACACCTTTTATATCCTGACCGACAGCGATACTCCCGAGGCGGTCGCGATTCACGCAAACTCGTTTAAGGAGGCGACAGAGCTTGCCGGGGAAAAGTATATACCCGATATGTCGCTCAGCAAGCTTGAACTGCTTTTGATCGAAAAGGAAGCGTGCAATGACATAATGCAAAGCGACATTGAATATATTTCCACTCAGGCGTCATTTTCGCCGATAGCGTATGTGGCGCTGTGCGACGATGCGACAATTAAGCAGCTTAACAAAAAGACCTCGGTTCAGGAGAGCGTGGAAAGCCTTATAATTCTATGTGAGAAAAATAACCCTGAAGTTAAAACGGATTATCTGAGCGTTTTTAACAGTTACGCCAAAAATAAAGGCGGTTTCAAGGTCCCGTATATCAGCGCTGAAACCGAGCTGAAGGCGTCCGCGGTAGAAATCCCGCAAGAAAATGTAATAAAGGGATAGAAAAAACACAAAAATATGAAAAATAATTCATAAAAAGACTTTATTAAATCAGCCTTTTGTAGTATAATATAAACTAACTATAATATACCCATTTTATAAAAGGCGGTGGAATTATGTCCGGTTTTTCGGTGCCTCTTTCCGAATTGGTAAACAGACTGGGGCTTGATAAGGTTTATATTTCCGAAAACTATGAAGATACCAAAATATCTACGGTTGAAATCAACCGACCCGGCTTGGAGCTTACCGGTTATTTTGAATTCTTCGACAACAAGCGTATTCAGATCCTCGGCAACACCGAGTTTTCGTACCTCGGCAGGTTCGGCTCCGAGGCTCAGAGGATGGTTATCGATTCTATATTCAGCTTCGGGCCGCCCGCGGTAATTATTTGCAGGCAGATCGAGCCGTCGAATGTTATCCTCGAGAGCGCAAAGCTGCACAAGGTTTCTATCTTCAGGACAGATGAAAACACATCCGATCTTACCGCGCGACTTGTATCCTACCTGAACCGCGAGCTTGCTCCGCGAATCACGCGCCACGGTGTTCTGGTCGAGGTTTACGGCGAAGGTTGTCTGCTTATCGGCGACAGCGGCGTAGGTAAAAGCGAGACCGCTATTGAGCTAATCAAGCGCGGACACCGCCTTGTCGCGGACGACGCGGTTGAGATACTTAAGACCTCAATAAACACGATCGTCGGACAGTCCCCTCAAAATATACGGCATTTTATCGAGCTTCGCGGCATAGGAATTATCAACGCCCGCCAGCTCTTCGGTATGGGCTCAATCAAAACAAGCGAAAAAATCGACATGGTAGTAAACCTTGAGTTGTGGGACAACACAAAGGTCTATGACAGAATGGGACTTGACAACGAGTATATGGAGATTCTCGGCGTTGAGGTTCCCACAATGACTATCCCCGTTAAGCCCGGCCGTAACCTCGCCGTTATCATCGAGGTCGCCGCCATGAATAACCGTCAGAAGAAGATGGGCTACAACGCCGCCAAGGATCTGCTTATGAGCCTTGGAATGGATGTTGCGGCTATGCCCGAATCGCCCAAGGTCATTATCGATAAATGGGAGTAATATATCTAAGAGGTATTTTAAATTATGGACAGAACTGATATTGTATATAATCTCGCCGAGATTCTCAACTGCGACGCCAGAAAATACGAGCCGCTCAACAGGCACACAACCTTTAGAATCGGCGGCGCTGCCGATACATATGTCAAGGTAACGTCGCTCAGCAAGCTAAGCGCCATAATAAGAGAGTGCCGTGAGTCCGATATCGACTATATGATAATCGGCAACGGAAGCAATATTCTCGTTTCCGACGAGGGCTACCGCGGCGTTGTTATCCGTCTTGACGGCGACTTCCGCAAGATTTCGCTTGTTGACGACGACACTATCTATTGCGGCGCGGGCGCTACTCTTGCCTCGCTCTGCAAGTTCGCGTTAAACAGCGGATTAAGCGGCCTTGAGTTCGCTTGGGGCATTCCCGGCACAGTCGGAGGAGCTATCTTCATGAACGCCGGAGCTTACGGCGGCGAGATGAAGGATGTTGTTTACAGCGTTAACCACCTTACCCCAGAGGGCGAGTCCGGCAGAATCGAAAGTGATAACCTTAACTTCGGTTACCGCACAAGCGTATACCGCGGCAACAAGGCTATAATAACGGGCGTTACATTAAAGCTTAAAAAGGATGACCCCGAAAACATCCGCGCAAGAATGGATGATTATATGGGCAGAAGGAGCAGCAAGCAGCCGCTTGACTATCCCAGCGCGGGAAGCGTGTTCAAGCGTCCGGAGGGCGCTTTCGCGGGAGCGCTCATTGAGCAGTGCGGTCTAAAAGGGTATTCGCACGGCGACGCCCAGGTAAGCGAAAAGCACGCGGGCTTTATTATAAACCGCGCAAAAGCTACCGCGAACGACGTAAAAAGCCTTATAAGAGAGGTTCAGACAAAGGTTTATGACGAAACCGGCTATAACCTGGAATGTGAGCTTATTATTCTTTAGGAGAAATATATGGAATTTGTAATTATTACGGGCATGTCGGGAGCAGGCAAAACCTCGGCGCTCAGAGTGCTCGAGGATATAGGTTATTATTGCGTTGACAATATTCCCGCTTCACTGCTCAACATGCTTTACACGCTCTGCTCAAAATCGGACGATAAAAAAATGCAGCGCGTAGCGGTTGTGGTGGATGTAAGAGGAACCGAAAACTACAAAACCATGCACGTCGGTATCGAGCAGTTCAAGGCGGCGCACAAGGATATAAAAATACTGTTTTTCGACGCTAAAACCGACCTTATAGTAATGCGCTATAAGGAGACGCGCCGCAGACATCCGCTTTCGGACAGGCTCAAGGACGGTCTTATTTCCGACGCGGTGGATTTTGAAAGGGCGCTGCTTGTGCCTGTTAAAAATCTTGCCGACTATACAATAGAAACATCTTATATGTCAAACAAGCAGCTAAGAGAGCGCGTAATGAATCTGTTTATGGAGGACGCATCACAGTCGCTTACACTGACTTTTATGTCGTTCGGATTCAAATTCGGAATCCCTCTTGAAGCCGACCTTATCATAGATGTGCGGTGCCTGCCTAATCCGTTTTACATACCCGAGCTGAAAAAGCTTACAGGGCTGGACAAGGCTGTAAGAGATTATGTGCTCGGCAGCGATGAAACGCAGGAATTTTTGCGCAGAACGCTGTACATGCTCGACTTTTCGGTTCCGCTCTACTTAAAAGAGGGCAAAAGCGAGCTTGTTGTAGGAATCGGCTGCACGGGCGGCAAGCACCGCAGCATTACAGTCGCACGCGAGCTTGAACATCATTTTCTCGATTTAGGCTACAGGTGCGTTATTCAGCACCGCGACGTCGCAAAATAGGAGGAGCCGTGTCTTTTTCATCAGATGTCAAAAAGGAGCTGTGCAAAATCGGCTGCTTTGACAGGGAAACACTTAAGGCGGAGCTTTACGGAATGCTGCTTTTCGGAAAAACCTTCGGCGCGGACAAAATCGTTTTCACTACGGAAAGTTCTTACGCCGCAAAGCGTGTTTCGTTTTTGCTTGAAAACCTGTATATGCCGATCATCGAGCGGCAGAGCGCGCTCAGAGCCCGTTCGGGCGACAGCTGCCTTTATAAAATAATCGTGATGGATTCGGGTGATTGCCGCAGAATTTTTGAGGACTTCGGGCACAGCGGTTCTCAGGTCACGCTCAGAGTCAACCGCGCCAATCTGCCCACGGACGAGGTCACGGCGGCGTTTATCAGGGGAGTGTTCCTCAGCTGCGGTTCGGTGTCAGACCCGATGAAGAGCTATCACGCGGAGTTTTGCGTTCCGTACAAAAACCTTAGCATGGATTTGTGCAAAATACTCACCGAGGTCGCCGAGTGCGAGTTTACCCCTAAAACAGTAAAACGCAGCGGCAACTACATTGTGTATTTCAAGGGCAGCGAGCAAATATGCGACCTGCTTACATATGTGGGCGCTCAGATTAAGGCAATGGAAATAATGGGTACAAAGGCGGTAAAGCAGGTCAGAAATAACGTTAACCGCCGAATAAACAGCGAGGTCGCCAACATTGAAAAGGTCGCTTCTGCCGCCGCAAAGCAGCTTGAGTCGATAAAGTATATAAAAAATACCGTGGGGCTTGAGGCGCTTCCCGAGGATTTAAGGGAAATAGCCTCATTAAGGCTTGAAAACCCCGAAATGTCGCTGCGCGCGCTGGGCGAGAATTTAGACCCGCCGATAAGCCGCAGCGGAGCAAATCACCGTATGCAGCGGCTGCTGGAATACGCGCTGACGGAGGAAAACAATGGATAAAAACATGACGCTGGAGCAGGCCAACAACCTGCTTGAGGAAACAGTAAAAAAGCTTGAAAACAGCGCTTTGCCTATCAGCGAAAGCGTTGCTCTTTACACCGAGGCGTGCGAGCTGCTCGCCTTCTGCATGAACGAGCTGAGCGTTTGCAAGGGGAAAATCGACGAAGCAAACGACATGCTTGCCAAAAGGATTTCGGAGGAAGGCAATGAATAACACATATCTTTCAATGATTGAAAAAGCGCTTTACGGATATTTGCCGTCCTCTGATACAAGTGAGGGCAAGCTTATCGACGCTATGCGCTACAGCCTTGAGGCGGGCGGAAAACGCGTGCGCCCGATGCTTGTTATGGAGTTCAACGCCGTTTGCGGCGGAAAGCCCGATGCTGCGCTGCCCTTTGCCTGTGCTGTTGAGATGATCCACACATACTCGCTTATCCACGACGACTTGCCCTGTATGGACGACGACGACCTGCGCCGCGGCAAGCCTTCAAATCACAAGGTGTTCGGCGAGGATACCGCGTTGCTCGCGGGCGACGCCCTGCAAACCCTCGCGTTTGAGATCCTTTCGTCTGAAAAAACCGCAGCTCTTGCGGGGGACAAGGCGTGCCGAAAGGCGGTAAACACCCTTGCAAAGTATTCCGGCTGCGTCGGAATGGCTGGCGGCCAGATGATCGATCTGGTAAGCGAGAATACTCACGCTCCTCTGGAAGTGGTAGAGGAGCTAATCGGCAAAAAGACCGCGTGTCTGCTTCAGGCGGCGTGCGAGCTTGGATGCATAGCGGCAAACGCCGACGATGACAGAATAAAGGCGGCTTCCGAATACGGCAGAAGCATCGGATACGCCTTCCAGATCCAGGACGATATTCTCGATATGACCTCCTCAAACGAGGTTCTCGGAAAGCCAGTCGGAAGCGACGAGGAAAACAACAAGTCCACTATCGTTTCGCTTCTGGGCATCGAGCAGAGCAGAAAGCTTGTTGACGAGTACACCGCCAAAGCTATAGCCGCTCTCGGCCGTCTTGGAGGCAGCACAAAGGGGCTCAGCTTTTTTGCGCTGGATTTGGCAAAGCGCGTAAAATAGTCCGCGTAAAACAAGTAATAGAAAAGCATTCAATAGGAATTGGTATTATGGGTGAGTATCAGTTACTTTCAAAAATTAAATCTCCCGATGACGTTAAAAAGCTTGACGAAAAAGAGCTAAATTCGCTCTGTGATGAGATCCGAGAAAAGCTTATCGAGGTTGTGTCGGTGAACGGAGGCCATCTTTCGCCGAACCTTGGCGTGGTTGAGCTTACCGTTGCCATGCACCGTACCTTTAATTTCCCAAAGGACAGCGTTGTGTGGGATGTCGGCCACCAAAGCTATACCCACAAGCTCCTTACGGGCAGGTTCGACAGCTTTGATACCCTGCGCACCAAGGACGGCATTTCTGGCTTTCCAAAAAAGGAAGAGAGCCCATATGACGACTTTAACACAGGGCACAGCAGTACGTCGATTTCGGCGGCATTTGGTATAGCTAACGCAAAAGCTATGCGCGGCGATAACAGCCACACCATAGCCGTTATAGGCGACGGCTCGCTTACGGGCGGACTGGCGTTTGAGGCTATGAACAACGCCGGCAGGTTCAATAAAAACTTCATAGTTGTGCTTAACGACAACAAAATGTCGATCTCAAAAAACGTGGGCGCTATTCCGCGTTACCTTACGACCGTGCGCATCCGTCCGTGGTATATTCGCGTAAAGCGCAATACCGAGCGCGTTCTGTCGAAGATCCCGCTGATCGGCAGGCTTATGAAGGCGATTTTGCGCCGAAGCAAATCGCGCATTAAAAACCTGATATATAAAAACACACTGTTTGACTGCTTCGGTTTTACATATTTCGGTCCGATAGACGGCCACAATATCGAGGAGCTTGAAAACGCGCTCCTTGCCGCAAAGAAAAACAATTCTCCTGCGCTTATCCATGTCGTTACCAAAAAGGGCAAGGGCTATCAGCCCGCCGAGAGCAAGCCGGGCGAGTTTCACGGCATCGGGCAGTTCGACATCGATTCGGGCGAGCCGATCTCCAGCCATAAGGGCTTTTCGGCGGAGTTTGGCAGAGCGATTTGCGGCTTTGCCGA
This sequence comes from uncultured Eubacteriales bacterium, assembly GCA_900318905.1. GTDB lineage: Bacteria > Bacillota > Clostridia > Oscillospirales > Acutalibacteraceae > Ruminococcoides. The sequence continues at coordinate 11,003 of ONMK01000020.1, read as the reverse complement.
TAAAGACGACAAAATCTGCGCTATTACAGCGGCAATGACGAGCGGAACAGGGCTTACCGAGTTCTCAAAAACGCATAAAAACCGTTTCTTTGACGTAGGAATAGCTGAGGAGCATGCCGTGACCTTCGGCTGCGGTCTTGCATCAAAGGGCTTCAGGCCTGTGTTCGCGGTTTATTCCACATTCCTGCAGCGCTCTTACGATCAGCTTATCCATGACGCGGCTCTCGGAAACAATCACCTTGTTCTCGCTATAGACCGCGCCGGAATAGTCGGCAGCGACGGCGAAACCCACCAGGGCGTTTTTGACGTTTCAATGCTCAATACCATACCAAATTCCACAATTTACTCTCCGACCTATTTTGAGGGAATGCGCAAGTCGCTTCATACCGCGCTGTACGTCCAAAAGGGGCTTGCGGCGGTGCGTTATCCGCGCGGCGGAGAGCTGTTCCGCCCCGATAATTTTCCCGAGGAGAGCATTGACTACAATATTTACGGTAATCCCAACGCGCGGCTCCTGCTTGTTACTTACGGAAGGCTGTTTTCATATGCCTGCAAGGCTCAGCAGAAGCTCTTTGAAAAGGGAGTTGACGTTTGTATATTAAAGCTCTGCAAAATAAAGCCGATAAGCGACGACGCGGTTTTCTTTGCCTCGCGTTTCGGCGAGATCTGGTTCTTTGAGGAGGGCGTAAAAAACGGCGGTATCGCCCGCAACTTCTCGGACTTGGTTGTGCTGCGCGGCTTCAGAGGCTCGTATCATATAAAGGCGATCGGCGACGAGTTTGTAAAACAGATGACCGTAAACGAGGCGCTTGCCATGCTTAAGCTCGACAGCCAAGGCATGACAGATGTTATTTTAAAGGACTTGGGTAATGAAAAAACGACTTGATATTTTGGTATATGAAAAGGGCTTTGCCGAAAGCCGTGAAAAAGCCAAGGCTATAATCATGGCGGGGCAGGTTTATGTCGATAACCAAAAGGCTGATAAATGCGGCACAGCTTATGATGAAAACGCGAATATCGAGGTGCGCGGCAGCGTGCTGAAATATGTCAGCCGCGGAGGCTTAAAGCTTGAAAAGGCGATCGACAACTTCGGGCTTGACTTAAACGGAGCGGTGGCGATGGATATAGGCGCGTCCACAGGCGGCTTTACCGACTGTATGCTTCAAAACGGCGCCAAAAAGGTGTATTCTATCGACGTAGGCTACGGCCAGCTCGCGTGGAAGCTGCGCACTGACGAGCGCGTTGTAAACCTTGAGCGCACCAATATGCGCAAGGTGACGCGCGAGCAGGTTCCCGACGCCATCGACTTCTTTTCTGTTGATGTGTCATTCATCTCGCTCAGGCTTATCCTTCCCGTGGCAAGGGAGCTTATGGCGGAAAATGCCGAGGCTGTCTGCCTTATAAAGCCCCAGTTTGAGGCGGGCAGGGAAAAGGTCGGCAAAAAGGGTGTTGTCCGCGACCCGTCGGTTCACGTTGAGGTAGTCAGGGGTATTTTTGACTTTTGCCTGCAAAGCGGTTTTGACGTGCTGAATCTTGATTTTTCGCCCATAAAAGGGCCTGAGGGCAATATTGAGTACCTTATCCATCTCAAAAAGTCCGACGATCCTAAGGCTTATACCGACATTACGCCCGAACAGCTTGTAAAGGCTTCGCACGAGGCGCTGGACAAATGATCCCTGCTTTGAAAGAGGATTTTATGAAGATAGCTATTATTGTTAATTTATCAAAGGAAAAGGCAATTGAATGCGCATGCCGTATAATTGATGTGCTCGGCGGCGAGGGCGCCAAGCTTTTTATGCCGCCCGACTGCTCGGGTGTGTTCGACAAGAGCGGCGTAAGCTTTTGCAATACAATTGAACAGCTTTTTGAAATCGCTGACATTGCCGTTACCGTGGGCGGCGACGGCACTATTATCCATGCCGCAAAGTATGCCGCGCGCACGGCGACTCCGCTTATCGGCGTAAATGTCGGCAGACTGGGTTTTGCCGCGGACGTTGAAGCGGACGAAATAGGAGATTTGAAAAAGCTGGTCAGCGGCGCTTACAGCATGGAGGAACGCCTGCTCCTTGAGGTTGAGGTGCGCACTCCCGTTGACTCCGGTGTTTACCTCGCGGTAAACGACGCGGTGGTGACTCACGGCACGCTGTCAAAAATCGTGGATTTCACCTTATCGCTCGACGGCGAGGAAATCTCGCGTTACCGTGCCGACGGACTGCTGTTTTCCACCCCGACGGGTTCAACGGCGTATTCGCTGTCGGCAGGAGGCCCCATCGTATCTCCGCAGATGAAATGCATTTTGATGACGCCGGTGTGTCCTCACTCGCTGTTTTCGCGCTCGGTGCTGTTCGGAGATGACGCGTGCCTGTCGGTAAGGGCTAAGATCCCCGCAAATTGCAGCTGTGTGCTGTCTATCGACGGAGAAAAGAACATCGAGCTTTCCGAGCAGGACTGCGTTATTATCCGCAGATCCTCGCTAAAGCTTAAACTGATTTCAATAAAGAACCGCAATTTCTACCGAAAGCTGAACGAAAAGCTCAAAGAAAGGGAACTGTCATGAAAAGCGGAAGACACGCAAAAATACTTGAAATAATTTCCGAATATCCCGTTGAAACGCAGGATGAAATAATCACCCGCCTTAAAGAGGCAGGCTATAAGGCAACTCAGGCTACGATTTCACGCGATATCAAAGACCTTCGTCTTGTAAAAACGCTCGGCAGCGACGGAAAGTACCGTTATATATCCGACGTCAGCAGAAGCGCCGATCTGCGCTCCAGCTTCGGGCAGCTTTTCTCGGGCTCGGTTATTATGATCGACTGCGCTCAGAATATCGTTGTAATAAAGACCTTAAGCGGCATGGCTAACGCTGTCTGCGCCGCAATGGATTCCACCGAGAATCAGGCTATCGTAGGAACTATCGCGGGCGACGACACTATTTTTGTCGCCTGCCGCGATGACGGCGCGGCGGTTGCTCTTACCGGTTCATTAAAGCAATATATCACAAAACAGTAAACGGCAGGTAAATGCTATGCTAAAGACCTTATATATAGAAAACATTGCTGTTATCGAAAAAACTACAATTGATTTTTCACATGGGCTCAATGTTCTGACAGGTGAAACAGGCGCCGGCAAAAGTATCATAATCGACGCCATAAACGCCATAATGGGGCAGCGCACCTCAAAGGATATTATCCGCACAGGCGAGAGCTCGGCGTTTGTAAGCGCGCAATTTGAGGACATAAATATGTCCGCGCAAAACGCTCTTGACGAGCTGGGTTTTACCTTGGAGGACGATGTGCTCATTGTCCAGCGCACGCTGAGCCAAAGCGGCAAAAACGTCTGTAAAATCAACGGCAGACCGGCCACGGTCTCAATGCTGCGAGAGCTTTCAAAGCACCTGATAAACATTCACGGCCAGCACGAAAGCTACGAGCTGTTTTCGCCCGAAACTCATTTAGGCTACATCGACAGCTACGGCGGCTGCGGTGAATTGATTTTAGATTACCGCGCCAAATACAATGAATTTAAAATTCTGCAAAAGAAATTAAACGAAGCAAATACCGACGAAAGCGAGCGCCTGCGCGAGATAGATTTGCTGCAGTTTCAGTCAAAGGAGCTGTTTGACGCCGATATACAAATCGGTGAGGAGGAGCGGCTCGAGGCGGAGCGCACCGCCTTGATGAACGTTGAAAAGATCGCCTCACTGCTTAACAAAGCAAGAATGATGCTCGACGGCGAGGACTCCGACGGCGGCGTTGAGTCAGTTGACATTGCGGCCTCGGCCATGCAGAGCGCCGCCTCGTATAACTCCGAATATGAGGAGCTGAGTAATAATCTCACCGATATTTACTATAATCTCCGCGACTGCGCCGAGGGCATTTCCGACGCTATAGATAACCTTGAAAACGACCCTGCGCGCCTGGAGGAAATCGAGGAGCGGTTCGACCTTCTCAACCGCTTAACCAGAAAATACAACTGCCCGGCTGATGAGCTGCCCGATCTTGCCGAACAGATGCAGTCACGCCTTGAGGAGCTGTTAAATTACGATAAAAACCGAGACGACCTGATTGATGCGTGCGAAAAAGCTGAGGCGGAGGCGTTTAAAAAAGCAGAAGAGTTAAGCGCAAAAAGGCAAACCGCCGCCAAGACCTTCGCGGAAAATGTCAGGGAGGAAATGCGCTTTTTGAATATGCCGAATGTTGAGCTGATACCGCAGTTTCAGACGACAGGGCTCACAAGCGACGGAATTGACAAGGTTGAGCTTTTGATTTCAGCCAATCCGGGCGAAACTCCGCGTCCCGTAGCAAAAATCGCCTCGGGCGGTGAGCTTTCAAGAATGATGCTCGCAATAAAGACCGTTCTTGCCGCCACCGACGACGTCGACACGCTGATATTTGACGAGGTTGACACGGGTATTTCGGGCTCTGCCGCCGAAAAGGTGGGTTTGAAGCTGAAAGAGGTCTCAAAGGATTCTCAGGTTTTATGCGTTACCCATCAGGCTCAGATAGCGGCGCTTGCCGATTATCACTATTTGATTGATAAACGCGTTGACAGCGGCAGAACATTCACCGTTGTTACCGAGCTTGACCGCGACGCGCGTGTGCGTGAGCTGGCGCGGATCATAGGCGGCGTAAACATAACTCAGGCGGCGATCTCACACGCCGAGGATATGCTTGGTACAAACGGATAATTATTTACATACAAAGGAAAGGAAGCGACAAGTTGAAGCTATGGACAGTTGCGCCGCTCGATAAAAACGAAGCGCAGGAAATTCAAACTAAATACGGGCTGTCGGGCATCATCGCAATGTTGCTCCAAATCAGAAATATAAAGACTAAGGAAGAAATAGAGGATTTTCTTTACAATGACAGTTACATAGCCTCTCCGTTTGAAATAATTGATATGGACAAGGCTTGCGCCCGCGTGCGTTCGGCTATTGAAAACGAGGAGTTTATATGTGTTTACGGTGACTACGACGCCGACGGCGTGACCTCCACCGCGCTGCTTTATTCTTACCTTGACGCAGTCGGCGCTAATGTGATGTATTATATCCCTTCGCGTGAGAGCGAGGGCTACGGAATGAACATTCCGGCAATCGACGCCCTGAGCGAAAAGGGCGTAAAGCTCATCGTTACCGTGGACAACGGCGTTGCGGCCATTGATGAGATCCGTCATGCAAAAAGCCTCGGGATCGACACCGTAGTGACCGATCACCACATGCCTTTGGGCGAGCTGCCCGACGCATGCGCGGTCGTCGACCTTCACCGCGCCGACTGCACCGCCGGTTTTAAGCAGCTTTCGGGCGTAGGCGTGGCGTTTAAGCTTATTATGGCGCTTGAGGGCGAATACTGCGATACGGACTCACTGCTCGATAACTACGCCGACCTTCTCAGTGTCGGTACGATAGGGGATATAGTAGATTTGCGCGGCGAGAACAGGGTGTTTGTTAAGCGCGGACTGCAAAGTCTGATGAACACCGACAGAGCCGGGTTCTACGCTTTGATCAACAATGCCGGGCTTATGGGAAGAAATATCACCGCAGGTAATGTTTCGTTTACGTTGGTTCCCCGTATTAACGCCGTAGGCAGGCTTGGGCTTTCGGGAAAATCGGTTGAGCTGCTGCTTACCGAGGACGAGGCAGAGGCCGAGAGCATAGCCGTGGCGATGGGGTATGACAACACCGAGCGGCAGCAGATAGAGCGGGATATCGTTCAAAAAATTGACGAGGAAATTACAAGGAACCCTTCGCTTGTAATGGACAGCATTATTGTAATTGACGGCGAGGGCTGGCACCAGGGCGTAGTCGGAATCGTAGCCTCACGCATAAGAGAGGCTTACGGAAAGCCCGCTATCATTATCACCCGCGACGGTGAGAACGCCAAGGGCTCAGGCAGAAGCGTTGAGGGCTTTGCTCTTTGCGACGCGGTTGCCGCATGCTCTGACCTGCTCACTCATTACGGAGGACATCCGATGGCTGTCGGGTTGTCGCTTCCGTCGGAAAACATAGAATTATTCCGTAAAAGAATTAACGAATACGCCGATTCTCAAAATATGCCGTTTGACAGGCTCAATATCGACTGCAAGCTTAACCCGGCGTCCATTTCGGTTGACTTGGTTGAGGAGCTTGCCGCCATGCAGCCCTTCGGCGCGGGTAATCCCGTTCCGGTTTTTGGCTTTTATTATATGACGCTGGTTAATATAATTCCGTTATCGAATAATAAGCACCTGCGGCTTGTCCTTTCGCGCAGCGGCGTAACCCTTTCGGCAATGATGTTCTTTACATCAACCGATGAATTTGCCTATGAAAAGGGAGACGTTCTCGATATAGCGGCAACGCTTGATATAAACGAATACAACGGTAAAAAGAGCGTTTCGGTTATAATAAAAGACATTAAAGCCCATGACGACGACGCTGAGCGGATTCTTGAAAGCGGGCGTATATTTGAAGCTTTTTGCCGCGGTAATGTCCTTTCAAGTCAGCAACTAAAGAGTATTCTGCCGGAGCGCGGCGATTTTGCGCTGCTTTACCGCTTTTTGCGCGATAATAACGGCTACGCTTTAAAGCCTGAAACGCTTGTTTCAAAGCTCGGCTATAAGCTTCCGTATGGTAAGATCCGCGCGGCTCTTGAGTCGATGAACGAGCTTGGGCTTATCCGCATAAGAGAAGGAATGAAAAGCTGTAAAATCGAGCTTGTTAAAACAACTCAAAAGGTCGATTTGGAATCGGCTTCGATCATAAAGAAACTCAGAGAGGTAACACAATGAGCAGATTTTCCAATGTGGCTCACTATCAGGATTTTCAAGAGCTGCTGGGCATTTTGTCCCGCTCCGGAAACTCCTATGATATGGAAAAAATAAAAGCGGCATACGAGTTTGCCGAAAAATCGCACGGCGATCAGCGCAGGGTGTCGGGAATTCCTTATATTCTACACCCTACATCCGTTGCGTGTATTATCGCGGAGCTCGGCCTTGATACCGACAGCATCTGCGGCTCGCTTCTGCACGACGTTGTAGAGGATACCCCTGTTATGCTCGATGAGATCCGCAGGATTTTCGGAGACGATGTGGCAAAACTGATCGACGGTGTTACCAAAATCTCAAAAATCCCGTACTCCACCCGCGAGGAACAGCAGGCTGAAAGCATACGCAAAATGCTTATCGCTATGGCTGATGACATCCGCGTAATTATCATAAAGCTTGCCGACCGCCTTCACAACATGCGCACCATGGACTGTATGCCGGAACAAAAGCGCAGGGATAAGTCCGTTGAGAATATGCAGGTTTACGCGCCGATTGCTCACCGCCTCGGTATCAAAACATTAAAGGAAGAGCTTGAAGACCGTTCGCTTCAATACCTTGACCCCATAGGTTACAAGGAGATCGAGGACGCGCTGATGCTTGAAGAAGCGGAAAGAGAGCGGTTTATCGAATCCATCAAGGAGCAGATCCTTGAAAAAACAAAGAATACTATCCCAAATGTTTATATCAGCGGCAGGGTAAAGAGCATTAACAGCATTTACCGCAAGACCATTATGCGCAATCAGAGCATAAATGAAATTTATGATGTTTTTGCGGTGCGCGTTATCGTCGATAATGTGTCCGACTGCTACAATGTTCTGGGCGTTGTGCACGATATTTTCAAGCCAATCCCAAACCGCTTTAAAGACTACATCTCCATGCCCAAACAGAATATGTACCGCAGCCTTCACACCACGGTTCTCGACAAAAAGGCAATTCCGTTTGAGGTGCAGATACGCACATGGGAAATGCACTACACCGCCGAATACGGTATCGCGGCTCACTGGAAATACAAGCTCGGAATGAAGTCGGGCGGCAAGGGACGTTATCAGCCTTACGCGCGGCTCGACTCCTATCGATCTGGCTTATCAGATCCACACCCAGGTAGGTCACCGCATGGTGGGCGCTAAAATCAACGGCAAAATAGTGCCTATCGACCACAAGCTTAAAAACGGCGAAATCTGTGAGATCATAACCCAAAAAGAGGAGCACCCAAACCGCGCGTGGATCGACATCTGCAAAACCGCCTCGGCTAAATCAAAAATCCGCGCTTGGTTCAAGCATGAAAAGCGCGACGAGAATATAGTTGAGGGTAAGCAGATGGTTGACCGCGAGTTCAAGCGTCAGGGTATTAACCTCAACGATGAGGAAATGGCCGAGTTCTTTAAGAGCGTCAGCATGAAAAAGCAGTACAACACGCTCGACGACTTCTACGCGGCTGTCGGCTACGGCGGAATCCAGCTCTGGAAAATCATGCCGCGCCTGAAAGAGGAGTATCAAAAGACCTACGCTAAGGATATTGAAAAAATCACGGTCCCACAGGCTCCCGTAAGGCGCAAAAAAGTATCCTCGGGTGTCATTATCGAGGGCAACGACGACGTTCTCGTCAAGTTTTCCAACTGCTGCAACCCGCTTCCGGGCGATGATATTATCGGTTACATCACGCGCGGCTACGGCGTTTCTATCCATAAGCGCGGCTGCACAAACGTTCCGAAAAATCTGAATGATTGCGAGGAGCCCGAGCGCTGGGTTTCCGCTCGCTGGGAAATCGAGGCGGGCGAGGCGTTCCGCAGCACGCTGCAAATCATTGCCGCCGACCGCACGGGGCTGCTTGCTGACGTCACAATCCAGCTCTCGAACATGCATATATTCATCCACACCCTAAATTCACGCGAGCTTAAGGACGGCAAGGCGGTTGTAACTATCACTATTGACGTTGCCGGAAGGGATCACCTCAGAGGTGTTATTTCCAGACTTTCCGACATCAACGGAATTGAAGAGATCAAAAGATTATAGGAGTATTCCATATGAAAGCAATTCTGCAGCGCGTGACATGCGCTTCGGTAACGGTCGACGGCGCTGTCGTCGGAGAAATATCACAGGGCTTTTTGATTCTGCTCGGAGTTGAGCAGGGCGACGACGAAAAAGAGGCGTCGGTACTGGCTGATAAAATAGCGGGGCTGCGCATTTTTACCGACCAAAATGACAAGATGAATCTTTCGCTTGCCGACGTCGGCGGCGAGGTGCTGGTTATCTCAAACTTTACGCTCTGCGCCGACTGCTCGCACGGAAGGCGCCCAAGCTTTATCGGTGCGGCGCGCCCCGAAACCGCCGAGCCGCTGTATGAGTTCTTTTGCCAAAGGCTGCTTCAAAACGGCGTAAAAAAGGTGGAAAAGGGCATTTTCGGCGCGGATATGCAGGTGAGCCTGATAAACGACGGCCCCGTTACAATCGACATTAACTCAAAGGATTTGAAAAGATGATCAACGTTAAAATATATCCTGTCACAATGCTTGAAACAAACTGCTGCTACCTTGTTGATGAGGCGACGGGCAAGGCGGCTGTCAGCGACCCGGGCGCTCAGTCAAAGTCGCTTGAGGCTCAGATAGAAAAGGACGGCGGAAAGCTTGAGTATGTGCTGCTTACTCACGGTCATTACGACCACATCTGCTACGCAAAGCAGCTTGCCGACAAGTACGGCGCAAAGGTAGTCACGGGTAAGCACAACGCGGTTTTCCTGCGCGATACCGAGCTTAACGGCACAAAACGCCACAAAATTCCGTTTACGCCGTTTGACGCCGATATTCTGCTCGATGACGGCGAAAAATTCAGCCTCGGTGAAACAGAAATAACTTATCTATATACCCCCGGTCACACTCAGGGCTGCGGCATTTTTCTCTTTGACGAAATAATGCTCGCGGGCGATTTGATTTTCAGGGAATCATACGGCAGAACCGACCTCGAAACAGGCGACGATTATAATAATCATACCCGGTCACGGACCTCTTACCGACCTCGGGCACGAGCGCAGTTTTAATCCACTTATGAGGCGGCTGTAAATGAATTTATATGTCAAAAACAACACCTTCTGGTTTGAGCTTGAAAACCTGGCAAGGCTGTTTTTCCCCGATGAAAAAATTACGGTTTACAGGGAGTTTTCACAGGTAACACAGCCATATATTTATACAGAGCTGGGAAAAAACATAACCGTCCGCGTTAAGATCGATGATTTTGCCGAGGAGAGCTTTGCGGAAAAATCACCCGACAACGCCGAAAATGAGCTGCGCACGGTTCAGTTTGTGTACAAGTCTTTGGTAAAATTCAGCTCGATTGAGCAGGCTTGGGGCTTGCTTACGGGCGTGCGCCCGATAAAGCTTTTCAGAAAAATCGTCGGCGAATCGGGCGAGGCAGAGGCAGAGCGGCGGTTTTTAAACGAATATTTTGTCAGCCGCGGGCGTTATGAGCTTGCAAAACTGACCGAAAAAAACGAGCGGCGTATCCTATCGCTTTCGCGCCCCGAATCGTTCAGCCTTTATGTCGGAATTCCGTTCTGCCCGTCGAGGTGCAGCTACTGCTCGTTTGTAATGTCGTCGGTCGAGAGGGCAAAAAAGCTTATCGAGCCTTATACAGATTTGCTCTGCAAAGAATTAATAGCGACTGCCAAAATAGCGAACGGGCTGGGGCTGAGGCTTGAAAGCGTATATTTCGGCGGAGGCACGCCCACAACGCTCAGCGCGGAGCAGCTCAACCGCGTTTTGAGCGCTGTCAATGAGAATTTCGACATGTCGACCTGCCGCGAGTTTACCGTTGAGGCAGGGCGCCCCGATACAATAGATGAGGAAAAGCTTTTTGCCTTAAAAGAAAATAAAGTTGACAGGATCAGCATAAACCCTCAGACATTAAGCGACAGCGTCCTCAGCGCGATAGGAAGAAAGCACACTTCAGAGCAGTTTTTTAAGGCTTTTGAAACGGCAAGGCGCTGCGGCTTTGACAACATCAACACCGATCTTATCGCGGGGCTTCCGACCGATACCGTCGAGGGCTTTAAGCACTCTCTCGACACTGTAACCGATGAGCTGGGAGCAGAATGCGTTACTGTTCACACGCTCTGCATGAAGCGCGCCGCGAACCTTACTACCGAGGGCAAGACCTTCAATAAGGACGAGGCGCTCGCAGCAAGAGCGATGCAGGATTACGCGCGAAAAAAG
>ONMK01000032.1 GCA_900318905.1 uncultured Eubacteriales bacterium | reverse complement strand
GTCAAATGTAACGCCGCTCTCAAACTCGGGAACATCTTCCTTGGGTGCGCCGAAGTTGTGTGTCCATGCGCCGTCGATAGCAAACTTGATCTGACGCTCAAAGCCGTCGGGAACGTTGGCAAACTCGATCTCCCATACGCCCTCTGCAACTTCTGTCATCTCGTTGGATGCAAAAGCGGGATCCCAAGCTGCGCCGTTGAGCCATGCGCCTTCGCCGTTACCTACTGCGAATACGGTGCCAACTTCAAACTTAACCTCACCAACGTTGTCGCCGCTTACGGATACTGCATATCCGTCCTCGGTAGGAGCAGCGGTTACTGTGAATGTACCTGCGCCTGTAAGAGCAAAGGTAGCGTTGTTGCCGGTCTCATCGCCGTACCAGTCTGCGCCGTTCTTAACAGCCTTGAGCTGAACTACGTCAAATGCCTTGTCAACGGTGTAATCCTTGGTGTAGGTGCCGTCGTCGTTAGCGGTCATGAGGTTAGCCTCGTTTGTAGCGTCCCAAGCAGTGCCGAAGATCTCAGCGGGAGTACCTGCTACAACGAAGGTGTCGGCAGGAACGGGCTCGTCTTCTGTTTTGAAGGTAGCGGTAGCAACCAGCTTGCCGTCAGCGAGCTCAACCTTGTCAAACGCCTTGTCGTTAAGAGTAGCGGTTGTAGCGTCGGTGAACTGATAGCCTTCGTCAGCGGTAAATGTTACTGTAAGGGTGTACTCGGTGCTGTAATCAGCGGTCTCGTCCTCGGGAGTCCAAACCGCAGATGAAGTGTAGTTTCCGCCTACTAAGCCTGAAACTGTGGGCAGAGCCTCTTCGGGTGTTACTTCGCCGTCCATTGAAGCCGCAACGCTGTCGATGTCAACAACAACGGGCTCGTCGGGAAGGTTAAGTCTTTCTCTAACGAGGTCGAAGTCGGGATACTTTGTAACTTTTTCCTTCTCAACGCCTGTAGCCTCGTCGATCTCTTTTGTGGTGATAGAGGTGTATCTGTAGCAATCCTTGAGGGTGCCGTCAGCCTTTAAGTCGTCAGCGCCGTCAACGTGTACATACTGAACGCCCTCGTCGTGCTTTGCGCCGTACTTCTCAACGTACAGGTCGTAAACATCCTGAGCGGAAGCGCCGAACTTCTCAATAACGGGCTTGATCTTTGCCCATGTGAATGAGGGTTCGTTTACGGAGTTGGGGAGATATGTCTGGAGAGCGTTAGCCATTTCCAGAGCGTCGGGAGAGTTGCCTGCCTTTGCGCCGTCGATATAAGCGCAGAGGGTAGATACCTTTCTAACAGACTGGCCTGCGGCGTCGTTGGTGCCGAGGTAGTCGATCTTCTGAGAGTTAGCGGTATTCTCACGAACGGTAGCCTTTGAAGCGGGCTCTACGATGTGATAGGTAGTACCGAGACATGTTGTATTAAAGTACATGTCGCAGGTCTGATAACCGTCGGTGTTCGGCTGAAGCAGGTCTGCCTGGCCGGCGTTTGCCTTTGTTGAGAACAGAACGCCGTAATCAGCGCCTTCCTCTAACTCGCCCTTGCCGGACTCGGTGATGTCGAAGTAGTAAAGGCTGTCGCCTTTAGCATCCTTGTACATCGAGGTCGAAGGAGCCTCCCAAGCGCTTTCCTTTACTTCGCCTTTGTTGCCGTAATAAGCATAGTAGTTACAGAAAACGTTGCAGGTATGATTTTTAGCGTTGTATTTTACTTTTGCGTTGTCGCCCCAAGCTTTGTCGGGGAACCGGAAAAATACAAGCTGATGACCCGCGGCTTGTCTCTCGGCAGCAGTCATAACGCCTGTAGAATCGGCGTCAACCTGCGCAGCGGAAGCAGCTACCATGCTAAAGCACGAAGTTGCCATCAAGCCTGAAAGTGCCAGACTGATGACCTTTGATGATTTTCTCATCGCTAAATTCCTCCTTTTTGATAGTAACTCATATTTTGAGTAATTACATTATATCTCAAAATAATATTTTTTACAATAGTTTTTTAGAATTTTTGTTATGATTTTTTAAACTTTCGGTAACCGTGCACATTGAGTTGCGTAATTCAGCTGAAAGGCGCTTGATCGCTTTGCGGATTTGGGGGCTAAAATCCAGTTTTCATCTTGACAAAGAGGGCAATAGATAGTAAAATTTATAGGATAAACCGATAACAAGTGAGGGAATAATATGGAAAACCAGAAAAAAACCATGGACAAAATAGTTGCCCTGTGTAAAGGCAGAGGCTTTGTTTACCCCGGCTCCGAAATTTACGGCGGCCTTGCCAACACCTGGGACTTCGGCCCTTTGGGCATGGCTCTTAAAAACAACATAAAGCAGGCATGGCTTAAAAAGTTTGTACAGGAAAACAAGTACAACGTCGGCCTTGACTCCGCTATTCTTATGAACCCCCAGACCTGGATAGCCTCCGGTCACCTGGGCGGCTTTTCCGACCCGCTTATGGACTGCAAGGAATGCAAAACACGCCACCGCGCCGACAACCTCATTGAGGACTTTGACGGCACAAACGTAGCCGGCTGGTCAAACGAGCAGATGATGGACTACATCAAGGAAAAAAGCATACCCTGCCCCAACTGCGGAAAGCATAATTTCACCGACATCCGTCAGTTCAACCTGATGTTCAAGACCTTCCAGGGCGTTACCGAGGGCACCAAAAACGAGCTTTATCTCCGCCCCGAAACAGCTCAGGGCATTTTTGTAAACTTCTCGAACATTCAGCGCACCACCCGCAAAAAGGTCCCGTTCGGCGTTGCCCAGGTAGGTAAATCCTTCCGCAACGAGATCACACCCGGCAACTTTATTTTCCGCGTGCGCGAGTTTGAGCAGATGGAGCTTGAGTTCTTCTGCAAGCCCGGCACAGACTTAGAGTGGTTCGACTACTGGCGCAGCTTCTGCCGCGACTTCCTGTACTCGCTCAACATAAAGCCCGAGAACCTCAGACTGCGCGACCACGAGCAGGAGGAGCTGAGCTTCTACTCAAAGGCTACGACCGACTTTGAGTACCTGTTCCCCTTCGGCTGGGGCGAGCTTTGGGGCATTGCTGACAGAACCGACTACGACCTCACCCAGCACATCAACACAAGCGGCAAGGCGCTTGACTACTTTGACCAGACAACAAACGAGCGCTATGTTCCCTATGTTATCGAGCCGTCACTCGGCGTAGAGCGTCTTTTCCTCGCTATTGTAGTTGAGGCTTACGACGAGGAGCAGATCGACGAAAAGGACACCCGCGTCGTTATGCACCTGCACCCGGCGCTTGCTCCCTTCAAGGCAGCGGTGCTTCCGCTCAGCAAAAAGCTCAGTGAAAAGGCAGGCGAGGTCGCCGATATGCTGTCCAAGGACTTTATGACAGACTTTGACGAAACAGGCTCAATCGGAAAGCGCTACCGCCGTCAGGACGAGATCGGTACTCCCTTCTGCGTAACCTACGACTTCGATTCGATCGAGGACGGCTGCGTTACAGTGCGCGACCGCGACACAATGCAGCAGGAGCGCGTTAAGATCGACGAGCTCAACGCGTATATAGCCGAAAAAATCAAGTTTTAATTGACATATAAAAATTCAGGCTCAGCCCCAAAGCGGGACTGAGCCCGTCCTCGGAATCCGTCAGGATTCCTGCGTCCTCCGCCTTGTTCTGCTGAATTTTCCGCTAACATCTGTATTAAAGCGTTTTAATGGAAATTAGTATTAAACAATCTGAGCAAGTCGTCCCTGCACTTCATAACGCAGTCGTAGCCCTCCTGAATGGTGAGATCGATATTCTCCATTGAGAAAATAGCCGTTTTGCTGTTTTTTATTTCAACGACGTAGTCGGCGAGCTTTTTTGATTCGCGCGTGCTGTTTACCGAATAAAGGTCGAGCGCGCGCCATACCACCTTGAGCATACCCTCAAGCCCTGTTTCGGGCACATAATCCATAACGTCAAAGGCAATCGCAAGCACCTTGCCAACGCCCATGTCGCGCATGATTTTTGTAGGCAGGTTGTCCTTTGAGCCGCCGTCGATAAAATTATACTGCTTGTAGCTGCAGGTGGTGTAAATCGCCGGGAAGGTCATGCTCGCGCGCACCGCAAGCTCAAGAGGCGCGCCCGTTATGTAGTGGATATGGTCGGTTTGAAGCCCCTCGTCAAGGGTGGTAAAAATGCACTCGTCGGTAGTGTAGGTGTCGTTTGTGCAAATAGACAGATTTATAGGCAGATCCTCAAAGCCCTTAATGCCCTTTGCGTCCATCGACTCCTTGATGATACCGGAGATAATTTCCCCGTCCTTAAGGCCGTCTTTCTGGTTCTTTTTGCTGAACTTAAGCGACGCGAGCTCCTTTACGATAGGCACCGGCCTGAAATCGGCAAGGGTCGTCCAGTATTTTTCGGCGAACGCCTGCATTTCGTCGGCGCTGTAGCCCATTGCCGTAAGAGCCGCCATAGCCGAGCCCGAGCTTGTTCCCGCTACATATTGCGGACGGATGCCCAGCTCGTAAAGAGCGCGTACAGCGCCGATATGCGCTATACCCTGCAAGCCGCCGCCCGAAAATACAAGCCCCAGCTCATTTTTACGTTTTTCTCTGTCAATCACTTTCATTCCCCTTTTCGGTTTCCAAATAATCCATTTCCCGTTATTATCCTAAATCAAATCGAGGTTTTTGTCAAGCCGCCAAACGCGCGGCTTTTTAGGTTATCACTTTCCAGCGGCATGTCGAAGAATAATCAACTACATCCTTTTGGAAGCCGTCGTCGTCATAAAGCGCCGCTTTTTCAGTGTTTGTTTCAAAGCGCTGAGTCTCACCCGACGAAACATCCATCCTGCGGAAGTCCTTTGTAACAATATATAAATATCCGCTGTAGTAAGAAATTTTGATTTCCGTGTCGTTTTTCGGCAGCTCTTTGTTGTATTCAAAAACCTGTCTGTTTTCCAAATCGAGCTTGTTTACCAAAACCCTGCCTGTTTTATCGGAAGCCAAAAAGTACATCGTGTTGTTTTCGCCGTCAATGGCAAACGCGCACGCGTCACGTGAGCAGAGAAGCTCCTGGTTCGAGCCGTCGAGATCCACGCAATACGGAAGATAATCATCGCCTGAATTAAAGAGATAATAAAGCTTGCCATTATACACAGTCAATGCGCATGCGCAGCTGTACGGCTCTGACTTACTGATATAATACTGCTTTGCGGTGGCAGTCACAAGCTTTGTCTTTTCGCTTCCGTCCGCCTTGATTTTATAAATACCTATGCGTGTTTCGTCGAGCTTCACCTTATCGTCCATGACCGTGTAGCCGTTGTCGACATAATAAACCCAGCCGTCGCTGACAACAAGATCGCTTGCGCGCACGTTTTCGTCGCCGACAAACTCAATAGTATCGCCGCTTTTGCTTATTCTGAAAATACGGTAATTAAGCCCGTACCGCTCTTTTTCCTTGCTTTTGTATGAGTTTACGCGGTTGTAAACGTAATCGCCGTCGGCGATAAAGTTGCCGTAAGCGTACTCATAGCCCACATTGCCGTCAACTTTCAAAACGCTGTTTTTAAGCTGTTCCTCGCTTACCCACTGCTCAACCTTGCAGGCGGTGTCTTTGCCTGTAACGGTGAATTTGCAGAGCTGCTCCGATATCTCATGCTTTCCGTAGAAGGTGTCGCCGTCCTGAGCGAAGCTCGGAAGCAAAGTCACCTTTTTCAACTCATCATCAACAAGAGTCCCGTCGGGAACTTTGTCCTCTGTGCCGATGCCTTCGATATTGATATCGCGGTAATACTTTCCGTATGACGTGTCAAAGCACGCCTTGCCCTGAGAGGTCACAATGTCTTTTTTACTCTGCGCACCCAAGCCGAACCAGTGGAAGAAGAAGGCGCAGAACACCAGAGCGCCGATGACAACAACGGCAGCGGCCGCTATTATTATCTTTTTTTGGAAGCCCTTTTTCTTTGGCGCGGACGCGCTATCGTGAAAAGGATTTTTGCCTGTTTTATCCGCCTCGGTAAAAACGGAAGCTCCGCACTTTCGGCACACGCCGTTTTCATCAAGAGGCGAGCCGCATTTTCCGCAAAATTTTGCCATAGTCTCTCCTTTCACCTTTCGGTTATTGTCATAAATCAGATTTTGTCGCTGCCCGTGCTTTCCCAGCAAACCGTGCGGCCTCCGTCGCCGACCACCTTCTCGAAGCCGTAATCGTCATACTCGACCACTCGGTTGTCGGTGTACTTGATCCTCTGCAGCTCGCCCGACGAAACGCTGAAGCGCTTATACTTGCCGTTCATAACAGTGCCGTCGCAGTCAAAATACAGGTATCCGTCGTCATATGTCATTGAATAGAATATGGTGGCGACCTGAACGTTTTCGCAGACTTCAACCTCCTTTGTGCCGAGGTCAAGCTTGCAGAGCTTTTTCACATCCATGGAAACATTATAATAATCGGTGGCTATGTAATAAATGACGTCGTTCTTTTCGTCAATCGTGTACTTGCCCGCCTTTTCACGGGTAAGGATCTCGGCGCCGGAGCCGTCAAGGCTCATGCGCGCAAGGCGTGACTCGCCGCTTGTTAAGTCGAGGAAGTAAAGCTTGCTGCCGCTTACGGTAAGAGCCGCCGCATTGCCGTAGTTTCTGTCCTTATAACTTCCCTTTTCGCCCTCAAAATCGCCCGAAAGCTTTGTTTTGCCGCTTCCGTCGGTCTTGATTTTATAAATGCCTACGCGGCTTGTATCATAATCGGGTCTGCCGCTCTCGTAGGTATAGCCGTTGTCGACATAATAGATCCAGCCGTCGCTCTCAACAAACTCATAAGCGCGCACGCTTTCGTCGCCGACAAATTCAATGGTATCTCCGCTTTTGCTTATTCTGAAAAGGCGGTAGTTAAGGTCGTAGTGGCTTGCCATTAAATCGGCAGAGCCTGCGACATAGCCGTAAATATATTCGCCGTCCGCAAAGAAGCCGCCGATATCGTACGCGTACCTTTTGCCGCCGTCTGATCCTAAAACGCTGTTTTTAAGCTGTTCCTCGCTTACCCACGGCTCAATTTCGCCTGAGTTTTTACCCTTAACGGTCATCTTGACAAGATCACGGTTACTTCCGTTCCTGCCGTAGAAGGTATCGCCGTCCTTGGCGACTGACGTTGAGTACAGCTTAAGCGCCTCATCGCCGGAGGTTATCGTCATGTCATCAATATTAGCCGGCTCCTCGCTTACCTCGCTTATGTTAAGTCCGCTGTAAACATTGCCGTAAGAGGTTTTTACAAACGACTGTTGCTGTGAGGTGGCAATACCGCCGCCGGACTTGCCCAGGCCGAACCAGTGGAAGAAGAACGCGCAGAACACCAGTACGCCGATCACAGCGACCGCGGCGGCCGCTATTATGATCGGCTTTTTCGGAATGCCCTTTTTCGCGGGCGCGGGAGCTTCAATAGGCTGAACTCCCGGCGCGGCTTCATAAGCAGGCTGAGCGTAAACCTCATCAGCCGCAGTTGTCTTTTCGGTTTTGATCACTTTTTGAGCGTCGCATTTCGGGCAGACGCCGCTTTCATCAAGAGGCGAGCCGCATTTTCCGCAGAATTTAGCCATATTTGTATCTCCCTTCGGTTATTTATAGAATCTGTAAACATTACAGTATGACTCGGTTTCAACAAAATAGTCGTACCAGTTGAAGAACTCCTCAAACTGTCTGTCTTTCTGAATGATATCGTACTTTTTCAGGTCGGTGTTCTTTGTGATTTTATCTATGACATAGTCGCTGTCGGCAAGGCGCGAAATGTACACCGTGACCTCGCTGAGCCCTCTGAGCTTTTCGTCGGAGGTCATTTTGTCGATGCTGTCGCTCTCCTTGCGCTCGACGTCGCCGTTTGTCATAAAGCTCTCGGCAAGCTTTCCGACCTTTCCGTTTGTGATGACTCCCCTGCTCTGGGCGAACTCGTCAAGCTCGTCGTACAGGGTTTTTGACATCTCGGTCGTCTTGGCTATCATAACGCTGTCGTAGTTCATAAACTTGTCGATGCACTTGTTCCACTCCATCATAGCCGTGCCGACAAATACGCAGTTATCGGTTTTTGTATCGTAAAGATTTGTCTCGCCGTAAATGTAGTAGGGTTTAACGGGGATAAACGCCAGAGCGCTTGCCGCCACGATGCACGCCGGAACCGCAAGCACAGCCTTTTTGTTCTTTTTGCCGACGCGCGAGAAATTAACGGCCTTGATAAACCCATAGCTGAATATCAGCGAAATGAGCGGCAGGCACGCCATAACGTAGCGGTCGCTGTTGAATGGCGATACAAGCGCGATAAAGATGAAGTAAACCGCGCCCGGAACGATGATGAACCACGCTTTACGCGGCAGCTTTTTCTTTTTGATAAAGCGCATGCAGATGTACGCCGCAAGCAAAAAGCCCGTGCACAAGCCCAGCAGCCAGCCCTGACCGAGGAACATGTCCTTGGCGAGCAGCATTATATAGCAGACCACCTTGTACCAGAAATATGTCACAATAGTTATTGTGTCGATGTCCATTTTAAGCGAGCCGAAGCCGCGGTTGCCGCCCAGTACGTTTGTTATGATGTACGGGTAAACAGCCAGCGCTATTCCGGCTCCGGCAAAGGCAACAGCTGCATAGGCGATAAGGCTTTTGATATAGCGGTCCTTGATTTTATAAATAAGCATAACAAGGCCGATAAGCCCGGCGCAGAGGATGAAATAATACTGCGTCAGCACGCCCGCCACGACCGTAACCAAAAGCAGGGCGCAGTCAAGGATCTTGATTTCGTTTTTCCTGTCATACATGCGCAGTGTGACGTACAGGAACATGAGCACCCAGAAGGTGAGCGAAGCGTACATGCGCAGATAGATAGTAGTTGTTATGCAGGCTATGCTAAGCGCGTAGCCTCCGACGCCTATCAGCGCGTAAAGATTATTGCCCGTGACGCGCTTTCCGATTTTATACAGCAATATAAGCGAGCCGGTCATCATCACAACGTTTATCGCAAACGCCAGCCAGCGGCTGAAAACGCCCGGGAAGAACGAGCAGACGGTATGCACCAGCGCGTAATAGAGCGGAGGGTGCGACGCGTCGACAACCTGATTATGATACACATTTCCGTAGTCAAAGCGGTGCTCGCCCGCGGTGAGGTATTCGTTGAAGTCGTCGGGCGAGTTCCATTCGCCGTCCACGCCGAGCTGCTTTGAGGAATTTGCCAGATTATATGTCAGCAGCTCGTCCTCGTGATAGCCCTGCTTGACCGCCATAAAGATAAAGCTTAATGACAGGCTGACTATAATGATCGCCGCCAGCGCGATACGTGAAACCTTGTTGCTTATTTTCATACTTTCATTCCTTTTTTTAGTATTACAGTGCAGCACCCCGGGTACCGCGCCGCCAAGGATCTTCGGCTTTTTACCGTCTTTTTAGCATTAAAAGAAAACGCGGCAAATACACCCCACTCAAAACGCAGAGTGCGGGCATAACTGCCGCGATGTGATAAATTATAGCTTATGTCCGCACTCAATGCAGAAGAATACCTCGGGATCGGTTGTGGTAAATCCGCAAGCCGGGCATTTCTTTCCCGCGGGAACGCTCTTGGCGCTTGAGTCGGCAGCGGGCAGGCGCGCGCCGCAGTTATTGCAGAAAACAGCCTCGGAGTCGGTGGACTTAAAGCCGCATTCGGTGCAGAATCTTACGCCGCCTTCGGCAGCAGGCGCCTCAGCGGGCGCGGGAGCGGCTTCCTCAGCCTCAACGCGGGCGCCGCATTCGGTGCAGAACATGCACTCGTCCTCAAGAACGGCTCCGCACTTGGGGCAAACCTTTTCCGCCTTGGGCTCGGCTTCATATATCTTTGTGGGAGGCGCTGCAAAAACAGGCTCCTCGGCTTTGGGGTCCTCAGCTTTGGGGTCCTCAGCTTTGGGTTCCTCGGCTTTGGGCTCCTCGGCTTTGGGTTCGTCGGAAACGACCTTAAAGCCGCAGAAGTTGCAGAAAATCGACTTGAAGTAAATCTCGGCGCCGCACTTGGGGCAGAGCATAAGCTCTTTCTCCAAAAGCTCCTTGTTTCTGCGCTCGAGCTCCGCCTGCTCCTCAGCCTTGCGGACAGCCTCTTTGTGATCCTCAATAGCCTTTTCGCTCGCCTTGACCGCGCCGATCAGCCCGGGGAACTCGGCATTATCGTCGTCCTTGTGGGCGGCATAGTACTGCTCGCCGATTTTGGCGTAGCATTCCTCAATTTTTGCTTGCTCGCTTTTCAACAGGTTTTCGTCATAAAGCGCCATAATATACACTCCTTTTGTGGTAAAATTATATATTTTTACTTATTTATTATATAATACAGCGGTTTTTCTGTCAATGCTTTTTCAAAAAGAATCGGCTCAAAACCGCAAAGAGTTTTGAGCCGAAGCAATAATTATTTATATCAGTCAATCGTGTAGAGGTATCTTCCCTTTTCGTTAACCTGATCGACCGCGCGGTAAGTGTGCGATTTTCCGTCAAACGCTATCTTATCGGTCTGGACGGTTCCGTTGTCGAAGATAACATACTCAACATAATCGGGGATCTCTGCCGAATAAGCGTTGTGTCCGTCGATATCGGCGATCTGTGTCATCGCTGTTCCCGGCCATGAAAGCGGATAATTGCCGCTTCCGTAGTAATAAACGTTGATAGTGCCCTCCCAGTCAAGGGTGTTTACGAATGTGGCGATCAGCTTATCATCGGGGTCGGGGTCGGGATCGGGATTCTACTGAACATAGCCCGCCTTTATTCTTGCCAGAGCGGTAACGTCGGTAATAGTCAGCTTGTCGTCAAGATTTACGTTAGCTATTTCATACTGAAGCGCGTCAAGGTCGGTAAACTCGGCGAGATAGCGCTGAATCTCGGTGATGTCGTTGATATCGAAAACGCCGCTGCGGTCAACGTCATATTTGACCTTTGAGCCGTTGTAATCGGCGTACATCTGATTTGAAAGCCATGCCGCGCGGGTCGTCATCCAGTCGCAGGCGTAGTTGAACATATCCGTAAAGTTCGCATTATAGCGTGTAGATGATGAAGCCTCGGTGTACGTTCCCTTGTAGAAGTCAAAGCTCGCCTTCTTTAATGAGCTGTGCGAGGCGATCCAGCTGCCCGTGTTCAAAAGCCAGCCGCTCTTGTAGTTCATAGCGGCGCTGTCGGCAAGACTGCCGTAGTATTTTGCGGCGGTGTAAAGCTCGTTCGATATATACGGATTTTCGGTTTTTCCGCTGAAATAATTGATAGCGGGCATAAAGTCATCAAACCAAACCTGAGCCGCGGTTGCAAGGACTTCCTTGTTGCGGGCGAGGTTGTTGATTATGTTGTAGGACATGGTCTCGCTGCTGCTTTTTCCCTTGTAGCGGCACCACCAGCCCGTGGGCTTCTCATAGTCGCTAACGCCCATGCTGTTTAAGTCGTGGCTTACGCCCACCGCGTTGCCCAGCGAGTTGTCGTAATCCCAGACGGGCGAGCCGAAGAACTTATAGCTGCCGTTTTCGTCGGGCTTATATGTGAGGAAGGTGCTTGAAACGCCCGCGTCCCAGTTTTTGCCGAGCTCGTTTATCAGATAGAGCTTTGCGGCGGAGTCGAGGTCGATAAGATCAGCTATTGAGGTCGAGCTGTTGCGGATAGCCGTGCGGCAGGTTGAAATGAGCTTATTGAATTTCTCGGCTACATACGCCTTTACCTCGTCGTAGCCGGGTTTTCCGGGGTCGATCTCCGGGGACTTGATGGTGATTTTTATTCCGCCGTCGCAGGTCACATAGTAATCGGTATCGTCGGCGCTTGCGTCAACCTCGGCGATAAACGAGAAGTCGTCCTTTATAGTGCCGTCATCGTTGAGGTAATCGGTGTCGGAAACATCGGTCACAAGGCTGCCCGCCTCGACCTTTTCTGTCATCTGGTAAGAGCCCCAGTAGAAGCCGTTTACATAAAAGTCAACATAGCGCGAGTCGGAGGCGTAGGGCATTCCCACCGCGTCCGAAAGGTCATACAGAATACGGTTGCGCGAGAGCGAATCGTCCTGATAGTTGGGCAAAATAGAATACTTTTTATTCTTAGCCATGCCCGCTATCGACACCTTCTTGTCGTAGGTGATATTATAGCCCTTTTTCGGCTTTGCCCACGAGGTGTTGCCGCGTCCCTTGATTTTCTTGATGGTTGTGTTGTCGATTTTGCCTTCAGCGTCAACGATCGCGCCCGTTGCGGTCGCCTTGTTCTCCTTGTCGGCGTTCAGGTATGACATAAGGTCGGTTCCGCTGCCGTCGGCGTCGGGGTTGTTTACATAAACAGCAGCCTCGGCGTTTGATTTCATATACTTTAATGTATATGTTTTTCCGCTTGCCGTAACGCTGTAGCTCTGCGACGCGCTGTAGGGCACTGTTTCGGTCTCGCCCGCCGCAATAGTAACGCCGTTAAGCGTTACCGATGACGTAAAGCCGTTGTAGACGTCGACCTGCTCAGTATCGGCAGAGGTTGGAAGGAAAAAGTACTTCTCGGTTGAATTTGACACGCTCATTTTCTCGTCGTGGACGCTCTGCCACGCCTGCCATGCCTCGCTGTCGTTTGAGCCTGTTACCGCGTGAGCGTACAGCGCCTGCTGAGAAGCGAATGCCGAGGGCTTAGCCGCAGCCCCGGACCCTGTTTCCTCAGCGCTTACCGCGGATACCGACATACAGCCGAGCGCCATAATAGCCGAAAGTAAAATTGCCGCTGCTTTTTTCATAGATATCTCCTGCCTTTCAATTGTTATTTTTATTGTTTGGCTTCATTCTATCACACGGTTTTCACATAAGCAAGTACAATTTAACAAATTTGTACTATTTTTTAATTTTCACTTTATTTTTTCAAAAAAATTTGTTATAATAATGTCTAACCGCATATCAATACGGTTAGAAGGTATGCATGAAAAGCAATTCAGAAAAGGAAGTGGTTATATGACCAAAACAAAAAATCACATTTTTAAAGGCGTATTTGCCGCTCTTACGGCAACCGCGCTGATCGCAGGCGTTATGACAGGCTGCGGCAAATCCGACAGCTCAAGCTCAGGCTCGGGCGACACAAAAGAAACCCAGGTCGTTACCGAGGTAGTGAGCGGTATTCTTGTTGACGAAAACGGACAGCCCATCACCGACGAAAAGGGCAACTTTATTTCCGCCACGGAAGCCGATAAAACCGATGCCGACAAAAAGCAGAGCAGCGGCTCCGAGCAGAAGTCAAAAACGGAAAGCGGTTCGCAGAAGTCGGATACTTCATCAAAATCCCAGGGCGGCTCGCAGAAGTCCGATACCTCATCAAAATCCCAGGGCGGCTCACAGAAGTCGGATACCTCCTCAAAATCCGACGGTTCAAGAACAAAAACTCCCTCGGGAGCGAAAACGGTAAGCACAACAAAGAAGTCGAGCGCCGATACCTCCGCAAAAGCTCTTACGATAGGCGGTAAGGAATACAAGGTCGGCGACAAGGTAGTCTGCACATATTTCCTTGAGGTTCCCCAGACAATGCTCAACTTCCAGGGAGAACTCAGCTTTGACTCCTCAATGCTCAAAAAGACCAACTCTTATCTTGTTGCGCCCGCAACCTACAGCTCTATCATCAACAACAACCTTAACGACCGCGTTGTGTTCAACGGCTCGGATCTCAGCGGCTACGATTTCAGCTCGCCGGGCTATGAGTTCCTTGTTGTTGAGTACGAGGTACTTAAGACAGGCACAACCGAGCCCGCGTTCACCTTTGAGGTACTCACCGACGTAGACGATAAGCCATACGCCGACGCTTCATCAGGCAAGCTCATCAACGGCGCAAAGCTCATGGCGGTTTATTCGTAAGCCAAGTTTTTAATTTCGCGGCGGCTGTTTTTACGGCCGCTGCTTTTTTGAGTTATAACTGTACCCATTGTTTTTACATAAACTGTCTATTTTTTCAAGCACAGTAATGTGATACAATTCCAATGTAAATAAAGGGGGGAAACAAAATGCAGAGCAAGGCGCTTGTAATAAACGACCTTTCGTCGTTCGGAAAATGCTCGCTTACGGCGGCAACAGCGGTTCTGTCCGCAATGGATATCCAGCCGTGTCCGCTTCCTACGGCAGTGCTCAGCAGCCAGTCCGAGTTCCCTCACTTTTACTGCAAGGATCTGACCGAAATAATGCCCGAATACAAAAACGCGTGGCTGCAAAACGGCGAGCGCTTTGACGGCATATGTACGGGCTACTTTGCAAACAGCGCCCAGCTTGACAGCGCTCTTGACATTATCAGCGTCTTCGGAAATGGCTGCCGCGCCGTACTTGTCGACCCCGTTATGGGCGACGGCGGAAAGCTCTATCCCGTTTATGACAGGGCGGCATGTGAAAAGATGAAGCTGCTTGCAAGCCGCGCCGACATACTAACGCCCAACCTGACCGAGCTTTGCATACTGACCGGCGCTGACTATTCTTCCCTAAACGGAAATCCCGATTGTCTTGAACGTATTGCTCAAACAGCCAAGCCGCTTGCCGACGGGCGCGGGGTTATAGTGACGGGCATACGATGTTGCGGCGAGATCTGCAACATGGTTATCGGCGGCGGAAGCGTTGACGTTATCCGCTCAAAGCTTGTCGACGAGAGCTTTTCCGGCACGGGCGATATTTTTTCCGCGGTGGTGTTCGGCTCGGTGCTCAGCGGCAAAACGCTTTTGGAGTCGGCAAAAACGGCGGCAAGGTTTGTTGAGCTTGCGATATCCGACACAATAAAACAGCATCACGACCCGATTTACGGGGTGAATTTTGAAAAATATTTGACAACATTAGCAGAGGTGAAATAAATGCAAACATTAAAAGCACAAAAAACAAAAAGCACAGGAAAGACTCTGGCGATCACCGCGATGTTCGCGGCTCTGGTTACCGTCACAACAGCCTTTATCAAAATACCCGCTCCGCTCGGGTACGCGCACGCCGGCGACTCGGTGATTTACCTTGCGGCGTCCGTGCTTCCCGCTCCGTTCAGCTTTGCGGCGGCGTCCATAGGCGGCGCGCTTGCGGATCTGATGTCGGGCTACGCGGTATGGGCATTTCCTACCGCAATAATCAAGGCGCTCAACGTGCTTCCGTTCTTCATTATCAGATTGATTCTGTCAAAGAAGAATAAAGACGATAAAATCCTGCGTCTGCCTGTAATCGCGGCGCTTGTTCTTACAACGGCGGTAACGATCGGCGGCTACTTTGCAGCAAACTGCCTTATTTACGACTTCAGCGCGGCAGTCGCCGAGGTGACCTTTAACCTTGTCCAGTCTGCTGTGGGCGCGGTACTTTTCGCGGCTATGGCTACGGCGCTTGACGCGGTAAAATTCAAGCAGCGCCTCGGCAGGATCATCTGAGCCTAAAGCAAAAAAACAATTGAATTATCCCGATAGATATGCTATACTTTATTTTGTATAGCATATTTGTTTTTGGAGGGAATTTTATGAGTGAAAAAACGGTTCGCACCCGTTACGCGCCCAGCCCCACGGGCTTTATGCATGTGGGAAATCTTCGCACGGCTCTTTATGAGTACCTTGTGGCGAAATCTCAGGGCGGCAAATTTATTCTGAGGATTGAGGACACCGACCGCGAGCGCCTTGTTGAGGGCGCGGTCGACTTTATCTATAATACGCTCAAGCTCGCTGGACTTAAGCACGACGAAGGCCCCGACATTGGCGGCGGGTTCGGCCCGTATATCCAGTCCGAGCGCAAGGACATGTACCTGCCCTACGCCGAGCAGCTTATAAAAGATGGCAAGGCGTACCGCTGCTTCTGCACCAAGGAGCGCCTTGAAAAAATCCAGAGCGAAACCGTAGGCGGCGGCTATGACCGCCACTGCCGCGACCTCTCAGAGGAAGAGATCGCTCAGAAGCTCAAAGACGGAGTTCCTTATGTTATCCGTCAGAAGATGCCTGTTGAGGGCAGCACCACCTTTTCGGACGCGGTTTTCGGCGACATTACGGTTGAAAACAGTGAGCTTCAGGATCAGATCCTTATCAAAACCGACGGCTACCCCACCTATAACTTCGCAAACGTTATCGACGACCACACCATGGGCATTACCCACGTTGTGCGCGGCAGCGAGTATTTGAGCTCAACGCCCAAATACAACCTGCTTTACGAGGCGTTCGGCTGGGAGATCCCCACATATATCCACCTGCCGCTTATCATGGGCAAGGACGAGGACGGCAACGTGTCAAAGCTGAGCAAGCGCCACGGCGCGACGGGCTTTTACGACCTTATCGACGACGGCTACCTGCCTCAGGCTATTATAAACTACATCGCCCTGCTCGGCTGGTGCCCCAAGGATAATCAGGAGATATTCACGCTCTCAGAGCTTGAGCAGGCGTTTGATATAGACGGAATCAGCAAATCACCGTCGGTTTTCGACTACGACAAGCTCTCGTGGTTCAACGGCGAGTACATCAAAGCTATGACACCCGACGAGTTCACAAAGGCGGCTATGCCGTATTATAAAAAGGTTTTCGGCGACAGGGAAATGCCGTGGGACAAGCTTGCCGAAATGCTGCAAAAGCGCGTTACCCAGCTTATCCAGATCCCCGAAATGCTCGACTTCTTTGTAGAGCTGCCCGAGTATGATGTTGAGATCTTCTACCACAAAAAGAGCAAGACCACTCCCGAAAACACGCCCGTTATCCTCAAAGAGGCGTACAAGCGCCTAAAGGCTCTGCCCGTTTGGGACAGCGTTTCGGTTCACGACTGCCTTATAGACATGGCAAAGGAAAAGGAGCTTAAGAACGGCACGGTGATGTGGCCTGTAAGAATAGCCGGGCAAAACCGTTACGCCCGGCGGCGCAATCGAGATACTTGAAATTCTGGGCAGAGATGAAACCCTGCGCAGAATGGAACTGGGAATGGAGAAGCTTTGAACTCCCTAAGCAATATCTACTATGAATAAACAGTTCAACAGAAAACCTCTCCGTTTGGAAAGTTTTGATTATTCATCAAACGGTGCATACTTTATCACCATCTGCACCCACCAAAAGAAAAAAACACTTGGAGCTATTCTTCGTAGGGGAGACCCTTGCGGTCTCCCTCGCACAAACCTTTCTCCTCTCGGCAAGCTTGCTGAGGAAACTATAAGCGAAATTGAACAGCCAAATTATATAAAAGTTGATAATTACGTTGTAATGCCTAATCACATTCACATGATAATCATGCTTTCTTCCCCTACTCCTGACAGCCGCGAGGGCTGTCACTACGGCATTCCTCAAGTCGTCAGCAAATACAAATCGCTCGTAGCAAACAAATGGCTTTCCATTTGCAAATCTGCGAACAAACAGATGGGTATAGTTTGGCAGCGGTCTTATTATGATCATATAATCAGAAACGAAACGGATTACTTGAAAATTTGGAATTATATAGAATAAATACTACAGATAAAGGACTATGATTATGTCAGACACAACAAACAACGAAATCATGCAGGGTAATTTTATCCACAGCTTTATTGACGAGGACATTGCCGAGGGCGGCGCCTACGAGGGCAAAACCGTTCACACGCGCTTTCCTCCCGAGCCGAACGGCTACCTGCACATCGGCCACGCAAAGGCTGTATGCATAAACTTTGCCACCGCCGAAAAATACGGCGGCATGTGCAACCTGCGCATGGACGACACCAACCCAACCAAAGAGGACGTCGAGTACGTCGACGCCATAAAAGAGGACATAAAATGGCTCGGCTTTGACTGGGGCGACCGCTTCTTTTACGCCTCGCAGTATTTTGAGCAGATGTACGCCTACGCCGAGGAGCTTATCAAAAAGGGGCTTGCCTATGTATGCGAGCTAAACGCCGAGCAGATGCGCGAGTACCGCGGCGACACCCAGACTCCCGCAAAAAGCCCGTACCGCGACCGCCCCGTTGAGGAGAGCCTCGATTTGTTCAGGCGTATGCGCAACGGCGAGTTTGCCGACGGAAGCATGACTCTGCGCGCAAAAATAGACCTCGCCTCGGGCAACTTCAACATGCGCGACCCGGTAATATACAGAATCAACCGCCTCACTCACCACCGCACCGGCGACGAATGGTGTATCTATCCCATGTACGACTTCGCCCACCCCATTGAGGACGCGCTTGAGGGCATTACCCACAGCCTGTGCTCGCTCGAGTTCGAGTCGCACCGTCCGCTTTACGACTGGGTCATCGACAACATCTCAGCGCCCGCAAAGCCTCGCCAGATCGAGTTCGCGCGCCTCGGAATCAACAATACCGTTATGTCAAAGCGCAGACTACGTCTGCTTGTTGAGGACGGCTATGTAAACGGCTGGGACGACCCCCGTATGCCCACCCTCTGCGGACTTCGCCGCCGCGGCTACACTCCGCGCTCTATCCGCACCTTTATCGACCAGATTGGCGTGTCAAAGGTGAACTCTATCGTCGACTACAGCTTTCTTGAGCACTGCCTGCGCGACGATTTGAACGAAACAGCCGAGCGCGCTATGTGCGTTATCCACCCCGTAAAGCTCATCCTCACAAACTATCCCGAAGGCAAGACCGAGGAGTTTGAGGTCGAAAACAATCCAAACCGCCCCGAGGACGGCACAAGAACCGTCACCTTCTCGCGCGAGTGCTGGATAGAAGCTGAGGACTTTATGGAAGAACCCATCAAGAAGTACCAGCGCCTTTACCCCGGCAACGAGGTGCGCCTTAAGGGCACATACATCGTAAAATGCACGGGCTGTAAAAAGGACGACGACGGAAACGTTGTTGAGGTTTACGCCGAATACGACCCCGACACCCGCGGCGGAAACACCCCCGACGGAAGAAAGGTGCGCGGCACTATCCACTGGGTCGACGTCAACAACTGCGCCGACGCCGAGGTGCGCCTGTACGACAACCTTTTCACCGTGCCCGACCCCGATGTAGGCGACAGGAACTTCCTGGACTACATCAACCCCCATTCGCTCGATATCCTGCAAAACTGCAAGGTTGAAAAAAGCCTTGAAAAAGCAACAGCTCCCAAAAGCTTCCAGTTTATGAGAACCGGCTACTTCTGCGTAGACAGCAATGACAGCTCGCCCGAGCACCTTGTGTTCAACCGTAGCGTATCGCTCAAGGACGGCTTTAAGAAAAAGTAATATCAATCACAACCGGCGCAGACCTTTTAAAAACGTCTACGCCGTTGCTTTATGAATATTTATTCACAATTATGAAACAACAATTATAATATACTCATAGTATCTTCTATTATTCTTATAAATCGTAGGCCGCATAAACGCTGTACCTTTGGTCTACATTTCGTTACTATAGTTGATTGAAGAAAAATCATATTTCCTTTAATATATAATTAACAAATATGATAGGCAGGAATGAATATGGATAGAGCATCATTATCAAGACTAATAGGGGCAAATATCCGCAAATACAGAATTCAAAAAGATGTAAGCCAGGAGCACCTTGCGTTGGAATCGAGCATTCATCCCGCTTATATAAGCAAGCTCGAGCGCGGTGAAAAGTGCCCCACCATTGACACGCTTTACAGACTTGCAAAAGCCTTGGGCATTCCGGTTTACAAGCTGATCGACATCGACGGCGACATGGACAACATCTCCGATACCGCGTATAAAATCCAAAAATCGCTCAGCGAGCTTAATATCGAGCAGCAAAACCGCGTAGCGGATTTGATAGACGAAATCGTAGACCTTATAAAGTAAACGCTCTGGAAAGGGCGTTTTCTTTTTTCCTCTTTTATTTTTCCAAGTTTTATGCTATACTTTTAGTACCAATGCGAAATCAATACCTATAGTATCACCCGGAGGCGTTTGTTATGACCGTTCTTGTTACCGGCGGCGCAGGCGGAATAGGCTCTGCTGTCTGCCGCTCATTTTCCGAAAAGGGATATGACGTTATAGTCCATTACCGCAGCGGCAAGGAGCGCGCCGAACAGCTCTGTAGAGAAATTAAAAATAAATACGGCACAAACGCGCGCGCCGTGTACTGCGACGTTTCGGCCCCCTCGTCCGTACGCGAGATGTTTGACGAAATCGACCGCGCCAATGAACGAGTCGACATACTTATAAACAACGCGGGAGTCGCCCGGCAAAAGCTTTTTACGGATATTACCGATGACGAATGGAAGAATATGCGCGGCGTAAACCTTGACGGCACGTTCTACTGCTGCCGCGAGGCGCTTAAAAGGTACATGCTGCCCTCTCACAGCGGCGTGATTCTCAATATCAGCTCAATGTGGGGGCAAGTAGGCGCGTCCTGCGAGGTTCACTACAGCGCGGCAAAAGCGGGCGTGATAGGGCTTACAAAGGCTCTGGCAAAGGAAGTGGGGCTGTCGGGCGTGCGCGTAAACTGTATAGCCCCGGGCGTTGTTATGACCGATATGATGAAGGGCTTTGACGAACAGACGCTAAACGAGCTGAGGGAAGAAACCCCGCTCAACCGTTTGGGAACGCCCGAGGACATAGCCGAGGCGGCGCTGTTTTTATGCAGCGATAAGGCGAGCTTTATTACGGGACAGATCCTCGGAGTAAACGGAGGATTTGTTATTTAATTATGAATTCGGCCGCCACGCGGCATGAAGCGCGCCTTTGTATAGGTCGGTTTCGGAGGAAAGATCGGCATAACGGCGCAACAAATGAATGCGAAATGCGAAATTAATATCCTCACTTTATACTAAATCAGAAAGGGACGTGTGAAAACTCACACGTCCCCTTATGTTTTAAAAATTTTTAGATGCGCCGTTGGTCGCGTGACGCGACATTCAATACGCGAATTACATATTTTGCAGTAAACAAAGTTTATGTTCCCGCGAGTTAAGTTGCGCCGTTGAAGAAACGTTTCCATTTTATGATGTTTTCCAAAGGCGTATTTGGATGGAACGTCACGTTCCCGCGCTTCCTGCCGCGTGGCGCCGAATTACTTGAGCTCTACCTCAGCGCCTGCGCCTTCGAGCTTCTCCTTCATAGCCTCAGCGTCTTCCTTAGAAGCCTGCTCCTTAACAGCCTTGGGAGCGCCGTCAACGAGAGCCTTAGCTTCCTTCAGACCAAGACCTGTGATCTCACGAACAGCCTTGATAACAGCGATCTTGTTGCCGCCCGCGCTCTTCAGGATTACGTCAAACTCGGTCTGCTCAGCAGCAGCGGGAGCGTCAGCAGCGGGGCCTGCAACTGCAACAGCAGCGGCAGCGGATACACCAAACTCATCCTCTACAGCGTGAACAAGCTCAGAAAGCTCAAGAACTGTGAGGCCTTTTAATTCTTCAATAATAGCAGTAATTTTCTCAGATGCCATTGTTATTTACCTCCAATAAATTAGTAATGTTTAAAATTTTTAAGTGTGCAAAAGCTTATGCTTCTGCGGGAGCCTCTGCCTCAGCGGGAGCTGCTTCCTCAGCGGGAGCCGCCTCCTCTGCAGGAGCTTCCTCGCCGGCTTTCTTAGCGAGGCAGGCGTCAAAACCGCCCTCGTCAACTACAGCCTGCATAACGCGTGCAAACGCCGCAATGGGAGCCTGGAACGCGCCGAGAACGTTCGCAAGAAGAACGTCTCTGGTCGGGAGCTTGGAAAGAGCTGTGATGGTGTCCATATCCACAACAGCGCCGTCAAGATAACCTGACTTAACCTTAAAGTTTTCGTGATCCTTTGCGTACTTGCAGAGGATACGCGCCGCGGCAGCATACTCGCTGTCGCTTGTAGCAAGAGCTGTTGTGCCCTCAAGAACGGGCTTTAAGTCCTCAAGACCTACTTCGTCACATGCGCGTGCGAGGAGCGTGTTCTTAACAACGGTGTACTTAACGTCGTTTTCACGCAGCTCCTTTCTCAGCTTGGTGTCGTCCTCGGTGTTGATACCCTTGTACTCGACAACAAGACCTGTAACGGAGTTTTTAAGTCTTTCGGAAAGCTCTGCAACGATTGCTTTCTTTTGCTCTAAAACACTCTGACTTGGCAAAAATTTCACCTCCGAAATAGTATTTATTTCGCAGTCCAAAACGTGACGTTTTATCCTGTCGCGCCTAAAATCCGGCGGGACAAAAGTGCGGTACAATCATTATAACAAAACACTGTCCGAAGCGCATACCTCGGACAGCGAACATTTACATCAACTGTAATTGCACTTTCCTCGGCAGGCAAGGTTTCCCTTTTACGCATTGCACCTACTGTCTTTAGAACTGCATATATGGAAATTAATCGGTTTACCGATTAAGCACCAAACTTGGTGGGGTTCATTCTAACGCTGGGGCCCATTGTTGAAGCAACAGCTACTGAACGAACATACTGACCCTTTGCCGCCGCGGGCTTAGCCTTAACGATGGCGTCCATCAGGGTATCAAGGTTCTCGGCGAGCTTGTCGGTGCCGAAGGATACCTTGCCGATGGGGCAGTGAATGATGTTTGTTTTATCAAGACGGTACTCGATCTTACCTGCCTTGGCTTCCTTGATAGCCTTGGCGATATCGGGAGTAACTGTACCTGCCTTGGGGTTAGGCATAAGACCGCGCGGACCGAGGATACGGCCGAGACGTCCTACCAGACCCATGCAGTCGGGAGTGGTGATAAGAACGTCGAAGTCCATCCAATTTTCCTGCTGGATCTTCTGTGTCATGTCATCAGCGCCTACGTAATCAGCGCCTGCTTCCTTGGCGAGATCCTGGTTGCCGCCCTTGCAGATAGCAAGTACGCGGACATTTTTACCTGTACCGTTGGGAAGTACAACCGCGCCGCGAACCTGCTGGTCTGCGTGACGGCCGTCAACGCCGAGCTTTACGTGAAGCTCAACGGTTTCATCAAACTTAGCTGTGGCTGTTTTGATAACGGTGTCCAGAGCCTCGTTTGTATCATATAATTTTGTTCTGTCAACGAGCTTTGCAGCGTCGACATATTTCTTACCGTGTTTCATCAGTTTTCCTCCATGTTTAGGTGGTCAAACGGAAAATTCCTCCCACCCGGAATAATTAGTCAACTACTGTAATACCCATGCTTCTTGCGGTGCCCGCGATCATTGAAGCAGCAGCTTCTACAGAGCCCGCGTTAAGGTCGGGCATTTTCTGCTCGGCGATCTTTGTAAGCTGCTCTCTGGTGATTTTGGCAACCTTTGTCTTGTTGGGCACGCCCGAACCGCTCTCGATTCCGCAAGCCTTCTTAAGAAGAACCGCTGCGGGCGGAGTCTTAGTAATAAATGTGAATGAGCGGTCTGCGTATACTGTAATGACGACAGGGATGATAAGACCGATGTCATTCTTTGTGCGCTCGTTGAAATCCTTTGTGAACGCAACAATGTTTACGCCGTGCTGACCGAGTGCAGGGCCGACAGGCGGTGCCGGAGTAGCTTTGCCGGCAGGGATCTGAAGCTTGATTAAGCCTACTACCTTTTGAGCCATTGTTAATAACCTCCATAATTCGTGGTAAATTGCGGGACGCCACTTTGTAGGGTCCCTCCCACAGGGAACGTGGGTTCCCAATAAAAAGCCACGGGGGCTTAATATCGTGTTAATCCTCTATGGGTTCCGCCTGACCGAGCTCAAGCTCAACAGGCGTTTCGCGTCCGAACATAGAAACAACTACGCGGACATAGTTTTTGTCGGCGTCGATTTCCTCGACCGTGCCGACGAAGTCCTCCAAAGGACCATCGATAATGCGCACCGAATCGCCGACCGCGTACGAGACCTTGACAACACGCTGTTCAACTCCCATGCGGTAAACCTCAGCGTCGGTGAGGGGAACGGGCTTTGACCCCGGTCCGACAAACCCCGTACAGCCGCGGATATTGCGGACAACATACCAGGTTTCATCGGTATAGACCATTTTTACGAAAACATAGCCCGGATAGATTTTGTGCTCGACCTCTTTTGTCTTGTCCCCTACCGTTTCGGTGACGATCTCGGTGGGAACCTTTACGTCGATGATCATATCCTGAAGCTGGCGGTTTTCGGCTGTAGTCAGCAGGTCGTTTGCAACCTTGTTTTCATAGCCCGAGTAGGTATGGATAACATACCATTTTGCTTCATAATCAGCCATATGCTCTCTTCCTTTCGTAAAGATAAGTAAGCAAAAGCCGACTTAGGTTCGGGACATATCCATAACCAAGCCGAGCAGCTTGAACAGACCCATATCAAGGGCAAAGATGAATAATCCCATAACGATGATTACAGCAAGAACGATAAAGAAGTTCTTGGTGGTCTGCTTAGGAGTAGGCCATGTAATCTTTTTGAGCTCACCCTTACAAGCGCGAAGGTACTTCCACAGTCTTTTGAAGACGTTAGGATTCTTTTTGTTAGCGGGCTTTTTAGAGGACTTTTCAGCGCCCTTTTTAGCCACAGCTTTTGAATCTGCCATGATGTACCCCCTTACTTTGTTTCTTTGTGAAGAGTGTGCTTTTTACAGAAACGGCAGTACTTGTTCATTTCAAGTCTGTCGGGACTGTTTTTCTTGTTCTTCATTGTGTTGTAATTGCGCTGTTTGCATTCTGTGCAGGCCAATGTGATTTTAACTCTCATAACGGCACCTCCCGGTTATTCGGAATAATTTTAGCCTCCCTCAACAGGGCAC
>ONMK01000063.1 GCA_900318905.1 uncultured Eubacteriales bacterium | reverse complement strand
GCGTTTTTAGGGAGAGCGTAGAAGACAGTAAAGTTAAATACACGCCGCATAAAGCGCGGCAGAGACGATAATGAAGAAGGAATACAGTCATCCGCTCCAAAAAGAAAGACACCCATCAGGGTGTCTTTTTTGCCTGTATGACGGGCATATCAATGCTCTGTGGTGAAAGTCCACCGACTCCGATAGAAGTCAGCGTTTCGGAATACAGACCGCAAAGACTGTCCACTTTTTATTAGGTATTAGTATTAAGCTTGCGGCAATTCCAAAAAGCAAAATCACCGCATATCCCGTCAGCCTGAAAACGGCTTGAATATGCGGCTTTTCGCATGGTGTGCGTTTTATCAACATACACCCGCTAACTATATCGCTTTGCGGCTTCAACGGCAAGTCTGTCGCAGCGTTCGTTTTCGGGGTGGCCGGCGTGGCCTTTTACCCAGACTATCTCGACTTGGTGCCTGTCGCATAAATCAAGCAGCTCGCTCCACAGCTCGGGGTTGAGCGCGGGATCCTTTTTGTTGCGCATCCAGCCCTGAGAGCGCCACTTTTTTGCCCAGCCGAGCTTCAGCGCGTTGCATACATACTGAGAGTCGCTGTAGAGCGTTACCTCGCACGGTTCCTTAAGAGCCTTCAGCCCGTTTATTACCGCCGAAAGCTCCATGCGGTTGTTGGTGGTGTTAGCTTCGCCGCCCGACAGCTCCTTTTCAACGCCGTTATAGCGAAGTATTGTTCCCCAGCCGCCGGGACCCGGGTTGCCGCTGCACGCGCCGTCCGTAAATATCTCAACCTTTTTCATATGCACAGTCCTCCGATGAATAATTCTCAATATATTTTGCCACAATTTTAAGTAATTGACAAGACATGAGGAATATATTTCCAAAATTGTTTTATAATTCTTTTACGCGCTTGACATTCATATGCAAAAAGGAGTAAAATAAACTGAATATGTATACTGGGTCTGAGTATACGCTTTTTATAATTGAACGGAAAAATCTAAGAAACCGGAGGTATTATTGGTGAGTTCAAAAAACCAGAGAAACTATAAATTGAAACAGAGCTGGTACTCAAAAAATAACAGAAATCAAAGGAGCGGAGGCGGCGGAAAAACGGCAAAAAAGAACAGCGCCGTTAAGCCTGTAAAGAAGCCGCCCGTTAAAATCTCGTTTTTGGGCGGACTTAACGAAATCGGCAAAAACATCACCCTTATCGAGTGCGAAGGCGACATTGTAATAGTAGACTGCGGAATGGCTTTCCCCGACGGCGATATGCTGGGCGTGGATCTGGTAATTCCCGACTTTTCGTACATCGAGCAGAACGTCGACAAGGTGCGCGGCATCGTGCTTACTCACGGTCACGAGGATCATATAGGCGGCCTTCCGTT
Source organism: uncultured Eubacteriales bacterium (assembly GCA_900318905.1). GTDB lineage: Bacteria > Bacillota > Clostridia > Oscillospirales > Acutalibacteraceae > Ruminococcoides. The sequence goes on along the minus strand of ONMK01000063.1, from coordinate 7,367 downwards.
TTTGCTCTCAAAAATCAATGTGCCCCTCTACGGCACTCCGCTTACCCTCGGGCTGGTGGAGAACAAGCTGCGCGAGCACAGCCTTATCAATAAGGTAAAGCTCAACACCGTAAACGCGGGCAGCACCATCAAGCTGGGCTGCATGGATATAAAGTTTATCCACGTCAACCACTCCATCCCCGACTCGGTCGCTTTTGCAATAAAAACTCCCGGCGGAACCGTTGTGCATACGGGTGACTTTAAAATCGACTGCACGCCCATAAGCGGCGACACTATCGATCTTTCAAGCTTTGCTCAGGTGGGCGACGAGGGCGTTCTGGCGCTCCTTGCCGAGAGCACCAACGCAAACCGCCCGGGCTATACGCGCACCGAGCGCATGATATCCGAGAGCCTTGACAGCCTGTTTAAAAAGGCGGAGCAGTACCGCATAATCATAGCTACCTTCGCCTCAAACGTAAACCGCGTTCAGCAGATCATCGACTGCGCCGAAAAGCACGGCAGAAAGGTGGCTTTCTCGGGCAGGAGCATGATAAACTACATGGACGTAGCAAGCAAGCTCGGCTATCTGCGCGTTCCCGAAAACATCCTGATAGACTTAGACATGCTCAGAAAATATCCGCCCGAGCAGATTGTTCTTGTCACCACGGGCAGCCAGGGCGAGCCGATGAGCGCGCTGTCGCGCATGGCGTACTCCGACCACAGAAAGGTAATGGTGGGCGAGGGCGACTTCATCATCATCTCGGCAAACCCGATCCCCGGCAACGAAAAGACCGTGGGCAACGTCGTCGACGAGCTGTTAAAGCGCGGCTGCAAGGTCATTTACGAGTCGATGTACGACGTTCACGTTTCGGGGCACGCCTGTCAGGAGGAGCTGAAGCTCATGCACAGGCTTGTGCGCCCCAAGTACTTTATCCCCGTTCACGGCGAGCACAAGCACCTGCGCAAGCACGCCGAGCTTGCCGAGTTCCTCGGAATGGAGCGCAAGAACATATTTATCGGCGACATCGGCAAAACCGTTGAGCTTTGCGGCGACTACATGAAAGAAGCGGCGTCGGTTCCCGCGGGCAAGGTATTTGTTGACGGCCTCGGCGTCGGCGACGTAGGAAGCATCGTTCTGCGCGACAGAAAGCACCTCGGTCAGGACGGCCTTATCATCATCGTAGCCTCGCTCGACGTTTACGACGGCCATGTTATCAGCGGCCCCGATATAGTATCGCGCGGCTTTGTGTATGTGCGCGAAAGCGAGGGACTGCTCGACGAGGTTCGCCGTTTGGCGCTCGGCATTTTGGAGGACTGCGCCGAAAAGAACATTCAGGAGTGGGGCGTTATCAAGAACCGCCTGAGAGAGGAAATTTCAAAGCTCATCTCACAGCGCACACGCCGCTCACCGATGATCCTTCCCATATTGCAGGAAGTATAATTCTGATTTGGAATAAAACACATAATAAAAGGGTACAAAATGAAACGAAAAAAATGGACGCTTACGCCCTGGTTTATAATCTTCGGGGTGGTAATGCTTCTTATGTCCACCTTTATGAGCGCGTACAGCATGCCGCTGTTTTACGCGGAGCTGGGCTTGACCGTGCTGACTGTAGCGGCGGTTATAGTGCTTTCGCTGCGGTTTCGGAGCTATATCCGCTCAACTGTCCGTGGAACGGCAGAGCGCATTTCCGGATTTGACTCCGAATTTTTGGAACAATATAAATATCCCGTAGCCGTTTCGGGCGAAAAGGGCGATATCGTGTGGTGCAACGCGCGCTTCCGCAAGAATATCTGCGGCGGAAGAAGCCCCGAGGGCGACAATATCAACGCCTATCTGCCCGGGTTCAGCATTGTTGACATCACCAACGGCGAGGGCGCGGACATTGCTATCGACGGCAGGGAGTTTACCGTTTACGCGGTCTCAAACACCGAGGGCGGCGCGGTGTGTCACTTTATCGACAACACCGACTACAAGCAGACCGCCAGGGAATACCACGCCAACATGCCCGCCGTGGCGCTTATCAGCTTTGACAACGCCGAAGACTTCTTTACCGACTCCGACGAGTCCTACTCCAACGTGCATATCTCGGTCGAGGCAAATATTCAGGGCTGGGCGATGGACTACAACGGCTTATATAAACAGCTCGGCAACAACCGCTACATGATTATTTTCCGCGACGCCGACGTTGAAAAGATGATCGCGCAAAAATTCCCCGTGCTTAAAAACGTGCGCTCGATCAGCGCAAACCGCCACATAGCCACAATTTCCGTAGGACTTTGCAGGGGCTGCAAGCTTGTTAAGGACAGCGAGATGAACGCCCGCAAGGCGCTTGAAATGGCGCTGGGCAGAGGCGGCGACCAGGTAGCGGTCATCCGCGACGGAAACTATGAGTTCTTCGGAGGCACCGCGGCCGCTGCCGAAAAGGTCAGCAAGGTGCGCATGCGCGTTATCGCCAACGCAATAAGCCGCGCGGTAAACGACTCCGACAAGGTGTATATAATGGGTCACCGCTTTTCCGACCTGGACTGCGTGGGCGCGGCTATCGGTATGCAGTGCATTATGGAAAACTCCTTTAAGCGCTACTGCAAAATCGTCATCAACCGCGAGGCCTCAATGGCGCGTCAGCTTATTGAGTACACCGAGGAGCGCCATACGGGCGACATCTTTGTGACCGCCGAGGAGGCGATCAGGGGAGTTACCGCAAAAACGCTGCTCATTATAGTTGACACCCACCTTAAAAATTCGCTTGAAAGCCCCGAGCTTTACGAAAAATGCAAGAGGGTAGTCGTTATCGACCACCACAGGCGCGCGGTAAACTACATAAACAACGCGCTTGTGTTCTGCCACGAGCCGTCGGCTTCATCGGCGAGCGAGATGTGCTGCGAGATAATCAGCTACCTCGACGACAAGCCGCTTGGCTATATCCAGGCGGACGCAATGCTTTCGGGCATTATGCTCGACACCAAAAACTTTGTGCTTAAAACGGGCGTGCGCACCTTTGAGGCGGCGGCGTACCTGAGAAGAAAGGGCGCGAACACCCTCACGGTCAAGGAGATGTTCTCGGGCAGCATCGAAACATACCGCGAAAAGGTAGACATTGTCTGACGCAGCCACATCTACAAGGGCTGCGCTATCTCCACCTCAGACCGCAAGTCGGGCGACATTCGCCTTGCCGCGGCTCAGGCTGCCGACGAAATGCTGACGCTATCGGGCGTTGCGGCGTCGTTTGTGATTTTCCCCGACGGCGAGCGTATAAACATCTCGGCGCGCAGCTACGGAAGAATAAACGTACAGGTAATCATGGAACAGCTCGGCGGCGGCGGCCACCAGACAATGGCGGCAACGCAGCTCAGCGGTATAAAAATGAGCGAGGCGCTGAATAAGCTTGTAGCGGCGATCGACGCCGCTCTTGCCGACGGTGACGCTACTTAAAGACAGAAAGGATACCACACATGAAGGTTATATTATTGCAGGATATCAAAGCCCTGGGCAAAAGGGGAGAGCTTGTAGAGGCGTCGGACGGCTACGCGCGCAACTATCTTCTTCCGCGCAAGCTTGCCAAGGAGGCAAACGCCCAGGCGATGAACGAGTACAAGAACGCCGAAAACTCAAAGCAGTATAAAATCGCCACCGAAAAGGCTCAGGCTGAGGCGGCTAAAAAGAAGTTAGAGGGCAAGGTGTTCAAAATGACAGCCAGAGCAGGCCGGAGCGGCAAGCTGTTCGGCAGCATCACCTCAAAGCAGGTAGCCGAGGAAATCAAAAAGCAGTATAACATCGCTGTCGACAAGCGCAAGGTAGTGCTGGAGTGCGACATCAAGGAGTTCGGCACATATAAGGCTGAGGTAAAGCTCTACACGGGCATTTCCGCCAACATAGACGTTCAGGTAAGCGAGGGAACGTGACGTTTCATCCAAAGCCGGTCGGTTGAGCCGACAGACAAGTCGCGAAACCGAAGCTTGCAATAAACAAACCTTCTGTTCCCGCGAGATATGACGCGCCGTTGCAGAAACGTTTTTGAGGCGCACACATGGGTGCGCCCCTACGAATGTAACCGCAACTCTACTCTCAACACTTCGCATTAAAAAGGTAAACTATGGCTGATAATACATTTACGGGTGAGTTCAATCCAACCAACCTGCCCTACAGCGCTGAGGCTGAGCAGGCGGTTTTGGGCGCTGTCATCATCGACAACGCGATGTTTGACAACGTTATGGATTACGTCAAAACCCCCGATTATTTCTATCTTTCGCTGCATAAGCTGATTTTCTCGGCTATGCAGGAGATGATGAATTTCGGTCAGGCTATCGACTTTGTCACCCTTTTAAACAAACTAAAACAGAACAGCGGCTTTGACGAGGCAGCGGGCAAGACGTATCTTGTAAACCTTATAGATACCTGTCCGTCTCCCTCGCGCGCGGCTTCCTATGCCAAAATCGTGGCGGACAAGTACAAGCTGCGTATGCTTATCACCGCCTCGCGCGAGATAATCGACGACGCTGCCGCCGCCGAGGAGGACACATCTGTGCTTCTCGACTCCGCCGAGCAGAGGATATTTGATATCCGCAGCGACGGCGAAAAAGGCGGTCTTGAAAAGCTCAGCTCGGTTCTTTTGCAGACCTTTGACAGACTCGACTCGTTGAACCGCGAGGCTGACGAGAGCGTGCGCCCGGTTTCAACGGGTATCGGCGACCTCGACAGGGTGATAACAGGTCTTAACCGAAGCGACCTTATTATCCTCGCCGCCCGACCCGGCATGGGCAAAACGAGCTTTGCGCTCAATATAGCGCGCAACGTCGCCTGCAAAAGCAAAAAGTCGGTGGCGTTCTTCTCGCTCGAAATGTCAAAGGAGCAGCTTGCGAGCCGTCTTTTGTCCTCCGAGGCTCTTGTGGGCGGTACAAAGCTGCGCACCGGCAAGCTCACCGACGAGGAGTGGCAGCGCCTTATTCCCGCAAGCGATATTCTCAAAAACGCCAATCTTTATATAGACGACACGCCCGGCATCACCATAACCGAGATGAAGTCACGGCTCAGACGTCTGCGCCAGATCGACCTTGTTGTGGTCGACTACCTGCAGCTTATGTCGAGCACGCGCCGTATCGACAGCCGCGTAAACGAGATTTCCGAAATCACCCGAAGCCTTAAAATAATGGCTAAGGAGCTCAACGTCCCCGTTATCACGCTCTCGCAGCTTTCGCGTGCTTCCGAGCAGCGCCCCGACCACCGTCCGCAGCTCTCTGATCTGCGTGACTCGGGTTCGATCGAGCAGGACGCGGATATAGTGCTTTTCCTTTACCGCGAGGGCTACTACGACAAAAACGGCGACGACAACGCCGCGGCTCCTGCCGTTGATATGAATTCGGGCGAGTGCATCGTGGCAAAGAACCGTCACGGCGAAATGAACACCGTCAAGCTGCATTGGCAGGGCGAGTTCATGCGCTTTACCGACGTGGAGACAAGGTATGGTTGATGCCGTTTTACGGGCTGTTGAGCAGTATAGTATGCTCAGCGCGGGCGACAGCGTTATAGTCGCGCTGTCAGGCGGCGCCGATTCGGTCAGCCTGCTGCATGTTCTTATTTCTATTAAGGAAAAATACAATCTTAATATATACGCCGCTCACCTCAATCATATGCTCAGGGGCGATGAGGCTGAGCGCGACGAGCGCTTCTGCAAAATTCTCTGTGAGAAATATAGCGTTCCGCTTTATGTGCGTAAAAGGGATATCAGGGCGCTTGCAAAACAGCGCGGAGCAAGCGAGGAGCTTTGCGGCAGAGATGAGCGCTACGCGTTCTTTTCCGAGCTTTCTTCAGAGCTTAACGCCAAGGTCGCTACCGCTCACACAGCCTCCGACAACGCCGAAACGCTGCTGTTTAACCTTGCGCGCGGCTCGTCGGTAACGGGCGCGAAGGGCATTCCGCCAAAGCGCGGCAATATTATCCGTCCGCTTATTTTCTGCACAAGAGCTGACATTGAGCGGTACTGCCGCGTAAATTTCCTCGATTACGTCACCGACAGCACAAACCTGAGCGATAACTATACCCGCAACAAGATCCGCCACAACGTGATCCCCGCGCTTAAGGAGCTAAACCCCTCTTTTGAGCTTGCGGCGCTTAGGTTCTGCCGGAGCGCGGCGCTTGCTGACGATTATATAGGCAAATCGGCTCTCAGCCTTATCAAGCGCGCAAGGTGCGGGGGCGGATACAGCGCATATACTCTTGCTTCCGCCGACCCCGCCGTATTAAATGCGGCTCTGGAGCTTTTGTGCAAACAGCAGGCGGATTTTACCGCCGAGGCGCGGCACATTGCGCTGTTAAGAGGCATTCTTAAAAGCGGCGGCGCTGTCGATTTAGGCAAATCAGGCGCGGTCTGCAAGCAGGGGATACTGCGCTTTTCAAAAAAGGATATCAAGCCGATGCCATATAATATCAGCTTTTCGGGCAGCTTTGAGTTTGAATACAACGGAGTTCACGTCAAGGTCGAGCTTGATAATTCCAATAACGAATCAAAAGATTTTTCTTTCCGCACCAGACGCGGCGGCGACCGCTTTACATTCCCTAAGCGGAACGTCACAAAGCCGCTGCGAAAGGCGCTCAACGAACAAAAAATACCCTCGGAGCTGCGCGACAGCCTGCTTGTTATGTGCCGCGGCGAAACGGTGCTCTGGTGCGAGGGCTTGGGATATTCACAGCAGGGCGAGGCTCTGCGAAAATCAAATAATTTAAAGGTTATTATCAGCAAAAGGGGCGACAATAATGCATAAGGACGTAGAGAGCATTCTTATTTCGCAGGAAAAACTTGAAAAAATCGTCAGCGGACTTGCAAAACAAATCGAAAAAGACTATAATGGCAAAGAGTTCATCATGGTCGGTCTGCTAAAGGGCAGCATCGTCTTTATGACGGAGCTGATGACAAAAATCGACCTTGACTTTAAAATCGACTTTATGGTGGCGTCAAGCTACGGCGGCGGCACCGAAAGCTCGGGCAAGGTCAAAATAGTTAAAGACCTTTCAATATCCGCAAAGGATAAGGACATACTTATTGTGGAGGACATAGTTGACTCGGGCAACACCCTCAACTTTGTCATAAACCACCTTGTTTCGTCAGGCGCGGCAAGCGTAAAGGTCTGCACGCTCTGCGACAAGCCCAGCCGCCGGAAGGTCCCGCTTGTGCCCGACTACTGCGGAGCCGAGATCCCCGACGAGTTCATCGTAGGCTACGGGCTCGATTATGACGAAAAATACCGCAATCTGCCTTATATAGGCATTTTAAAGCGTTCAGTATATTCGTAAATCCCACCCACACAAAAGGAGTGATTCCCCATGAACAACAAGAAAAAAGTGCGCAATCTGCTGCTTTACTTAGGTATTCCGATCCTGCTGATTATAA
>ONMK01000144.1 GCA_900318905.1 uncultured Eubacteriales bacterium | reverse complement strand
TCTCAGGTAATGAATATCAGAGCAAAGAAAATCAAAGGCAAAAAGCTGGAAAAGTGGGAAAGGGAATTTTACATTGAGCATACAGAGCTTATCGACCTAAAACAAAAGCTTACAGCAGAGGAACAGGCGGAGCTTGATTTTATAAATAATCTTGTATAACAAAGAGCTGCAACGATTTAAAAAAATATAAAAACAAAGAAAGGAGGAGTTTTATGTTTGGAAGACGAGCAGACGGAAGCTTATTCTTTGACACAGTTTTCAACAGTGACGGTTTTAATCAAGGAGTACAGAATATCGGAAACAGTGTATTAAATCTGAAATCAACTTTTTTAAAGCTTGGTGCAAGTATAGGGCTTGCATTCAGTACAAAGGAACTGATAGAAGCAAGTGCAGGTGTAAATGCTTTAAATTCTCAGCTTGAGCAGACCTTCGGTAATTTAAAATCCTATGCCGAAAACGCTATGCAGACAGTAGCTAAAGAAAGCGGAATTGTAGAAACAAGACTGCAAAGCGTAGGAACAAGTATTTATGCCTTTGCAAAAGCCTCAGGTATGGACAGTGCAAGTGCATTGAATATGATGCAGGAGGCTTTGCAGGTTACAGCCGACAGTGCAGCATACTATGACCGCTCCCTTGAAGAAACTGCCGAAAGTCTGAAATCGTTTTTAAAAGGAAACTATGCGAATGATGCGGCTCTTGGTATATCCTGTACGGAAACTACAAGAAATATTGCCGCAAATAAGCTTTACGGCAAGTCGTTCAAGGACTTGTCCGAGGCGCAAAAGCAGCTTACTCTCCTGCAGATGGTGAAGGACGCCAATGCGCTTTCGGGAGCTATGGGACAGGCTGCGCGTGAAAGTAACGGCTGGGAGAATGTCCTCGGAAATTTAAAAGAAAGTTGGAATCAGCTTCTTGCAGTTGTCGGTAAACCGATCCTGCAGGGGGCTGTTTTTGTTATACAGCAAATCACCTCAGCTATTCAAACTTTGTCGGAGTACGCCAAAATCGCCACCGACGCGCTGTCGGAGCTGTTCGGATGGGGCGGCGCCGATGAAGGGCCCGTGGAATCCGTTGCCGCGTCTACTCAAACAACCGCCGCGGCGATAAGCGAAAGCGCGGACAATCAGAAAGAGCTGACAAAGGAAACGAAAAAGACGAGCGAAGCCGCCAAAAACGGCGTTGCCTCGTTTGATAAACTTAATATTCTTTCACAGAATAAAGCCGAAGCCGCGGGCGATTCTTCGGGCGGTTCGTCAGCCGCGTCAAGCCCTGCAGGAGCCGGTGTTACTCAGGCGTCGGGAAAGCAGGCGGCTTCAAACATGCTCGGCGGCATGAAAAGCATTTTTGCTAACCTGTATGAAAAAAGCGGCTTTAAAAACTTTGTCGACAAAGTACAAGAGGGAATTAATGATGTAAATTGGAGTGAAATCGGAGAAAACTGCCGGTCGATATTCAATGATTTGCAGCCCATTGCAAAAACAGCGTTTGAAAAGGTGCAGCAGGTAGGAAAATCCGCCTTCGGGGCTCTCGGCTCCGCGATCGGCGCTTTTATAAAAGTCGGTGGAAAGTCAATTCAGACCGTCAGCGGCGGCATTGCAAAATGGCTGTCTCAGGATAAAGAGAAGATTCAAAATTTCATTTCAAACATAGGCGATAATTTTTCAAAAGGGTTTGACAACATCGGAACGTTCTTCGGCAAGCTCGGCAATGTTGCAGGTGACAGCATTGACCGTATGCGCCCTCGTATGGAAAACTCTATAAAAAATCTCCTCAGTGGGTTGACTGATTTTGCCGGCGGCGTCGGAACAGTCGTTTCGGGGGCGTTCGCAAGAGCAACGGAATCTCTTACCCAATGGATCGAAAACGACGGAGAAGAAATCGGGGAGTTTTTTGACAATCTTCAAGTGATGGCTGCGGATACGTTTGACACGGTCGGACAGGTATTCAGTGATATAGGTACTACGCTTTCCGACTGGTGGAACAGCGAGGGCGGCGCGGAAATATTTCAAAATGTATGCGACGCGCTTTTAAATGTCGGTACCACAATTATGAACCTCTGGAATGAATGGATAATGCCGGTCTGGAATTTCATTTCCGGTTTGGTACAAGACGCCTGGAATAATTGCCTCGGACCTGTATTTGAAAAGAT
>ONMK01000009.1 GCA_900318905.1 uncultured Eubacteriales bacterium | reverse complement strand
CTCCACACTCCAAACTAACTTAAAGATTATTTCCTCTTATTACAAGCTCAGCCCATTCGGCGGGGCCTACCGCGCCGTTTTGCTCGATTCCGAGAGAGCGCTGGAACGCGGTCACCGCCGCCTTGGTGCGAGGTCCGAAGATCCCGTCTACCGCTATCGTCGGGATAGACGGGTTGCCCTGAGCCACAACGTTGAGGTAGCGCTGGATTATGCGCACGCTCTCTCCCCTGTCGCCCTCGATTATGAAGCGCCCGGGATACGGCTCGCCGATAGCGCTTTGGTAATCGGGCGGAAGATCGCTTACGGCGTCCCTGTAGGCGCGCTCGATTTCAAAGAAAACGTTTGCGTCCACCACGCCCGTTACCGGGAGGCCAAAGTTGTTTTGAAATGTAAACACAGCGTCGCGGGTAAGCTCGCCGAAGTAGCCCGTTATCGGAATTGGCGGCAGCTCGGGATAAAAGTATCCCAGAAATGCCAGATAGTATTGAAGCGCCTCAACGTCGACGCCTCTGTCGCCTATGCTCATCTCTCGCGTATAACGCTTTTCGACCTCTGAGAGCGTCAGCCCCTCGCTTGTGATCTCGCTGAGCCGCTTTACTCCGGCAAAAACCTGCTTGATTTTATACCATGTCGCTTTTCCAACAACTCCGTCGGCGTCAAGGTTGAAAATCTGCTGAAACACTTTTACCGCATTCTCTGTTTCAAGGTCGTAAACTCCCGTATTGCCGTTCACCTTGGGAATAGCGGGATAATTTTTGCCGATGCGGTTGAGCTCGCGCTTTATCGTCAGCACATCGTCGCCGAACGAGCCGCGCCTTAACGCAACTCCCGGGTACGATTCGGTATTGCCGCCGACCTCCGCGTTATATACAATCGAGATATTGTCGCCGTAATAGTAGCGCAGAATATCAACAGGCGTGTAGCCCTGATTTGCCAGAGTTACCGTTCCCCATTGAAGCAGACCGTTGCAAAAGGTGTTGTAGCCGTCGCAGAACTGAGCGTAAAGCGGCTCTACGCTGCCTGTGCGCACGATGTAATTATTAAAGGTTTCATCGACGATTTGGCTGATGTTGTCGTAGACCTCGCCTCCGTAGACGTAATTCTGGTCGATAGAGGTATTGTCGGTGATGTCAAAGTCGTAGCCGCGGCTTCGGTAAAACTCGGTATAAACGCGGTTGAGCGCGAAGGTTATCTGCGCGAGCACGTTTGCCCTTATTGCGCTTTCGGGCCATGTGGGATATATCTCGTTTGAGGCGACGTTTTTTATATAGTCGGTAAACGGAACCGTGACGTTCGGCGCGGGCGTGTTAGGTCTGCCGAGGTGAACGGTTATTGTCTGAGGGATAACGGGTGTTGCAGCCATGCTCAGCCCTCCCTGCCGCCGTTTAAGGGCTCCAAAGCCACGGGAAGGATAGTTTCGATCCTGTCCTGGATAGTGACGGGGAAATCGATTATTTCACGGAAATCGGGGTGAAAAATCGAGATAAGATATGTCACGTCACTCTTGCCCGCCGTTTCGGGGCTGTTGTTGTCGCTCCCGAGGCACGACGGCAGCACGATCTCATTTACGATCCCCGATTCATCGGTGACGTCGTGATACAGGCTGTAGCGGATCCCGTTGTCCACTACCGCAACGTCCACAAACACATTCTTGACGGGAAAGCTCTGGTTTGCCGCGCTGACCTGAACCTTCAGCGAGCCTCGCCCGGGATGGCTGTTGATGTAGCTTTCAAATTCGGGCTTGAAGGGCGAATCGCCCGTTACGCGGTTTTCAAAATTGTTTATCATAAAAAGTCCCCTTTCTTCAGACATTCTATGCCGGAGAAAGGGTTTTGTTGCGTAATGTTAAAAAATATCGGTCACATGCTTTAGCGGTTTAAAGCATAGGCGCTTTAAAGCGTAGCGATTTATACCAAAAAAGCAGCCTTCTGTTGTGCATGTTTTACAAATAATTATTACAAACTATGGTTATACTTGACAAATTCTGTTTTTCGTGAGATATTATTAAATGAAACAAGTGCCCCGAACAAATAATGTCGGGGCGAATTTTTGTGAGAATTATAAATCAAGAATTAAGGAGAAAGTGTTATGCCTATCACTGAGCTTCTTACCAGAAACGCGACATATTTTAAGGACGACGTCGCGCTGGTAGAGATCAACCCCGAGGTCAAAAATGTTCCTCACGTCACATGGCGTGAGTATTCGCTGATCGAGTCAAACCGCGGCGGCGCGTTCCGCAAGCAGCTTACCTGGGGCGAGTTTGACGTAAAAGCCAACCGCTTTGCAAACCTTCTGCTTACACGCGGAATCAAAAAGGGCGACAAGGTAGCTATTCTTTTGATGAACTGCCTTGACTGGCTGCCCATCTACTTCGGTATTCTTAAGGCGGGCGCTATTGCCGTTCCGCTGAACTTCCGCTACACCGCCGAAGAAATAGCCTACTGCGTAAACAAGGCGGATTCCGACGCGCTTGTGTTCGGCCCCGAGTTTATCGGCAGAGTTGAGGAGATACTGCCTCAGCTTACAAAGGTCAAAAACTGCTTCTATGTTGGCGACGAGTGCCCCAGCTTTGCCGACAGCTACGAAAAGCTTATCGGCTACTGCTCATCTCAGGCGCCAAGCGTTTATATCACCGACGACGACAACGGCGCTATTTACTTTTCGTCTGGCACAACGGGCTTTCCGAAGGCTATTTTGCACGCTCACCGCGCGCTTATGCATTCCGCAAAGGTCGAGCACGCCCACCACGGACAGACGCGCGACGACGTATTTCTCTGCATTCCTCCGCTGTACCACACAGGCGCTAAAATGCACTGGTTCGGCAGCCTGTACTCAGGCAGCAAGGCTGTTCTGCTTCGCGGCGTAAGCCCCGAATGGATAATCCGCACGGTAAGTGAGGAGCGCTGCTCTATTGTATGGCTTCTTGTTCCGTGGGCTCAGGATATTCTCGACGCTGTTGACAGCGGTCAGATTGACCTTAACAACTTTGATTTGAGCCGCTGGCGCTTGATGCATATCGGCGCTCAGCCCGTTCCTCCCACGCTTATCAAGCGCTGGAAGGCTGTCTTCCCCAATCACGAGTACGACACCAACTACGGTTTGAGTGAGTCCATAGGCCCCGGCTGCGTTCACCTCGGCATGGGCAATATCCACAAGGTTGGCGCTATCGGCATTCCCGGTTACGGCTGGGAGGTAAAGATCGTTGACGAAAACCGAAACGAGGTTACCGGCGGCGTAGGCGAGCTTGCCGTAAAAGGCCCCGGCGTTATGAAGTGCTACTACCGCGACGCCAAGGCTACCGAGGAAGTTATGGACAGCGAGGGCTGGCTGTACACGGGCGATATGGCTGAACGCGACAGCGACGGCTTTATTTACCTTGTAGACCGCAAAAAGGACGTTATTATCTCGGGCGGCGAGAATATTTATCCCGTTCAGATCGAGGACTTCCTGCGCTCTAACGACGCTGTAAAGGACGTGGCGGTCATAGGTCTTCCCGACCAGCGCCTCGGCGAGATAGCTGCCGCTATTATCGAGCTCAAGCCCGGCCGCAGCATGACCGAGGAGGAAGTAAACAACTTCTGCATGGAGCTTCCGCGCTATAAGCGCCCCAGAAAGGTCATCTTTGCGGACGTTCCCAGAAACCCGACGGGCAAAATCGAAAAGCCCGTGCTGCGCAAAAAATACTGCGGCGAAAGCGTTGTGGCGCAGCAGAACGAAATTGATGTTAACGGCTTGAAATAAGCAGTTTAATATTATTCAATTTATTGGAGGCAGAACAAAATGAATTTTGACTTTGTGATTAAAATCGCAATGCTGGTACTGTTCTTCGGCATTATGATAGGCGTAGGTATCTACTGCCGCAAGAACGCCACCGACGTAAACGGCTTTGTACTGGGCGGCAGAAGCGTCGGCCCTTGGCTGACGGCGTTCGCTTACGGCACATCGTACTTTTCCGCGGTAATCTTTATAGGCTACGCGGGACAGTTCGGCTGGAAGTTCGGTATCGCTTCAACCTGGATAGGCATAGGCAACGCGCTTATCGGCTCGTTTTTGGCATGGGCGATCCTGGGCAGACGCACGCGCATTATGACTCAACACCTTAATTCGGCTACAATGCCCGAGTTTTTCGGCAAGCGCTTCAACAGCAACGGGCTGAAAATCGGCGCGTCGGTGATCACCTTTATCTTCCTTATCCCCTACACCGCTTCGCTGTACAACGGACTTTCGCGTCTGTTCAGCAAGGCGTTCAACATCGACTATGTTTGGTGCATTATCGCAATGAGCGTGCTCACGGGCATTTACGTTATAGCGGGCGGCTACATGGCTACGGCTATAAACGACTTTATTCAGGGAATCATTATGATTTTCGGTATCGTCGCGGTTATCGCGGCTGTACTTATGAATCAGGGCGGCTTTATGGAGGCGCTGAACGGACTTGCAAAGGTTGAGGATCCTTTGGTATCCTCAGCGCCGGGCGCGTTCAATTCGTTCTTCGGCCCCGATCCATTGAATTTGCTGGGCGTCGTTATTCTGACGTCGCTCGGAACATGGGGCTTGCCGCAGATGGTTCAGAAGTTCTACGCTATCAAGCATGAGCGCGACATCCGCAAGGGCATGGTTATTTCAACAGCGTTCGCGGTTATCGTAGCCGGCGGCTGCTACTTCCTCGGCGGCTTCGGCAGACTGTTCGGCGAGTTTGTGGAAACCGACGCCAAGGGCGGCGTTGTGTTTGACTCTATCATCCCGAACATGCTCGACAACTCACATCTGCCCGCTATTCTTATGGCGATCGTTGTTATCCTTGTGCTTTCGGCTTCGATGTCAACGCTCTCCTCGCTGGTTATCGCTTCGTCCTCTACCCTGACAATCGACCTGCTTAAGGGCACCGTTATCAAGAAGATGAACGAGAAAAAGCAGGTTCTTATCATCCGCATTTTTGTTGTTGTATTCATCGCTATTTCGGCGTTTATCGCTATTTATCAGGTCAACAGCAAAAACGAAAGCGTTAAGTTTATCGCTCAGCTCATGGGCGTTTCGTGGGGCGCTCTCGCGGGCGCGTTCCTCGCTCCGTTCCTCTACGGTCTGTACTGGAAAAAGACCACAAAGCTCGCCTGCTGGGTAAGCTTTATCTTCGGCGCGGGCATTATGCTGCTCAACCTGTTTGCAAGAAGTATATTCCCCACCTTCCTGCAATCGCCCATCAACTGCGGCGCGCTGGCTATGATAGCAGGGCTTATTATCGTTCCCGTTGTCAGCCTGCTGACTCCCAAGCCCGACAAAAAGCTTGTTGAGGACGCGTTCGCGTGCTACGAAAAGCAGGTTCCCGCAAAACAGAAGAACTCACTTGACTGATAAAATCCGGCGGCTCTCTGAAAAGGGAGCCGCTTTTTCAAGAAGTCGATTAGGATTGACAAACTTTTTGAGATTTAGTATAATAGTTAAAAGAAAAGCGCCTGTGGTGGAACTGGCAGACACGCCAGATTTAGGTTCTGGTCCGCGAGGGTGCAGGTTCAAGTCCTGTCAGGCGCACCAATTTGTCGAAAACTGTCGATGAACATCGGCGGTTTTCTTTTTTGCGCTTGACATAAAAGTTAAGTTGCAGTATAATAATATTGAAGATAAGATGTTTCTTATCATCGTATGGAAGCGAAGGCTTCCGTAAACAGTGGTGAGTCCTACCGTATAAGTGGAAGCGCTACAAGAGGTGAGTCCTACCGTATAAGTGGAAGTGCTACAAGAGGTGAGTCCTACCGTATAAGTGGAAACTTTAAGAGTAAAAGAGGGCTGTTTTCAGTCCTCTTTTATGCATATTGAGGTGAGTTTTTTGAATGAGCCGAGACTGAGATTATACACGATTGATATGAAGTACGTCAGAAATCTGGCAAAAACGGATGATAACGTTATGTCGGTTTTACCGCAGAGCGGAAAAGCGATTCGTCCCTTTGTCGGGATCATCGTGTTGGTAAACGGCAGAAAGTATTGTATCCCGCTTTCGTCGCCGAAAAAGAAGTTTGAGAACAAAAAGAACGGCGTTGATTTTTTGAGAATCATGGATTCAGGATCAAAAAAGCTGATCGGCGTGCTCAATATCAATAATATGCTGCCTATCGAAGATTGTTTATTGACGCCGGTTGATTTGAAAATCAGACCGAATGACAGTCCTAAAACGATTTCGTATAAAGAGCTTATGAAAAACCAGCTTTCTTTCTGTCAGCATCATCAGGACAAAATCGTTAAGAGAGCAAATCGCCTTTACGAAATAGTTGTCCAATATCCCGAAAGCAACAGAAATCTTGTGAAACGCTGCTGTGATTTCAAAAAGTTAGAAATTGTATTAGAGAAGTATCTTGCCCAATTGGATCAATGATAATTGTGCAAGTTCGGTTCTATCCGGATTTTTCGCAGAACACATCTTTTTTACTCAGTCTTGACATTTTTAAAAGTCCGATTATATCGGGCTTTTATTTTTTGCAGTCTAATTGCTTTTCACTATAGTGATTGACAAGCATATATAAATGAAATAAAATAGAATTTGAAAAATCGAAAATTTTTTCATTTTTATTGTAACCTTTTTTGCGGTTGAGTCGTTTTATTAGTAGAGGAGGTAAAAAAGTGGCGGTATTATTTGCGGGATTGCGCTACGAGGATGTAGTGCGAAAATACGCGCAGACAGTCGCGAATGTCTGTGTTATGCGCCTTAAAAATCAGGCCGACGCCGAGGATTGCTTTCAGGACACCTTTGTTAAGCTGCTTACCAAAACGCCCTCATTTAAAGACGAGGAGCATTTGAAGCACTGGCTGATAAGGGCGGCGATCCACAGCTGCTATGACTATATCAAAAAGAACCGGCGAACGATCTCGCTTGATTCGGTTCCCGATGAGCCGTCATACCGCAGCGACGACGCCTACGATATTTCATGGGCGCTTATGAAAGTCAAGCCCGATTATCGGGAAATACTTTATCTGCACTACTGCGAGCGTTATCAGGTCAGGGAGATTGCCGAGATTCTCGGCAGGAAAACAAACACCGTTAAGGTAATGCTCAAGCGCGGACGCGAAATGCTAAAATCTGTTTACGGAGGTGAAGCAGAATGAAAAAAGTGAATTTCAACAGCCTCGAAAATTTTGAAGTACCTGAGGAATGGATCGAAAAAGCTATCAACGCAAAACCAAAGAAAAAGCCTTTGCTGCTTCGTCCTTATGTATGGGGAACAGCGGCGAGCATCGTTTTGGTGGGCGCAGCCTCTCTGTTTATTCTAAAGCCCTTCAAAAGCGGCGACAGTCTGCCTGCCGCAGCCGGCACAACTGCCGCGCCGACAGAAACAGCAAAAGCTGACGACACACCTGCTTCAACGGCAGGAACAGAACCCGCAGCAAAGCCCGAAACAACCGACTCTACAGAAGCGACCAAATCAACCGACGCGCCTGCTTCAACAACAGGAACAGTACCCTCAACGGAAAAGACTACTGTTCCGTCAACCGTTCAGACCGATCCTACAGGAACCGGACGCCATGATTACGGAGAACCTCATGCCCACGACATCCCGGAAGGCCAATCCGTGTACCATATAGACAGCAAATGGGAGGTTGACCTGAGCTTAGACAGACCGAACAGCCGTTCCGATTCGGCTGAAATCCCTCAAGAGCCGATGCTTACAAAAGACGAGCTGTTTACGGGTAATATCACGGTCGAGGTACTCTCCGACAGCCTGTTTTATGACTGCGATACCATTTATATTGAATTTTCGGGCTGCTATAATAACGGCTCGAGAAAAATCGACGGCAGGGTGATCCTTGCCCCGAAGCAGACGGAGGACGGCAAAAGATCAGCGACCTTCAATCTTTTTTACGATGAAGCGTACACCCCCTCTGCGGACTATACGATCCGCATTTACGCACTCAATGACAACGGCTCAAAAACAGCCGTCGAAACGCTGACAAAGCCGCTGTATTCTGACAACTCAATTACAATCAGCATTTAATGAAAGGAACAATAAAGTGAAAAAATTTTTTTCGATTACATTTATTTTGGCGATTCTGGTATTTTCCGCCTGCATTCCCGCTTATGCGGAAGAATACAGTGCAAGTTCTTATACCCCGCCAAAGGCCTTCAGCAATACCGACTCTCAAGTCAAAAGCGATATAATTTATACGGAAAGGCCATTCGAAGATTATCCGAACGAAACGATCGAGCTTACAGATGAAGAAAAGCTCATAATCGCCAATGATTATATTGCGCAGTTCGACCGCAACGTTGGCGAACCCGATCAGTACACCGTGCTCTGCTTCAAAGTTCTGAGCAACGGAATGAAACTTGTATATGTTAAGGATAATACAATAAAAGAATACAACTGTTTGTGTGCTATTGTGCCCCTTGGAAAATACGTTTACCACCACGGCGACGGCAGAAGCGTTAAGCTGTATCAAAACGGCGTTTTCACCGAATTTGATGACGCGTACGAAAGCGGAATGATCAATGACGCTATTCTTGATGAAATAAACGAAGTAATGTATTTTGACCGCTATGCCGAGCCTGAACCTGAGCCCGATCCCGGCAAAAATACACCACAGCCGATACAAGCAGCTTCACAGGCGGCTGCACAGGCTGTTGTAACGACTGCCGCCGAGGCGGATACAACGGTTCAGGCAACAACCGTTCCCGCTACAACAGAAGCTGCGCTCGACCGCGCCACCCCTGACAGCACCCCCGACCTTGCCTCAGCCGGCAGCAACTCGGGCGGCAGCGGAACAGCATCTAAAGGCGACAACCCTGCCCCGGCTATTATCATCGCGCTTGCGGTTGCGGCAGTTGCGGGCATAGGCATTGCCGCGGCGAGAAAATCAATTATATAGTATTGCAATTTGTATCACTTGATGCTAATATAATATCATCACAAAGGAGATGGAAGTTTTGAAAAAGGCACTTGCCGCGATACTTGCGGTAGTAATCACACTCTCCTCGGCTTCGGCACTAACGACCGGAGCAAAGGAGAAACTCATCGGCGACGTTAACTTTGACAAGACTACAAATGTTGCCGACGCTACTATAGTACAGCAAATCTGCGCCGATATGATCGTTCCCACCAAAGAGCAGAAGGCTGCGGCCGACGCTGACGGCAACGGAATAATCAATATCAACGACGCGACTCACATTCAGATGATAGCTGCGGAGATGCTTCCCGAAACTATCGACGAGCCGGATCCGACCGAGCCGCTCACTCCCGAGCAGATACAGGCTAAGGGCAACGCCGCTGTTGCCGATTTCGGAATGACGCTGCTGAGCAAAAGCGTTAACGACGACTCAAACACCCTGATTTCCCCCGTTTCGATCATGTACGCGCTCGCTGTTGCGGCAAACGGAGCCGACGGCGAAACGCTCAGTCAGATGGAAAAGGCGCTGGGGCTTCCGATCGGAGCGCTCAACGAGTATTTTAAAAACTACACTGAAAACGTCGCTGCGAACCCCGATGAAGAAGTTTTAACAAATTGTTTCGGAGAACCGGAATATATTTCCAGAAAGCTCTCCATAGCCAATTCCGTATGGTACAAGGACAGTGATGGCACAGTTCCCGTTAAGGAACAATTCCTGACAACCGCTTCCGACGTTTACGGCGCGGACATCAAGCCCTCGGCGTTTGACAGCAGCACGGTTGGAGAAATCAACAAATGGGTCGATCAAAAGACCGACGGCATGATAAAAAAACTGTTTGAAGATGACAGTATCAGCCCTGAAACGCTGATGTGCCTTGTAAACGCGGTTTGCTTTGACGCGGATTGGGAAGAACAATATGATAAAAACAACAACTTCAAAGCAAGCTTCACCCGCGATAACGGCACAACCGACACTGCCGAATTTATGAAGCATGAGGAATACAACTACCTTTCCGACAATGACGGAGCCGAAGGCTTTGTAAAGGATTACTTCGGAGGAGAATTTGCGTTTGCCGCAATTATGCCTAAGAAAGGCGTAAAGCTGAATGATTATCTGGCAAGCCTTTCGGGCGAAAAGCTGCAGTCGATGCTCTCAGGCGTGAGCAATAAATACTTGTCTGTCAGCCTTCCGAAATTCAAGCTGGAGTACGGCACATCGCTCAATTCCACACTTCAAGATATGGGAATTAAGGATGCCTTTGATCCCGGAAAAGCCGATTTCTCAAATATGTGTTCATCAAAAACCTATATCGGCAGTGCAATTCACAAAACCTTTATCGAATTAAACGAACGAGGCACACGTGCGGCCGCCGCAACGGCTATAACTATGGAGGCCACAAGCCTTTTGGATCCGCCAATTCCTTATTATTTGACGTTTGACAGACCGTTTGTCTATGTCATTTATCATAAAGGCACAAACACGCCGCTTTTCATCGGCACAATGGAGAACCTTGCCAATATGACTTAATAAGATTCTTTAATTTCAAAACAAGGGATCGACTCTTATCTCGCTTTGAGAAGAGCCGATCTTTTTTGTTCATAGAATATAAACTGCTTGATTTCCGGGCACGGCATTGATATAATAATAAAAAACCGCGCAAGGAGCAGGCTATGAACCAACAAATGTTAGCGGATCTATCGGCTGAGCTGATCATAAAATACTACGACAACAATTACATGCCGTTTTTGAATCATATGGACGACGACGCCCTTTGGTACGGTCCCGCCGAGGGACAGTTTCTACGCGGCAGAGAAACAATGATAAAGGCATGGAACGCCGAGGAACATGAGTTAAGATTCTCTTTGGGAAATATGGAAGTCACACACATCTCCTCTCACCCATCGTTCTGCAATGTTATGATGAGCTTTCACGTTACGACGCATTATCCCGACAGCGAGGATATTACGCTCAGCCAACGCATTCTTCTGACATGGTGCGAGCGAAATATTGAAGATCAAAGCGGCAGCAAAACAAAGGAACCGCGCATTTTGGTGTGTCATATTTCAAATCCTCACGAAAAGCATGACGACGATGTGATCTACCTCAACAATTTTCACGAGATCTGGCATAACTGCAAAAGCGAACCGCTGCACGGAAAGCGTATACATTTTCACGGCATGGACAGATCGGATTATTTTATACTCGCCGATACCATCATACGAATCGAAGCGGCTCACGGAGCAAAGCACAGTATCGTTATCACAACCGAAGGTGAACTTGAGGTTATGTCAAGCATTACAAAGCTTGAAAAACAATACGGTAAGCTGTTCATGCGCTGCCATCAAAGCTACCTTGTAAACCCGGCTTACATCACCAATATCCGCCGCTTTCGGGTTTTGCTTTCAGACGGTACCGAGCTGCCGGTTCCCGAAAAAAAATATACCGCCTTTCGTGATAAGGCGGTAAAAAAACTTGCCATAATCAAAAAAAGAACATGAGCGCACAACGGCAGCCCCTTGTTGAAAAGGAGCTGCCGCTGTTTGTTTTATCGGGTTACTGTTGTGTTTACGGCATAATCGACCTCAAATTCAGCCAAAAAGCTTTGAAGTAAGGTTGCGTCCGCGATATCGACCTTGCCGTCGTAGTTGACGTCGGCGGCAAGCTGCTGAAGGTCTGTGAGAAAAGACATCTCCGCTTTATGGGCTTGGATTGCCGTTACGTCGTTGATGTTTACAGAGCCGTCGCCGTTCGCGTCGCCGAGCTTGATATCATGAAGGAACCTGACGGGAATATTATGCTCAACGGCATATTGGTGAGCGTAGGAGTCCTCAAAGCACGCAATAGTAAGCTGATCATCGTCCTTAAACGCGGTATCCGAAATTTCGGTTACGTTTCTACCGATTGTAATTTCTTTAAGCGATGTGCAGCCTGCGAAGGCATGAGGGTAGATTTCAGTTACACTGTCGGGCAGTTCCATATACTCAAGCGAAGTGCACTTATAAAATGTTTGTGTAAGGATTTCATCTACCTGACAGTCTGCCCAATCGAATGAGGTAAGAGCAGTACAGCTGTCAAACGCTCCTATTCCGAGATACTGAACGGAGGGCGAAAGTTTAAATGAGGTAAGATTATTACAATTCTCAAAAGAGAATGCTAAGATCTCAGTCATGTGTGTCGCGTTTTCACATGAAACTTCAGTAAGCTTTTCATCGCCGCTGAATGCGAAATCGCCGACAGCATAAACCAGGTTATCAGCAATATTATTTGGAAAGCTGACTTTTGAATAGTCGTCGGCGTCTACGGCGAAAATTATAATGTTATTTCCGTCGGCCTTTGTGTATGTGTACCCGCCGTAAGTATAATATGTGTCAGCAAAAGCATGTAATGTAAAAGTCAGCGCAATTGTAAGCGCAGCAAATGCCGATAAAATTCTTTTTAACGGTTTTTTCATTATATTCTCCTGTTTTATTATTGTAGCGGCGTTGTTTTTTCAAACAACGCCGCTTAGGATTATAGTTTTTTAGTTTCCGCCGCCGATGTTACCATCATCATCGTCGTCTTTACCGTCATGCTTATCGTATTCGGGCTCACTCAGTCCTACAGTTGGATCTGACATAAGCTCGGTAAAAAGAATTCTTGTTTTGAATTCGGGTTCAAAATATTCTTTTTTCATGTTTACCTCCTTATCACAGTATATAACTTATATCCCGTGAAATTACTTAGAACCTTCTGTATTCAGCTCAAACGGCATAATAATATCGGAATAGTGCTTAGAACCGTTGTCAAGAATAACATATGATTGGATTCCAAGTTTGAGAGCACGGTTTGCCTCAGTGTTCTTAAAGCCGTAATATACATGAATGCGGTTTTTGTTATCCAAGTCTGTATTTTTGATTACAACGTCCTTATAAGTCGATTTAATTGTGCCGTTATCATTAAGAACAAGAATCTCATAACCGACTTTGATTTCATTTTGACTATATTCCTTGATCAGCTTACCTTTTGCGTTGAACGCAATTGACATATCAAGGTAAAGTCTGTCATACTCTGTGTCAGCATGGTAGAAATTATATGTCTTTGTCTTGCCGTAGTCAGTGTATGTGTCAAGATCGTCTTCGCCGGTTGTAGTATCGTTCCAATGGCTGCGGGTGACACCGAGATCATTTATATCAGAGCTGATGAATTTATCATACAGATCCTTGCCCTTACCTTGACCGTAAATTGCTTTTACGAAGTAATTGTCATAAGCAACATAGTAGAAGTCAACAGAATAGCAGTTTGTTACAAAGTTACCCTTAGTATCCGTGATTTGCCAGTAGCTCGGTGTGTCGCCGACCTTTGTACCCGAAACATATTCAACGGGATCCTTGCTCTTCAGAACGGGTTCACCGCAATCCAAGTCGGAAATTGTTGTATCATATATATTGTCGCCGTCGGTATCGATCTTAACTGTCAGCTTTTTGTTGCCCGAGGTAGCCGCCAGATAAGCGTAAGCGTTACAGTCATGACTGTTGAGCTCGAACCGTGCATTACTAGCGTTCCAATTGACGCTCTTCATGAAGATCGTTTCATAAGGAATATGTGCGGATACAAACGCCTGGGTAAGAGAAACGGTATGGTTGTTGTTATCAATTGACGCGTAGCCTGCGTCAACCATAGCGGGAGTAAGCTTACCCTCCGGCAGCTTATAGAGCTTTTCACCGTAAAGTCTGGTTGGGAGCTGATACTCCGCGCAATAGGTCTTAAGCTCGTCGGACATTGTAATGATATCAAACGAGTTAAGAGTTACGTTTGCGATCAGGTTTCTGGAAGAATCAGTCGGGAACTTTGTAAAGGTAGCAGTGTTGGCATCGTTAGAGTGGTTGATGTCATAATCCATGAAGCAATTTGCTTTGCCTTCGATATTAGGAGTATAATCATCACCAACAGTCGGCTCATATACCATTACATGTGTGCCTACCGGGATACCCTCAAAGAGGATAAATTCATCCTCATGGATTGTACCGATACCGCCCGAATAAGTATGATCTTCACTGTAACCGTCAAGGCTGGTTTTGTACGTCAGACCGCTAAGGTCGTAAGGATCGTTAGGATCATCGCTATACATGACAAGGGTATACGGGAACTCGATGCTTGTATCATCATAGTCGATAAGATCCTTTGTCAGCATAAACGATGTTGTTTGTACAGTATTAACAAATGTTGTACGGATATGAGTTATATCAAGCTCAGGATCCGCATTCTCTTTAGTAGTCAGGTAGTTGAAGTTACCTGTATCTGTACCGTTTCCTGCTTTGATTACTTTGTTATTATTCTGAACATCTACAACTGTATACGATGTATCGTATGTGAAAGGACTGCTTATAGTCTCAACGGTTTTCAGATTTTGACCGACAGTGAACTTCTTGGTAAACTCGTCGTACTGATCATCTTTCAGAGTGAAATTACCGGTTGTAGCGTTTGTTGTACCTGTGCCGAGCTTTGTGCCTGTAGATGTTTTATACTGTGTATAAGCTAAGCCTTTGCCCTTTCCATCTCCTGATGTATTTGTGAAGGTAAAAGTTTCATCGGTTGTAAAGATACTCTTAAGACCGGGGTTAACATCGGCAGCATCAACAATGTTCTCTACTTCATATGTATCGTCATAGGGATACATGCTGAAACCAAACATAAGGTTGGAGTCAAACATACCGCGCTCCATGTAGAAAATCTTCATTGTATGGGGCTTGGAGTAATCAATGCTGAAGTTTGTGTTACGTGTAGCGCTTGAGTTAGGAGCCTTCTGAGTCTTTGTTGCTGTTACGGTTCCGGTAGAAAAGTCTATTTTACCTGTACTCATGAAGTGGTCGCCGCCAAGATCAAGAATAAGATTATCATCTACAAATACCCACAAGTCATCGTCACCGGAGTATTCAAAAATCTGAGGTGCGCCGTCTGATGTTTTACCGTTGGGTCCGAGAGTAAACTTGATCTCCAGCGCAACACCGAAGCCGAGATCCCATGCACGGTTGTTTGCGCTGCTTGTGCCGGCGTGACTGTGGTCAAACGGGAAGAATCCTCTTCTGCCGTAGTTCGGGCAGTAAACCGCGTCGGATGCATTTGTGCTGTATTCTACAGTGGGGCTGCTCTGATTAGCAACAGCGCCGCTGTATGCCTGCCAGCCGCCGTTAATTGAAACAACGTCTTTTCCGCTTGCTCCTGAAACCCAGCTGGTAGTTTTATAGAGAAGCTTATTATCCGCGCCTGAAGGCCAATCAAGGTCTTCTGTTTTGTTTAAAATATTGCTTTCCCAGCCTGTAGTTCCGTTTGTACGGAGGAAGATTACCTTGTTATATGTGGAAGGATTGGGATTTGTAAACGTATACTGATTTGTAGTACCTGAGGGAACAGCCTTTACCCATTTGGGCTGTGATGCGTTGCTGCTGTTCCAAAGATAAGCATACCAAGTACATGCGCCGGTTGTATCGGACATATCTAAATAAGCAGTTGTGTTGTCATAGTTTCCGCGCAAGTTGCTAAACCACAGGTTATCGCTTTCACTATCAAACGAATAATACGTGTGGCTTCCTGAGCCATAAGATACATTAGTGCTCTTAACCGGGAAAGGAGAGTCAACGATACTTGCAAGTGTACCGATTTGATTACTGCTGCTGTTGGAAAGCCAGTTTTTGTCAAACTGCTTCATCTCAACGCCGTTTTCATTGGTGCCGCCTGAGCTGTAGTGTGTGGGCAAGCCGTTAGCTGACAGTTTCTTACCCGTCAAACCTGTAACGGAATTGTGATTATTATTCAGATTGTTAGAGTTGTTAACCTTATTATAGAAATGATAGCCCGCAGGGTTGTTTTGGTCATCTGTAATATCGGTCCATGTGTTAAAGTTACCAAAATAGAGAGGATATGTAACGCCCGCATTTCTTGCATAACGTCTTAATGCTTCGTTAACTTTATTGTACGGAGTGCACTGTTCCTGTGCTTCGCCTCTCTCCCAGTTCTGAATACCGGAATACCAGCCGTTGTTGAACTCGCCGTCTGTATAATAGTCAAAGAATGTAGCTTTAACCTTTGTGTACATTCCGCTTGTTGTGCTGCCGGGCGTAGCGGTTGTGCTGCCGGGCGTAGCGGTGTACCAGTTGCTGTATGTTTGCTTGCCGAATGATGCAACTACAGTAGTACCGCCGGTAACAGTCCATGTGCTGCCCGAGGAAACACTTGAACCGCCGCGGGTCAATGAGCTGAGCGTATAGCCTGCACCTGCCGAAGCGGTGATCGTAAGGGTTTCACCGCTATACGCTGTAATGCTTGCCTGAGTTGTGCCCGAGGTAGTTACCGCCGCGTAGGCTGTGCCGCCTACTGTCGCCGATAGGGTAAGCGTAACGGTACCTGTTCCGGAAGATACCTGAGCATACAGAATATAAGAGGTCGCTGCTTTAAACGTTACGGTAACCGTAACAGCCTGTGAGGGCATTGTAAATGAATATTTGTTGTTGCCCAGGGTGTTTACGGTGGCTCCCGTTGCGGTAACGGTGTCTACCTGATAGCCGCGGTTGGGAGTAGCAGTAACTTCAATATTTGTACCGGCAGTCGCGGTTGTTTTATTTACAGTAAAGCTGCCGTTTGTTGTTGAAGCTTTTGAAATGGTGTAGTACGTAGCCGCAGCCGGGAATTTGATAGCTACGTTGACCGCGCCGTCGCCCTGGTCTACACGCTTGAGTGTAAATACATAATCGCCGGTTACAGAGGCCTTCACCTTAGCATTACCCCATGCTTTGTTGAAATAATACTCACTCTGTGTTGCCGAGAAGGTAGTATTCGCTCCGTAGTATTCGGCGCCGCCGTTATAAGTAATTTTGAACTCATAGGTGGTGCCTGCGGTAAGTGAAACCGTATATGTGCCGCTGCTGTTGAATCTGGTTGAAGTACTCCAGCTGTTAAAGTCACCCGCAACACCGTAATCGGTTGTTGAGCCGAGGTTTGCGCTGACAGCCGAGTCGCTGTCAACAGCTGCGCCTACAGCGCCGTCGTCCGACGCGCCGATGTTTTCGGCTGTGTCGCTGTCAGAGGCCGCGTCCGCCGCTTTGGCGGTTTCACCGTCAAGCGCCGCGCCTGTTGCAGCGCCGTTGTCAACAGAGGCGGATACCGCCTGCTGCTCTGTTACTTTCGCAGCGTCGGTCGCAACTATGCCTACCGCAGCGCATGAAATTAACATGCAAAGCGAAAGCACAACCGCAAGCGTCGACTTTGAAAGATGCTTGATTGATTTTTTCATTTTTGTCCTCCATTCTTTTCTAAATAAGAAAAAGTAAGCATACGAGCCTATCTTCAGAAATTATTGTATCATATATCTTTCTAAAATTCAATAGTTTGGGGTACTTTTATTTAAATTTTTTTAATTACTAATCAGCAATATTTATATAATTTATGTCGCATTTTTGTGCAGATTGCTGTAACCAAAAGTGATTTTTTGTTGATTCTACATAAAGCAAAGCGCATATTTCCATTATCGCAATATAAACCCAAGTCGTCTTTGCCGCGTTACTTTAGGGTTAATAAAAAACACCTTTTTCTCTTTACAAATCCTGCACTATATGATAAAATACGCTAAGACAGTTCGTTTGCACCATCCTGTCTTTAAACAAAACTACGGGCTAAGCGCTTTTTGCGCCTTTTTTCGTCATTACGGAATGCGTCCGCTTTGGTGCGGGCGTTTTTTATTATTTATAGATAGGTGAAAAAATGTATCTTCTTAAAACCTCGGCATCGTTTGACAGCGCTCATTTCTTGAGCGGCTACAACGGAAAATGCGCCAACATTCACGGCCACACATGGAAAATCGAAGTGACCGCGTGCAGCAGTTCGCTTATTGAAAACGGCGAAAAGCGCGGAATGGTGATAGATTTTTCCGACCTGAAAAGCGCCGTGCGCACTATGGCTAAGGACTTTGACCACACGCTTATATATGAAAAAGGCAGCCTGAAGCCCTCTACCGTTGAAGCGCTGAAAAGCGAGGGCTTCTCGCTTAAAGAGGTAAGCTTCCGCCCCACCGCGGAGAACTTTGCGGAATGCTTTTATAATTCTCTTAAAGAATTTTTGCCCATAAAGAAGGTCGCGGTTTACGAAACACCCGAAAACTGCGCCGAATATGAGGAGGACTGAGTTATGCTGACAGTTGTTGAACGCTTTGTAAGCATTAACGGCGAGGGCGCCCACGCAGGCGAGTTAGCGGCGTTTATCCGCTTTAAGGGCTGCAATCTGGGCTGCTCTTACTGCGACACAAAATGGGCGAACAGCCAGGGCGCCGTAGGTATCGAGTTTTCCGCTGACAGCCTCGCCGACTGGGTGGACAGCAAGCGCGTTAAAAACGTTACGCTGACGGGCGGCGAGCCGCTATTGCAGGAGGACATCGAAGTGCTCATCACCAAGCTGCTCTCGATGGGGCTGCGCGTTGAGATAGAGACAAACGGAAGTCTTCCGCTTGACAGCTACATAGGCGCGGGCGCAAGACCTGCCTTTACGATGGACTACAAGCTTCCGTCAAGCAACATGGAAAGCGCGATGAGGCGCGATAACTTCAAGCTGCTTTGTGAGCACGACACCGTTAAATTCGTTGCGGGAACGATCGACGACCTTGAACGCGCGCGCGAGATAATTGAGGATTACAAGCTGTGCGGACGCTGCCATGTTTATTTGAGCCCCGTTTTCGGCAAGATCCGCCCTTCCGAAATAGTTGACTACATGACAGAGCATGAAATGAACGGAGTGCGGCTGCAATTGCAGCTTCACAAGTTTATTTGGAGCCCCGCTGCAAGAGGTGTGTAATATGGATAAAAAAGCTATTGAATACCATGTTCAGGGTTTGCTGAAAGCTATCGGCGAGGATCCCGACCGCGAAGGTCTGCGCGAAACGCCCGCAAGAGTCGCCCAGATGCTTGAGGAGGTGCTTGAGGGCACCGCGTACTCAAATCACGATATTGCAAAGATGTTCGGCAAGACCTTTGCCGCCGAAAACAGCGGCGATACCGACAGTGCCGTCGTTATGCGCGACATAACCGTGTTCAGCTACTGCGAGCACCACCTCGCGCTGATGTACGACATGACCGTAAACGTTGCATATATCCCCAACGGCAGGGTTCTCGGACTGAGCAAAATAGCGCGCATCTGCGATATGGCGGCAAAGCGCCTGCAATTGCAGGAAAGGCTCGGAAATGATATTTGCGAGATCATCAGCGAGGCGGCAGGCACCGGGGACGTCGGCGTTGTAATAAAAGGCAGCCACAGCTGTATGACCGCGCGCGGCATACGCAACGCCCCGGCTTATACCGTGACCACGACATACCGCGGCAGGTTCCGCGACGACAAGAGCCTGCAGGACTTGATTGCAGAAAAGTGAGGAAATATGAAAGCATTGGTATTGTTCAGCGGCGGCGTTGACTCGTCGACCTGCCTTGCGATAGCCGTGGAAAAATACGGCGCTGATGAAGTTATGTGCCTTTCCGTCAGCTACGGACAAAAGCACAGCAAAGAGCTTGAATCCGCAAAAGCGGTAGCGGCGCACTACGGCGTTATGTTTAAAACGCTCGACCTCTCGCAGATTTTTGAGGGAAGCGACTGCTCGCTTCTGCAAAGCTCCGATAAGGATATACCCTTGGAGAGCTACGGCGAACAGCTTAAAAAGACGGGCGGCGCGCCTGTTTCGACATATGTGCCGTTCCGGAACGGACTTTTCCTGTCCTGCGCGGCGAGCGTGGCGCTGTCTTACGGCTGCAGGGAGATTTTCTACGGCGCTCACAGCGACGACGCCGCAGGAAACGCTTACCCCGACTGCAGTCAGGATTTTAACGACAGCATCAACAGCGCGATTTACCTCGGCAGCGGAAATCAGCTTCGCGTTACAGCTCCGTTTATAGGAATGAACAAGGCTCAGGTCGTTAAACGCGGGCTTGCGCTCAAAGTACCGTACGAGCTGACCTGGAGCTGCTATTCGGGGCTTGACAAGCCCTGCGGAGTTTGCGGCACCTGCCGCGACAGAGCTGCGGCTTTTGAGGCAAACGGCGTTACAGACCCACTGATAAAAAGGAATTGACTATGAGAGAGAACGAAAACCTTACCCTTTTGGGCAACAAAAACACAAGCTATTCCTCCGACTATAACCCCGATGTGCTTGAAGCCTTTGAAAACAAGCACCCGGACAACGACTACTTTGTAAAATTCAACTGCCCTGAGTTCACAAGCCTCTGCCCCATTACCGGGCAGCCCGACTTTGCCGCGATCTATATTTCGTATATTCCAAACAAGCTGATGGTGGAAAGCAAGTCGCTGAAGCTGTATCTTTTCAGCTTCCGCAATCACGGCGACTTTCACGAGGACTGCGTGAACATTATTATGAAGGACTTGATCCGCCTGATGGACCCGAAGTACATTGAGGTCCGGGGCAAGTTTTTGCCACGCGGCGGAATATCTATCGACCCCTACTGCAACTACGGCAAAGAGGGAACAAAATACGAAAAACTGGCATGGGAGCGCCTTGCGCACCACGACCTCTACCCCGAAAAAATCGACAACAGATAACTGTTGATTAAAGATTAAAACAAATTCGTAGGGGCAACCGCAAGGGCTGTCACTACACTGCTAACAGAACAGTTTGATTAAATCAGCTGTTACACAGCGACAAAAACGGCCTGCACCGGATGGTACAGACCGTATTTTTATGTTCAATGAAGTTCATCGTAAACCTTTTTGAAGGTCTTGACTACATACTCAGCCTCGGCGTCGGTGATAACGGAGTTCATCGGGAGCGTAAGCTGGTTTTTATGCATATTATACGCTTCGGGGTAATCCGCGATGTCGAAGCCCTTGTTTTTATAGGCTGTAAGCAGAGGCAGCGGCTTGAAGTGAACGTTGCACATTACACCGTTTTCTGCCATTTTATTATAAAAATCGTTTCGGAAGTCGGAATCCTTGCCGTTGAAGCGGACAAAGTAAAGGTGACCGCTGCTGCGGTGATTCTCATCGGCGTGATTGAGAACCTGAATGTCCAGATCCTTGAATTCCTCGTTATAGTAACGGATAAGAGCGTGGCGCCTGTCGAGCATTTCATCGTAGCGGTTGAACTGGGCAAGACCGATAGCCGCCAAAACGTCGGGCATATTGCACTTGTACTGAGCGTCCACAACGTCGTATTCCCAAGAAGCGCCGTTATTTTTGCTGAAGGCATCCTTTGTCTGACCGTGAAGCGACCAGAGCATATACTGCTTGTACATTTTTTCCTCGTCGATTCTCGAGCGAAGTCTGTGTACCGTAGCGCCGCCCTCGGCGGTAGTCATATTCTTAACAGCGTGGAAGCTGAAGTTGGTGAAGTCAGCGATTTCTCCGCACATCTGACCGTGCCGCTGAGCTCCGAATGCGTGAGCAGCGTCAGCCATTACGATAACTCTTCCGAGAAGCTCCTGGATCTTGCCGTTGGGGCGAAAAATATCTCTTTTTCTTCTTACCGCCTCATAGATCCTGTCGTAATCGCACACAACGCCCGCGAGGTCTACGGGGATTATCACCTTGGTGTGCTCGTTGATCGCGGCCTCCATTTTATCGTAGTCCATCTCAAATGAACCGGGCTTGC
Source organism: uncultured Eubacteriales bacterium (assembly GCA_900318905.1). Classification (GTDB taxonomy): domain Bacteria; phylum Bacillota; class Clostridia; order Oscillospirales; family Acutalibacteraceae; genus Ruminococcoides. The sequence goes on along the minus strand of ONMK01000009.1, from coordinate 18,045 downwards.
AGTCGATCATAACGGGAGTGGCGCCGACGTGATAAACAATTGACGCCGTAGCGGTGTATGTATATGCGGGCAGGATCACCTCGTCTCCGGGGCCTACGCGAAGAACTCTTAAAGTCATTTCGGCGCAGGCAGTCTGTGACGAAAGGCATACAGCCTGACCGGTGTGGCAGTATTCGCCGATTTTCTTTTCAAGCTCCTTGGTCTTCGGACCGGTTGTGATCCAGCCCGATTCCAAAACCTCTGTAACAAGTTTGATTTCGTCCTTGCCTATGTCAGGCGGAGAAAACGGTATTTTCATATGCACTTCTCCTTTAGCAACACACTTTGAGATTACATTTTTACCAACTTTTATTTTATCACAGAATAATTCAGCCTGCAATATAAAACACAAAAATCTCGATTTTAGCTAAATTTTAAAGGATTTATACCCCCGAAAAGAATCACTTTACTATACTTTTTCAGTATTGGAGCCACGCTTGACACTGATTACTGTTTTTTATGCTTTATGCGCTTTAAAACAGCGCAGACAATCACGAACGACATAACTCCCGCCGCGGCGCCGAGCGTATTCATAATAACGTCGTCCGTTTCGCATTCGCCGAATTTTCGGAAATACTGCGTCGCTTCAACTGCCGCGGACAGCACAAATCCGCTGATAATGGCGATTAGCGGCTTCAGCTTTACTTTTTCGGGCAGCGCAAACGGAAGGCTTAAGCCGAACGGCATAAACAAAATCACATTCATAAGCAGCGACCGGTAAAGCACGGGAGTGCTTTTCGCCCTGACGAATGTAATTAACGGAATAAGGCTCAGCTCACACCTTGAGCCGCTTCTTCTTCCCCATACGGTCATTGCAATGATGAGCGCGACAGCGAGCAAAAATCCGACGCACGCAGCAACACGCCTTGCCTTTCCGCGAAGAATGAGCATTAAGACCGTCCATAGTACGAACATCAAAACAGTTTCAATACAAACTTGAATTATAGGCTGTACAAAAAACCAATGCTTTAATCCTGTCATTCTTCACCTTCTTGATTCGTATCGGTTTATTATTTGGCATTCTGTCAAAACAATGATTATTGAACGCAAAGCAGATCACACGATCCATTTCCCGAGAAGCGGGATCCTGTTAATAACAGCTGATACCGCAAATGACAATACAAATACCGACAATACAAGCATCGGCACGCACACCAACGGATTAAAAGTAAGATTAGTTATTCCCGCAAATCTTTTCAAGCTGTCGAGTATCAGAGGGTGAACCATATAAATACCCAGCGTGCATTTTGACGCAAATACCAGAGCGGAAGCAGATCTGTCATTCTTTACAGGTTTGTTTAGATGCTGCTTGGCAAAAACGAAAACCGCAGCTGAAGTCAGCAAAATATTGACCGTAAGCTCGTCTGAAAAGACAGTTGCCGGGCGATTGGTCGATGAAAGCCAAACTGTTCCGAATACCGTTGCCGCTGTTGAGCACAAACCCAAAGCGTATATTATGTATTCCGTCTTTTTGCCGATAAGCGTTTGATTTATAAGGTAACCGAGGACAAAGTATCCCGAGTACCCCAGAACCAATTCCACATGGAACTTTGAAATGAAATCATTTGCCAGATTTGAAAGCATAGTAGATTTCAAGCCGATAACATTTATCATCTGAGGAAACAGAAATGAGAATAAAAATGAAAGAATAACAAAGTAACCGGCGATTTTTTTACTCTCAACTATTTTATTCAGAATAGGAACAATAAGGTATAATCCCGCAATCATAAATAAGAACCACATATGGAAGTTCCCCTTTATGACAGTCAGCAAAACTGCTTTTGCTCCGTGTTTTTCATGCGTCACAAAACAGCGCCACAGCGCGTAAAGCACAGACCAAAACAGAAACACCGTACCGATTCTGAGAATACTTTTTCTAAACAGCTTTTGAAACGAAATATCTCTGCCGAGATACAAGGCGCCGCTTATCATCACAAAAACAGGTACCGCCCACTGAACAAGGCAGTTATATGCATTGATAACGTTCCAGTCAAACGAACCGACCGATAACGTGTCTTTTCCGCAGCAATGTATGGTGACAACAGCAATTATTGCTATTATCCTTAGCTTGTCAAAGTACGGTGTCCTTTTTATGGATGATTGATTATTGCCGATTTTCATTGTAATTAATCTCTCTTGAAAATATCTCTGGTATAAACCTTGTCCGCGACGTCGTCAAGGCAGGCGTCGTAGCGGTTGGCGATAATGGCGTTTGATTTCTTTTTGAACTCGTCCAGATCGTTGACAACCTTGGAGCCGTAGAAGGTCGTGCCGTTTTCAAGGGTAGGCTCATATACGATGACGGCGGCGCCGCGTGATTTTATGCGCTTCATAACGCCCTGGATCGAGCTTTGGCGGAAGTTGTCGGAGTTCGACTTCATTGTAAGGCGGTAAACGCCGATGATCACGTCCTTTTCACTTTCCGCGCTGTAGGTGCTGTTTTCGGCATAGTAGCCCGCTTTTTCAAGCACGCGGTCGGCGATAAAGTCCTTTCTGGTGCGGTTTGACTGCACGATAGCGGACATCATTTCCTGAGGAACGTCGCTGTAGTTTGCAAGGAGCTGCTTGGTATCCTTTGGCAGGCAGTATCCGCCGTAGCCGAAGGATGGGTTGTTGTAATGGGTGCCGATTCGCGGATCAAGGCATACGCCGTTGATGATCTGCCGGGTATCGAGCCCCTTCATTTCGGCATAAGTATCAAGCTCGTTGAAGTATGACACGCGCAGCGCGAGGTAGGTGTTGGCAAAAAGCTTTACAGCCTCAGCCTCGGTAAAGCCCATAAAGAGGGTGTCGATGTTCTCCTTGATCGCTCCCTGCTGCAAAAGCCCGGCAAAGGTGTGAGCCGCCTCAACCAGTCTTTCGTCGTCGATATCCGTACCTACAATGATTCTTGACGGATAGAGGTTATCGTAGAGCGCCTTGCTCTCGCGCAGAAACTCCGGGCTGAAAATGATGTTTTTGCTGCCGGTTTGCTCGCGTATATACTTTGTATAGCCAACGGGGATAGTGCTCTTGATAACCATGACGGCGTTTGGGTTGTACTGCATCACAAGCTTTATTACCGCCTCGACAGCCGAGGTGTCAAAGTAGTTTTTCTTGCTGTCGTAGTTTGTGGGAGCGGCGATAACTACAAATTCCGCGTCCTTATATGCGTACTCCGCGTCGAGAGTCGCTTCCAGATCGAGCTTTTTCTCAGCCAGATACTTCTCGATATACTCATCCTGAATGGGCGATTTTCTGTTGTTAATAAGCTCTACCTTTTCGGGAATGATATCTACTGCCTTTACGGTATTGTGCTGTGCCAAAAGCACCGCGATCGAAAGGCCGACATATCCTGTTCCCGCTACCGCTATTTTCATAATTCTCACCTTATACCTTATAAAATTCTTTGTACCACTGCGCGAATTTCCGCAAGCCTTCGCGCAGTGAGGTAGACGGCTTAAAACCGTAGTCGCGCTCCAGAGCGGAGGTATCCGCGTAGGTTACGGGCACGTCGCCCGGCTGCATGGGAACAAGCTCCTTATGCTCCTCAAAATCGTAATCGGCGGGCAGAACCTCGGCTCTTAACAGCTCCTGCTGCAAAATGTCTACGAAGTCGAGCAGGTTTTCGGGGTTGCTGTTGCCGATGTTATACACCGCGTACGGAGGTAAAGGCAGACCGTCCTCGCCGTTCTTTTTCTCAGGCGCGCCCTGCATAACACGCATAACGCCCTCGACGATATCATCTACAAAGGTGAAATCGCGCTTGCAGTTGCCGAAATTGAATATTTTTATCGTCTCGCCCTTTAACAGCTTGTTTGTAAAGCCGAAGTACGCCATATCGGGGCGGCCGGCGGGGCCGTAAACCGTAAAGAAGCGAAGCCCTGTTGAGGGGATATTGTAGAGCTTTGAGTAGGAATGCGCCAAAAGCTCGTTGCTCTTTTTTGTCGCCGCGTAAAGCGAAACGGGGTTGTCCACCTTATCGTCGGTTGAGAACGGAACCTTTTTGTTGCCGCCGTAAACCGATGACGAGGAAGCGTAAACAAGGTGTTCAACACCCTTTGCGCCGTTGTGGTATGAGTGGCGGCACGCCTCGAGAATATTGTAAAAGCCTATCAAATTGCTGTTGATATACGCGTCGGGGTTCTCGATCGAATAGCGGACGCCCGCCTGTGCCGCAAGGTTTACCACGATGTCAAATCTATAGTCCTCAAACGCGCTGTCGATAAGCGCCTTGTCGGCGAGGTCGCCTTTGATGAACCACCATTCAACCTGCTCGTTTTCGGCGGCAAGCTTCTCGATTTCCGATAGCCTGTACTCCTTGAGCGATACATCATAGTAATCGTTCATGTTGTCAAGTCCGACAAGCTTCATGGGCTCGCCCGTTTTTATCAGCTTCATCACCAGATTTGAGCCGATAAAGCCCGCGGCGCCGGTTATTAGAATTGATTTGTTTTTAAGCTCGATATGTTCCATATTATCCGAAATTATCCTCCAGACCTATTTTTTTGTACAGCTCCCTTATGTGCTGTATCTTATTGTAATCAACGCTGCTTACGCTGTCAAGCTCTCCTTTGATTGAAGCCTTGCGGCGAGTTGCGCTGTACCACAGACGCTTTGAGTAGTATGCGGGCAACAGCCACGGCTTTTTTTCAAGCTTTGGATAACGCACCTTCATCGACTTCATTCCCGGGAAAGCGCGCTTATACGCGTAGCCCAGCTTACCGTGCTTTTTGCCGTCGCGCATAACCTCGCTGTTTGCCACAAAGAAGCTCTTTTTGCCGTAAACGCCGCATTCAAAAATGTGACGTCCCAGCTCCCCGACCTCAGGCGAGGCGGGCTTGCCTTCAAACCAGTATTCGGTCAGCGCTGTCGCTTTTTCGGCAAACGTTTTAAGCCCGAGCATATTTAGATCTCTGTTAATGATATTATAATCAAGGTTTGGCTTGCACCTTAAATACACCCATATATCAATGAACGCCCTTACGCCGATACCGCCGTCGTCAAGCAGGTGCTTTGCTATGTGAGCTATCATATACACAAAAAACAGCTCGTCGTCCATTCGGTAAATATGCTTATATCCGTCTATTGTTTCAAGCCTGTTCCATATGTACATCGGAGATGACGGCAGGTTGAAGCAGTCGTTCCATTTGTCCTCATACATAAACAACTGTTTGTGGATCTCAAGGAGCTGAAACGGTTTTTTTGTGTACGCCGCGTCCTTCTTGTTTGAAGCGGAAACACAGTTGTAGCCGCGCCCTGTAAGAATTTCGTGAACATCCGCTTCGTTTTGCTTCCTGATGATTATATCGGTATCAGCCATTATGCGAAAATCCCTTCGCGGATAAAGCTGCTTGATATACCAGCCCTTTAGCATTATAGCGTCTATTCCGCGCGCGTCAAAAATGCGGATAAGTTGTTCTACCTCGGTTTCCTGAACGGCGTCCTTTAAAACGGACATCGCCTGAAGATCCGCCATCTTTTCCTGCTCCTGAGCCGACAGGGTTTTAACCTTCGGAGCGATTTCAGCCATAAAGTTATGGAGCCCGTGTTTTTCGGCGTTTTTATAGGCTTTTTCCCAATTGTCAAAGGAGGGCGGGTCTGTGCCGAGAATAACGGCGCGAATCAAATCTATTATTTTTTGTTCAGGCGCGTTCACAAGACCTGCCTCCTTCTTTCTTTTTTGTTTATTTCTTTTTCTTCATCTTACCTGAAAGATATGAAACGGTTTCAATAAGCCTTATCGACGCTCTTTTCCTGCCTTTTATTATTAACGAATGAAGCAGGCGGTAGTAGAGCAAGACCTGCTTTTTTTCAGTGCCGACCATTATATCAACATAAAACGGATCCTTGCCTATTTTATCGGCAAAGGCTTTCCACTCGCTTACCGTGCCGCTTTTTTTGCAGTCAAAATAGCACCTGCAAATTATTTCCGAAATCCTGACGATCCGTCTGTTTTTTGCCTTTGCGGTAATTTCTTTCGATAAGTTCCATTTTTTCAGATAGCTTTCTTCCCTGTTAAAAATACACTTAAACGAGTAAAAAAAGCCGAATTTATATTTATTTGAAATGCTGTCGGGCGCCCATCTGTAATAATACAGCGGGTCTTTTATATATCCGATGCACTTTGCGTTGTTAAGCATCGGATAGCTCTGGAACAAATCCTCTGCGCGGCAGATATCGTCTTTCCACTCGGAATAATCGGTATCGATATCAACAATATCGCGCGAGGGACATTTTATCCATATGTTATTCATGTAGTTTGTCGTCAGCAGCTTTTCATATACCTCTTTTTTGCTGTCGCCGCGGAAAAGATGACCGCTTTTATAATCAAAAACAGTCCTTACTGTTTCCGCTCTGCCTCCGCCTGCTCCGTAAACATAGTTATATATCACTAAATCGCAGCCCGAGGATTTTATAAGAGAACGGATTTTTTCCAGCGCACGGCTGTCATGCAGCTTATCGTCGGAATCGACGCAGATGAAGTATTCCCCTTTTGCTTCCTTAAAGCCTCGGCGGCGCGTCATCATCAGGCCTTCGTTTTGCTTGTGGATCACCCTGACGCAGGCGTTGCTCTTTTCATAGTCATCACAGAGCTTTGCGCATTCTTCGGCTGAGCCGTCGTCGATCAAAACGACTTCAAAATCCGTAAAGGTCTGCGAAAGCACGGAATCCATGCATTCGGGCAGATATTCGGTTGTATTATAAACGGGAATTAGAATACTGAAGAACACTTCTTGAATTGCCCCTTAAATAATTTTTTCAATATGGTAATACCACCACAGCGTCCTGACTTTTTGCTTTTTTACAAGCTTTATTATTTTCGGAATACGGAATTTCAAATACTTTGTTGACGCGCAGGATTTGTCATACATTTCGGCGCACCGTTTAAACGCGGGGTGAACTGAAACCGAGCGTACAATTTCCGCGCGCGGTTTTTCAAGCTCCGGTTCCCTGCTGAAAAACACCCATTGAAGAAAGTTTGAAAGCGTTTCGACGCTGTGTGTGTAAAAGCGCTTTTTCAGTTCATCGGGGACCTTCCATTTATCAAGATATTCCTCTGTTTTGAGGAAGCAAATAAGCGAAGCCTTCCATTTTTCATAGGTGCTGACGGAAATAATGCTGTCCTGCCTCTTTCGGTATAAATACAAAGGAGTATCCAAAAATACAATCTTTTGCGCGTTTGTAAAAAGCGGCAGAGTCTGTATCTCGTCCTCGCAGGTATTTCTGATCCCGCATCGGCTGTAATCGCGGTCAATATCAAGTATCCCGCGTTTTATCGCCTTAAGGCAGACGCTGTTTATATTGTTTGTCAAAAGTATTTGCTCATATATGTAGAGCTTGTTATCCCCTTGAAATACGGTTTCATTCGGAATACTGAGCCTTGATTTTGTCTTTTGCCCGTCGCCGGAAACATATAAAAAATTATACATCACCATGTCGGGCGAAAATCGGCTTACCGCGTCTGCGACGCTTTCAAGCAAATCTTCGCTTGCGGCGTCATCGGAATCGACGCAGATAAACCAATCGCCCTCAGCCTCTTTAAAGCCCCTGCGGCGTGTCAAAAGCAAGCCCTCGTTCTCTTTATGGATAACCCTTACTGTGTCGGGATTCTTTTGCGCATAGCCATCGCATATTTCACCGCTGCCGTCAGTTGAACCGTCGTCAATAAGTACGATCTCAAAATCGGCGCCTTTTTGGCAAAGGAGCGATTCTATACACTCACTTAAGTATTTACTTGTATTGTACACAGGAACAATAAACGAAAAAAGCAACTGCGTTTCACCTGTTTCTACTTATTACCGCGCCAGTACTCAAGATAATCCTCTGAGATTTTTTTATTATCCCATTCGCTCATATCGGGATAAGTCTTTTCAAAGCCGTTTTTATCGGCGTAATCGATCAAAGCTTCCGCCCAGAACGCAGCGCCTTTATCAAGCTCAAGGAAACGGCACAGGCCGCAGTCGCACTCGGTTGACACATCGCTTGATACAAAGCACGGCAGTCCCATGGCCTGAGCTTCCAGAGCTACATTCGGCAAGCCCTCCTGAAGCGAAGGCATTAAAAGGAAGGTCGACTCGGACATTGCAAGCGGAATATCGGCGTCCTGCGGAAGGAAGCGCACGTTTTTGTCAAGACCGTAACCGCGGATTTTTTGCTTCATCTCGTCAAGATAGGTTTCCTTTGAGCTTCGGGGGTAACCTATAAACGTCAAAGCGGAATCAGGCTTTTTTTTGCAGAGCTCATTCAACACATCAATTGTAAACTTTTGATTTTTCCGCGAGCTGTAGCTTCCCACCATTATCAGGCGGATAGTGCCGTCAGTGTTTTTGTTCGGATATAAAACGGGATTGAACCTGTCAAGGGCGATAGTTGGATTTTTCATCACAATTCCGTTGCCTTCGCCGGCTATATACTCGACCGCGCCCTTTGTTACGCCGAATATTTTGGTAGCTTTCTTTCTTAAAACACGGGCGCAGTATTTAAGATATAAAGTAACGTACAATCTGTCCTTATAGCTGCCGTGAGGTCTGTCGACCGCGCTGTGCGCTATTCTTACGGGGACGCCCGCCTTTTTTGCCGCCGAAATGCACGGCGCATTGCAGATCAAATGTCTAACATGAACGGCGTCGTAAGGCTCGTGAGATTTAAGAAAATTATAAACATACTTTTTTACGCTGAAGTAGTTTGTAAATATAGCAAGTACCCTTTGGAGCTTTGTCTTTTTCCTTTTCAAAGACATGCGGTAGATACTTCCGTAGGTTTTAAACTCGTCCTCGTAATATCCTGCAGTATCGGACAGCAGCAAAGCGTCAAAATGAACATCCTCTTTGCTGAGGAGCCTTGCGGGGTACATGACCTCGGCCTGCACTCCGCCCTTTTTAAAATCTGATAATATTTGCAGAACTCTAATCGGCGACTCGCTCATTCTTTTCTACCTCTGAAATCAATTCGTGATCATTCTCTTTAAGCTTTCCAAACGTAATATTCTGCCACGCGACAAACATCGCCAGAATAATACACGGAATATCCTTATATATATATGGAATTCCAAGGCCGATAAATATAAACATAACGAAAAACGCCAACAGTTCTTTTTGGAATACTCTGCCTTCCGCGTTTGGAATAAGCTTTCTTGAGAAAGAAAGCCTGATTTGATTAACAAGAATGTGTATATACGGCCCTACATATAACAGGAAACCGATTATTCCCGAGCATGCAAGCGGCTCCGCAAATGTTGAGTGAGTATAAACGCCCTCAAGATAATCAAAATTATTATAGCCTATTCCGAAAAGGAAGTTATCGGAGAATCTTTCTAACGCTCTTATATAAAGATTGATTCTTCCTTCATCCGATTCCGCCGCGACGTCAGCTCTTCTTCCGGCTATCCTGACAAACAGGTTTGTTTCTTCAAAATCGGGCAGCAAATAAGTATATACAAAGTAAAAAGCAACCGCAATAACTGCAAGGATACCGATAAATCTGACCCACGTCATTTTTTTGAAGAAATCTCGGCCGCAAAGCAAAAAAATCAGAATGAAAAGGATTATTATTGCCAGAAAGCTTTTTCTCGAACCCGCAACAGAGATAACAACAAGTGCCGCTATAATATAAGCAAGTTTAATGATCGTTTGATACAATTTGCTTTTTTTGTCCCTTCCGAAAACAAACAGTATCGCGAAACAGCCGTATGCCATAATAGAACCGATATCATTGGTGCTTACAATTGCGCCTGACGAGAACGAAAGCTTTTGCGAGAAGTCCTCCATCATTATCAATGAGCTTACAGCGCACGCAACGGCTGTAACAGCCAACAGCCTTATGGCGTATTCAATTGATTTTTCTTTTTCACAAATATATGCAATTACGATGATAACTATCAAACGCTTCAGGTAATCTCTCAGACCGACCAGCGCGTAAGATTGACTGTATGCGATCGGGATCGTTATAAACGAATAAATGAAATAAGCGATCCAACATTTTATATCGATACAAAAGCAAATAGGCTCTTTGTATGCTGAAATAAGGACTCCAAGTATAGCAAATCCAATGAAAAAATATGTTCCGTACGGAACAAAGCTTCCGGTGAGAATTTTTATAAAATAAAAGTTTAAAAAATAGCACAGGATAGCTATCTTGGAAATAATCAACGCTTTACTCTTCATCAATTTAACTCCATAAACTTCAAAATGTTCTCAGCGCGGACATTTATATTCAGATTTTTTGCGCTGTCCGCCGCGCCTTTACTTAATTTATGTAAAAGACTTTCGTCTGTTTTCAGCTTATTGACAGCGTTTTCGATTTGACTGACGTCGGAAACGTCAACGCGGATAGAATTAGTATTATCAAGGATATCGTCATTAAAGGGCAAATCGGAAGAAATAACGGGCAGTCCGCACGCAAGCGCCTCGACAATCGCGTTGCAGCAGCCCTCTCCCTTTGTCGGAAGAACGAACACGTCGGCGGCGTTGAGATATTTTACGACCTCATCGTTAGGAACCGAGCCGCAAAAAAGAATGTTGTCGCAGTCGGGTTTTATTTCGCCGCTGCCGAGGAAAACCGAATATACATCGTCAAAGCTCTTCAGCGCATGGCTGAGCTTGTCGATCCCCTTTCGCTCGGAAAAGTCGCCCGTAAAAGCAACAATGAATTTATCGTCGGGAAACCCGAGCTCCCTGCGAGCCTTTGATTTATCGAAAGAAAAGAATTTTTTGCCGTTAAAGCCGTTTGGGAAAACGCCTGTTTTCATCTCAGACGGTACAAAGCCGTTTTTTACAATAAGCTCGGCGTTATGGCTTGAAACGCAGATAACACCCGAAAGCCTGCTTAAAATGTCCTTCCAGCCCGCGTATTGCAGCCCCGTTGAATAAGGCTGACCGCCCTGCGCGAAGCGGGTTGAATTTTCACCGCACGCGCAATATGACGGGATCCCCAGCTTTTCGCCTGCTCTTGCGGCGGTGAGCCCGCACTGATAAATAAAATGACCGTAAACGGCGTCAGGGTTAAGGTTTTCCTTTTTAATTGTTTTCATTACCGCCTTAAAATGGCTGTTCATTGAAAGCCTGATGGTTTGCTTTCTTGATGAAAAATGATAATAAGCAGGTGTGAATATCCTGACGGTGCTGCCGCTGTCGGTCGTTTCCTCGCGCTTATAGGGAACATTCTCGTTTTGAGAATTCTTTATGCGCGGCGCGATAACAACGCAGTCGAAGCCTTTGTCGGCTATTGCGTAAATAAGATGCTTTGCGAAAACGCAGCCGTTATTTGACTTTGTGGGGTACCAGTCAAGAATAAAACAGATTTGCTTACTCATCAATAATCTCCAGAATACTGTTACATACGAATGAAATATCGGATTCCTCCAGATACGGGTGCATAGGAAGGCTGAGAACGGTTTTACAGAGCCGCTCTGTGACCGCGCAGTCGGCAACTGCGCTTCTTGTGTTTTCAAACGCGCCCTGTAAATGCATGGGCTTTGCGTAGTAAACCATGGACGGAATACCCTTTTCTTTAAGAGCCGAAATCAGCTTTTGCCTGTCGCAATTTCCGGGTAGCTGAATTGTATACTGCGCCCAACTGCTTACAAAGCCTTCGGGGATAAGGGGCAGAACAAGACCGCTTCCGGCAAGCTTTTGTGAATAAAGCGCCGCGGCTTCGTTCACCTTATCAAGCTCATACCGCTCAAAAGCGTCAAGCTTCGGGATAAGTATTGCCGCCTGCAGGGTATCAAGACGGCTGTTCATGCCGATTCGGATATTGTTGTATTTATCGTTGCCGCTTTTGCCGTGAACGGTAAGGCTCCTGAGAAGCGAAGCCCATTCGTCGTTATCGGTAAAAACAGCGCCGCCGTCGCCGTAGCAGCCGAGCGGTTTTGCGGGGAAAAAGCTTGTTGTGGCTATATCGCCGAAGCTGCAGGCTTTTTTGCCGTTTATTGAGCCGCCGAAGCCCTGAGCGCCGTCCTCTAAAAGAAGCAGATCGTATTTTTCGCAGACAGCCCTGATTTTTTGATAATCGGCAGGCAAGCCGAATAAATCCACGGCAACGACCGCCTTCGGCGTGTACTCGCCTTCATCAAGCACCGTCTTAATCGACTGCTCTAACTTTTCGGCGTCAAGGTTGAAGGTCCTTTTGTCAACGTCGACAAAAACGGGAGTCGCACCGACAGCCGCGGGGCATTCGCCGCTTGAGAAGAAAGTAAAATCGGGTACAAAAACCGCGTCGCCTTTGCCTATCCCCCACGCCGTCAGCGCAAGGGTGATCGCGTCGGTTCCGTTTGCGCAGGTGACGCAGTGCTTAACGCCGACGTACCCGGCGAGCCTTTGCTCAAGCTCCCTGACCTGAGGACCTGAGATGAACCGCGCCGACGTCACCGCTTCGTTTATCGCGGCGTCGATCTCTGGCTTTAAGACTTCATATTGCTTTTTTAAATCTCTGAAATTCATGCTGCTACACTTCTCTCAACCTGTTTATTTCCTGCTGCGCTTCCATTTTGATAATATCGGGGTTAAAGATTTTCCTTATGCGGTAGTACGGTGTGGGTACAGCGCCGAAATCTCTGAACGCCTTTGCGATCCTTTTTATCATGCTGCCCTCAAAGTCAAAGCCGAGCCCTTTTTCATGCGCAAGCCCGATTCCCTTAAGCTCTAAATACGAGAATGTGTTTTCATTTGAAAACTCGGGAACAGAGCCGCCCATTAAAAGGTAAACATACCTTTCGTCCCAGACGAAGTACGCAAGGCTGCTGATTTGATTGTCGTGATTTTTTACGCAGAGCGTTGTTCCGCTGTTGTGCTCGCTGCACGCGTCAAACAGACGGTTCCATAAATCGCGGCTGAACGGACACGGAAGGTCTTGCTTTTTAAAAATCTTTTCATGCTCGGTATAGAAAACGTCCCTGCCCAAGGCTTCAACGGAAGAAGTGTTGCGCTCTCCCTTTTTTATATCGTTTCTGAGCTTTGCGGAGAAGTTCTCCTTAACTCGCTCCATATCCGAGGTGTCCTCGATGATATATGAGTAGCGGAGGACGCACTTAAATCCGTTCCAGAAAAACGGCTGCCAGTTGTTGAACGTATGCATGTACTGCTGCTCGTATAAATCAATTGACTGCTCATCGAGCCATTTGCTTGCGGCGTCGATGATTTTTTCTTCCGCCGAGGCTCTTTTTTGCAGCTTTGAGCCCTTGTCGTGCAGAAAAATGATCCCGTTGTTCTGTGTCAGGGGAGCTTTCGTGATGTAGCGCCAGCTTCCGCGCATTTCGTGATAATAAGGCATTGCGGCTAAAATATTGCCGCCCTTTTCATAAAGCCAGACGTCCCAGTTGTCCTTTCCGCAGACAGCGTCGAGCCACCACGGCTGAGAGTATATGGGAACATAGGTCGTTTTTATAAACTTTTCATACTTGGTTTTATTGCACATTTTAAATACCTTAGTTGAATCTTCCCGTAAAATCGAGCGTTGAGCATTCTGTCAGCGGGAACCTGACAGGGCTGCCCTGCGCCGCGGATTTATAAATTGCGAGCACCATTTCAAGCGCTTTTTTGCCGTCATAGGCTGTAACAAGCGGCTGACGGTCGTTGTTTATAGCGTCAATAACATCGGCATACAACGGTGTGTGGCCGTAGCCGTACACCGAGGGCGGGTTCTCGGAAAACTGAGCCTTTACCTCGTCGGCGATGTCAAGCTCGTCGGAAAAGCTCCATTCCTCTATTTTATTGACGGAAGCGCCGCCCGCCTTAACGGTTCCCTTTTCGCCGAAAATATAAAGCGTTTCCTCAAGGTTTTTCGGGTAGACGTTTGTTGTGCCCTCTATAATACCGTAGGTTCCGTTGGCAAACTTCACAACGGCGATTCCCAAGTCCTCAGCTTCGATATAGTCGTGCTTCATTCTGTCGGTATAAGCCATTACTTCAACAGGTTCGCCGCCCATAAGCCAGATAAGCAGGTCGATATTGTGGATGCACTGGTTCATCAGGCAGCCGCCGTCCTGAGCCCAGGTTCCGCGCCACTTTGCTCTGGAATAATACTCCCAGTCGCGCGCCCAGCGGATATGCGCCGTGCCGTGGAAAAGTCTGCCGAAACGGTCTTTGTCCAAAGCGTCTTTGATTTTTGCGATAGATTTATTAAAGCGGTTCTGGTGATTGACGCAGACCTTAACGTTGTTTTTGCGGGCTGCCTCAATAATGGCGTCGGCGTCCCCGATCGAAAGCGCTATGGGCTTTTCGATAATAACGTTGCAGCCTGAGTTGATGCAGTCCAAAGCGATCTGAGCGTGCTTTCCGCTTTCAGTACAAACCGCGACAAGCCCGGGCTTTTCGTTTTTAAGCAGCTCGCGGTAATCGGTGTATTTCTTTACCGACGCGGGCAGGGTAAATTTCTTCACCTTGTCCTCCATGCACTTTACATCTATATCACAAATGGCTGCAATTTCAAGGTTATTGTTTTTTGCGGCAACGATATGGTTCGGCGAGATCCTGCCGCAGCCTATTAACGCGTATTTCATCAGTTTATGCCTCCCGCGATTTCAAATAACTTTTTATACTGTCTTTCCCATGTAAGATAGTTTTCCGCAAGCTCTCTTAAGCTCTGCACATGAGAAGGGGTGTTTTTCATCTTCAGCACAAATTCGACGATCTCGCCCATATCGGGAACGCTGTCGTCGTTTGGTATCCTGAACCAGAGCCGCTCCTTTGCAAATTCAAGCACCGGGTCGTCGACTGCGCAGATAAACGGCAGACCGCGCGCGATGTACTCCCTCGCCTTAAGCTCGGTTGAAGCTTCAAAATTCTTTTTATACATAGCCAGCGAATTAACGCCCACGTCGCAGAGGTTGAACATCTCCTCCAGCGCGTCGCCCGACATCTGTCCGTGGAAAATGACCTTTTCGCCGAGTCCTAAGCTTTCGGAAAGAGCCTTCCATTCCTCAAGACAGCCTCCGCCGTTGCCGCCGACCATATGGATAACTACCTTTTGACTGCCCTTATACGCGGCAAGCGATTTGATGATGCGGTCGTAGCCGTGCCAATAGCACATGGATGCGAGCGCGAGGATGTTGATCGTATCGCTCTCGTTCACGGGGGTCCTCGCGTGAACGCTGTTGACGTCGATGCCGTTTTCGATATTGACCGCCGGCTTGCCCTTGTATGAGCCGCCGGCGTCGTCGCCGATCACCGCGTAGTAATCCACAAGCTCGTCGTATCTGTCGGAAAACCGCTTTGTATAAGCCGAAAAAGCTTTTCTTATCCCGCTGAGATGGGTTTCCTGATCGGGAGGAAACGTAGGAATTTCAAGAATAAAGGTTGTATTGCACTGCTTTGCTGCCTCGGCTACTTTGACGCTTGAGCCGAACAGCGGCGACAGGCGCCAGTAAATATAATCAAGACCTATTTCTTTTATTGCCTTTACAGATGCTTTGTGCAGGTCGTTGTAAAACTGGGTGTGGATATAACGCGGAAGGGCAAAATGGGTTTTGCCGTAAACCGTTTTGTTTTCACCGTTTATAAGGTAGAGGTTTGTTCTGTCATACCCGATATAATAAACGTCAAGCCCCAGGTTTTTGAACGCGGCTAACTGACCGTCAAACTTTTTTTGAAGGTTAAACGGCTCGTCTATTGAATATCTGGTTATGTACAAAATCTTTTTTTTACTGCTCATTTTCTCTCATTTGTTAAGCCGGTGGCTTATAAATCAATTCCTTACGACGCTTTATAATGAGGCCTGAGTGTACGGAAAACCCTGTGCGCGTAAGATTTATGAATGTTTGTTTTCTGCCAATACATTATTAGCTTCCGCGCTGTTTTTCGCGGATTCCTAACGAGTATTTTATCACATATCTTACTGTTTTTCAACCGTAATGAAACCGTGCATTTTTTACCCTTGGGGCAGGTTACTAAAACGCATTCGTTTTCAATAATAGCCCTGCAACTTTTTTTATTACAGAGGACTTCAAAATCATCGTATTTTACGGTTGCCCCTGTATTTTGATAAATTTTAAAAGCCTGATCAACGCCTTCGGGAATGATACAGTCATAGGCAAAGTTGCCGTCGTCGTCTGTAAGCTTATAAACGGGCGGAGCCGCTTCGGGAGCCGAAAAAGCCTCGATTTCAGTCAAACCGCAGCCCTTGCCTTCATAGCTTTCGATTATGATATCAAATGAGCGCACGGTTTTATTTATATTAACCGAGGTGCCGCCCGTGTGAAGCCTGCCGGTAGAAAAGCAGGTGCCGTCGTCAAGTTTGATTACGGCGTTTGTTATGCTTTCATCGGGCGAAGGGCTGTCGTACAGAACAACGCTGTCTATGTAGGTATCTTTAGGAAATGTAACGTGAATTGCTTTTTCCTTATCGGTATTATCGGGGCGCCATACGCCGTCGTAAGGCATATCGCCCCGGCTGATAAGGTCGCCGCAGTCGAGCAGCATAAAATCCGCAAGCTTGCTCTTGTCACCCGATGAAACGGAAATATCGGCGTTATACAGCAAAGAATCCGTCCTGCGCCGCCAAAACACCTTGTCGCCGTTGATTATCCTCCCGGCGCCGAGCGCGGCTTTCTGCGATGAATAAGCCGACAAAGCGCGGTACAGCCTTGACTTTTCCAAATCCCTTGAAACGGAATTTATGTCAATCGGAAAACGGCAGCGCCTGTCCCAATCGTAAACGACTGTATCTTTCCCGGAACGGAAATTGACGGTTGAAGCGACGTTGTCCGACTCCGAAAAATCATCGGGCGCGTTCCACGCGGTGCGGTAGCCGTAGCCCTTATAAACAGCGGGTCGGTACGCTGTTTCTTTTAAAATACCGCCCATCGCTTTTTCAAACATCATCGACAAGGCTCTGTGTTCGTTGTGGGCGTCGTAGTCAATGCAGAATATCGTATCGGGCTTATATTTTAAAATCACCTGTTTGATGTCGTTATAGTAATTTGAAAATGTATAGCTGTTATTATTGCTGAACGCGGGATGGGTTTTTGAGCCATAGGTTTCGGTTCTGCCTGCTCTTGAACGGAGAGTTTCATTTGCGGGCGCATTATAAATATGTGCGCCGCTTTTGTCCCAGCCGTCGCCGTAGCCCAGAAACACAATGTTTTTTTCGGGCACCCCTAAAACGGAGAGCGCCTTGATCGCCTCGCCGATCCTTACATTCCCAAGCTTTGACATATCATGCCGCTCGTCGCCGTCGCCGTTTGTCGAAAACACTATGTAAACCTCGGAGCCGTGCTTCAGATATTCTTCAATGACGCCGCCCGCGAGGTTGATTTCGTCGTCCTCATGAGGCACCAGAACCATCACTTTTTTATCCGCAAAAAGCTCCTCCCTGCCCGCTTCAACGTCCGTGTAAGCCTTGCACTTTTCGGCAAAAAGCCTTGTGCCGAGAATTATAATATATGCGATAACCGCCGCGGTCAGCAGAGCCGCCTTTGCAACCGTAAAAAACGAAAACGGAACGCAGACCACGGCAGCCGTAAGCAAAAGGACAAGCACGGTCAACAGGCTGTTTTTCAGCTTTTTTGCAAGGATGTTGCCGCATGCGCCGTTATAAAAGTCCAGCAAAAGGAAAATCAAAATAAAGTTTATAATATCAATGATATAAAAACTCATTTTTAACATCCTTTCATTTCTTTTTGCGCAGCAGTGGGGATAAACGCGGATAAAGCTTTAGCTTTACGCTTTTTATAATACTTTTCTTTCGGCGGTTGAGCGCGGCGTTTTTTATCCTTTCGTCGCCGTAATAGCCGACACTTTTCAGGGAGCGCCTGAGTATTTGTATCTGCGCTTTTGTTTCAGCCGATTCGCCGTCGACCGAGCGCTTTATGTATATAAAATAATTCTCTATCATCCACGCAAGCCCTGTTTTAAAAGCCTGAGCGGTCTGCGGACTGCTTAAAAAGACATCGGATTTTGACATAGCCGTTTTGATAACCTCATACCAGCTGTCGGTGTTCTTTTTGCTGAACCGTTTGCCCATAATTGAATCCGAGCGGAAGCGGTGATGATACAAAACATCGTGAATATGCTTTGCCCTGGGCGCGTA
>ONMK01000018.1 GCA_900318905.1 uncultured Eubacteriales bacterium | reverse complement strand
CCCACCGCCAAACATAGGTCACCGGCACCCATCACGGCGACCGGACTTGAAGACGAGCGAAAAGAAAACAGTCCGGTGGACTGTTTTCCGCGAGAGAGCCACGCATACTTATAGCTAAACACACGCCGCACAAAACGAGCTGTAACACTTCCCCGCCGCAAAACATAGGTCACCGGCACCCATCACAGCGACCGGACTTGAAGGTGACGAGAACGACCGCCGCCGGGGGCGGATGAAGGGAGTTCGAGGAAGCGCAGAAACAGGGAGTTCAAGGAAGTGGCTTTAGCCGCAACGCTGAACGACCATGTTTCAAACGGAGAGCGAAAAGAAAACAGTCCGGTGGACTGTTTTCCGCGAGAGAGCCACGCATACTTGTAGCTAAGCACACGCCGCCCACCGCCAAACATAGGTCACCGGCACCCATCACGGCGACCGGACTTGAAGACGAGCGAAAAGAAAACAGTCCGGTGGACTGTTTTCCGCGAGAGAGCTACGCAAACTTATAGCTAAACACACGCCGCATAAAACGAGATGTAAGGCTTCCAATCCGCAAAACTGTTTGGCAGTTAAGATTTAAAACAGCAAAAATCATTTATAGACAAACACAAACTTTTCTGCTATGATTAGGTTAATCTAACTTTTAGGAGAAATTGATATGAAGCTTATGCCTGCTCTGCCCGAGAGTATTTTTGACATTTGTTATCTTGTTTTCGCGATTGTCAGCGGTGTTCTGCTGCTTAAAAATTCAAAAGGCAGAAAGTACGTCCGAATTTTCGGAATAATGACCTTGCTGCTCGGCTGCGGCGACGCGCTTCATTTAGTGCCGAGAGTGCTGAATTACTGGACTGACGGCGACTATACCGCCGCGCTCGGTATCGGCAAGCTGGTCACGTCAATCACAATGACACTGTTTTATATTCTGATTGAATACGCTCGCCGCGACAGGTACAAAATCGCCGGCGAAAAAGGCGTGTTGGCAAGCGTTTGGATACTCGGTATAATTCGAATAGTGCTTTGCTGTTTTCCGCAAAACGGATGGACAAGCGCTGAGCCGTCGCTGTTGTGGGGAATTCTCCGCAATATCCCCTTTGCCCTGCTCGGAATTTTGACGGTAGTGCTGTGGCTTAGAAGCGCAAAAAACGACAAGCCGCTGAAGCTAATGTGGCTTGCGGTAACGCTGAGCTTTTTGTTCTACATTCCGGTTGTGCTTTTCGCGCAGACAATGCCAATGATCGGAATGTTAATGCTCCCGAAAACCTGTATGTACGTCTGGATGATTGTGATGATCAAAAAGGCAGGCAAATAAATTTATATTACAATACCCCTGACAAGCGTTTGCCGCTGTGTCAGGGGTTGATTTTTACTTGTTTTCTTCGTTTTGATTTGCCGCGCGTGACTCCTGAATCCGCTTGATTTCGCTTTCCATAATATCACCGAAGCTCTTTTCGTCGAGCTCGAGAGTTTCCTCGGCAACGGTAGATTTATCCGCGAAGGCGTCGAAAACCGCCTGCTTTTCGGCGAGCATTTCCATAATCTTTTCGTCTACAGTGTCCTCGCACAAAAGGCGGTAAACAAGCACATTGCGCGCCTGTCCCATACGATAAGCGCGCGAGATCGCCTGATTTTCAATCGAGGGCTTGAATTGCGGCTCGCAGAGGATAATCACGCTTGCAGACTGAATGTTAAGTCCTGTGCCGCCCGACTGAATTTGCGCGGCGAGCACTGCGCCCGGCTGTGCTTTGTCGAACTCGTCGACCATCTCCTGACGGCGCTGCGGTGGTACCGAGCCGTTAATCGGGCCGACGCACTTGTCGCCCAACATTCCGCGCACCTTTTCGATTGTGTCGAGGAAGAACGAAAAGACAATTACCTTTCTTCCCTCTGCCTCGGCTTCCGCCAAAAGCTCCTTCATACGGTTTGCCTTGCTTGACAGCGACACATCGTCCACATTCCAGCTTACGCGCCTTGCGCCTGCAAAGTTTTTGGACAGCACGGCATCCTCGTAACACTGAACCTCCTCGCCCGAGAGCGTGCACCACTCCTCGGTCTCGGTTTTGTCGGGAAGCTCGGTAAGCACGTCCTCGCGCTTTCTGCGGTAATACACGGGCGCTACCGCCTCGCGGAACTGCGGAGCGGACGACATAAACGCCATGCGCTTTATCTGCGTTGCGACGTCGGGGTTTAACACCTCGATAAGCGAAATCATCTCGTCAACCTTGTTCTCGATTGCCGTACCTGTCATAAACAGAATTTTCTCAGCCTTTTGGCAGAGCTTTCTGACGTTGACCGTGCGCTGCGCGTCGCGGTTTTTGATGTAATGCGCCTCGTCAACGACCATATAGTTGTATTTAAAATTATCGTCAAGCTCAATCGCGCCCGTGGTTTCGTAGGTGGTGACCGCAACTCCGCCTTCCTCAATCCACTTTGAAACAGAAGCACTGCGTGAACTGCCGTGCACCATAATCACACTCAAATCGCTGTGCTTGTTAATCTCTCTGCACCAGTTTGAGAGCACGCTCGCAGGGCATACAACAACAAAATGCGTCGCGCCTTCGTTGCGAAGCGAAACCATCGCGGCGATAGCCTGAACGGTTTTTCCCAAGCCCATCTCGTCACCGAGCAAAACCCGCTGTTGGTGAATTGCGTACTTAACGCCCCACTCCTGATATCTTCTTAACTCGCAGCGCAGACCTTCTAGGTTGAGCGGCTGCTGCTGAATTTCGTGCGCCAAATCCTCTGGCAGACCGTAAACGCTGCCGCTGCTGCCGACGCGTTCGGGGCAGACGTCCTCGAGCACGTTCCAAAAGCGGACTGTGTCGCTTTCAAACCGCGCCCACGCATCGTTTGTCGATACCTGAAAATTGCCGCGGATATTATTCGACAACTGCTTTAGATTTGCGGCGTAGTCACTCTTTTGCAAACGCACAAGATACTGATACGCCTGCGTTACCTCGGCTTTTTGGTTAGAGTTGTAAAACAGCCAGCGCACTCCGTTGCCGACGTTTATAAGCGAATTTTCTGCTGCGTCGGTTTTGGGCTTGAAGGTTTCCTGCAGCTTATAGTAATCGCGCAGGCTGTCTTTGCGCAGAATATACGCGGAAATCTCCTGCACCAGCGCTGTTGAGTCGGGGTTTTTATCGTCAGCGCTCAGCTTTATTTTTACCGTGTTTGCCGACTCGTATAGATACTCGTTGAGCTTGGTTTTAATCTCACGCGCGCCCTCGGCGCTGATACCCTTAACCGCCTCAAGCTTCGAGGGCGCGGCGGCGTAGATATCCGCCAAGGTCTCATAGCCGCAATCGCGAAGGGTTTTTACTCGGATTCCGCCCTTGCCGCGGTTAAGCTCCTCAACGGGAACGCCCTTTAATATACTCATAATGTCTCGCGCGGCGACGCGGTTCGCGGCGTTTCTGATATTTTCTTTGCTCTGCTCAATAGCCTGTTCTGCCGAAAGGAACGGCTGCAGCAGGCTGCGGTGACCTTCAATTGCCGTCGATAACTCGTGAACCAAATTGCCCTGCATAAGCTCGGGCGCCATGTGCGCGAACGCTTCTCCGAACGCCGTGCGGTTGTTTTGGAACTCCTGCCAAGCCGCGTTTGCAGGGAGGTTTTTTATTTGAGTAGTCTGAGCGTACAGAGCCGAGATATTTTTCGCCTCTATGCTCCTCAGAAATCCCTCAGCCGCGCGGTATGCTTGCACCGTCTCCTCCTTTGTCTTTGAGGAAGAAAACATCCAGCGCAGTCCGCTGCTGCCTGCCGAAAGGCTCTGCCGCATGGAATTAATCATATTGTCATTTTTCTGCGCCGTGGTGCTAATCTGCTGTGCTATGGGACTGAGCTTCATCCACATACTTATATCGTTAATTATCCGCTCAGCTCCGCGCAGGCTTTCGGGAGCGTCCGTGCCGCGATTAAGTTCGTCGCGCACAAAGTTATCAAATGCGCGGTAGCCTATCATCTGCCGCGTCTGCGACTGCGCGTCCTGACGGTACTGCTCGGGAAGATTAACAATCTCCCTTTGCATATTCTGCAAAGCGTTAAGCTGAACAATCAGTTGTTTAGCGTCGTTGGAAGTAAAATCTCTCGCCATAATATCCCTCCAGGTTTTATACTAATACTATACCTCATTTTGAGCTAAAAAGGCAAGTGTTTTGTTACGGTAATTGCATATATTGCCCGAAGTTGTTAAACTGCACAGTTATTGAAAAAATATTTATTCATTTCGGCAGTTGCTTTTATGTCGCCGTTTGTGTTACCATATTTTTATATACAACTTTTCAAGAGGGTTTATAATGAAAAAGCTTTTTGCCGCAGTGGCGTTTATTATTGCAGCCGTATTGGCTGTACCGCCTGTTACGGCGGCGGAAATCCCCGACGAGGCGCTGGGAGTTTATTCCGTAATCACTGACAAGGACGGCAGCGAACAGATTGCCGGAGCTCCCGACGTTGACCGCGTTGAGGAATCGCAGGAATATAATCTTTACGTCGGCAGCAAGGAGGCTTTGAGCGTAGGCGCCTCGGGCAGCTCAGACAAACGCTTTCACGTGGAGTTTATGCTCCCCGGCACTACTAAACAAGTGTACCTTACGGGACTTTGCGCCGAGAATGTTGATGATATTCAGCAGGCAATACTTGCCAACTACATTGACAATCAACCGTTCGACTTTGAGGATTTAAATTTTATTGACGCAGAAAAGCTCAAGCCCGAACAAAGCGACACCTACCTTTGCTGGGCGGCGTCCTGCGCCAATATGCTCACCTACACCGGCTGGGCGCAAAAGGCAGGCTTTAAGAACGAGGATGAGGTTTTTGACCTTTACAACAAATCATTCAGCAACAACGGCGGCTTTCAGTACTACGGTCTGGCGTGGTTCTTTAACGGGGTAGCATTGGGCAACAACATCGGTATTACCGCTCCGAAAATTAACAATTATCCCAACTCAGGCGGATATTTCAGCCAATACGCCTATGATACGGTCTGCAACTGGGAGCTTATCCGTTCGGTCAAGCAGCTAAATAATATGGAGGAACGGATAAAAAGCGGCTGCGGCGTATCGCCGGGAATCGGGATCTATCTCAACGGCACACTGAGAGGCAGTCACGCCATTACGCTTTGGGGATTTGTGACCGACACCTCGCTCGACAAAAATAATATCGACCGTTTCCGCCATGTGTTTATTTCCGATTCAGATTCCGATATGGTTGAAAAAGCCGACCGCACGCTCGCTGATAATAAAATCCATATGAAACCCGCTTACGATGACGGCACAGGAAGGCTCTGCTTTGACTATGACGAGTACGAAGAACCGCTCACGGCGGTTTTTGAGGACTATACATATCTGCTGCCCTACAAGAGCGATATTCCGCGCGAGTGGGATATGGCAACCAAGCGCAACAAGGTAAAATACCCCGACCTTACTTTTGGTCAGATGACTTTGTCCGAAAAAAAATACGACTCAGAGCAGGTGACCTTGTACGAAAGCGGAAAGAAGGTTTATTTTAGCTATGAAGTTGAAAACGCTTCCGATAAAACCTACTTCTCGGATGTCAATGTCAGACTCAACGTTGTCAACGAAAAAGGTCAGGAGTTCCTAAGCGACAGCGTAAGGATCTCCAGACTCTGGCTGAGTATGGCTTCTATAACGGAGAAAAACTACGGCGAGCTTGCAAAGCTGCCTGCCGGCGATTATAAAATCACCTATAAGGTCAACGAAAATCATCCTGTTACGGAAGCGTATTACTACAACAACACCTACACCCTTGATTTTAAGATGCGCGACAGCTACACCTTGGGCGATTGCAACAAAGGACGCTGATGATAAAGCCGCCGAACGCGGAAACATCATCGACGGCGAGCTTGATGTTAACGACGCTACTCTCCTGCAAAAATATATCGCGAATTTTGACGTTGACTCGCCCATCGGAGAAAAACGTTTGCACACGGTGATTTAATAAAATTTAATACCGATACGCGAAAAGCCCGGACATTCGTTTTGTCCGGGCTTTATTTTTTAATATGCTACCGAGCCGTAGCCTACGATGTACGAGCTGTTAAGGCTGTATGATTTTTCCGTCACGCGCGAGTTAAAGTATTCCTCACCTGTCGCGTTGCCTTCGCTGGTGTAGACTATGCCGTTCTTAACGCCGGTTACAATTCCGACGTGCGTTCTGAAATCAGGTCTGCCGAAAATAATAATATCTCCGGCTTTCGGCGTGTATTTTCCTCTGTCGTGCCACTGCTTTTTTGCCTTGAGGTTATCAGCCCAAACGCCGACATTGACGTGCCAGCCGTACTTGCCGAGGTCAACCCTTGCCTCGCGCAACAGCCAGCCTGCGTACATTGCGCACCACTGGTCGGGCTTCCACATGGCTTTCCAGTATTTGTCGCCTTTGTTTCCGTACTGCATATGCGCCAGCTCGACAATCTTTTGCTGTGCCAGTTTTTTGGGAACGTAATGCACCGGAACATACGATGACCATACGCCCTGAGAATTGCCGTTCAACGCCCTGACCTGATAATAATACGGTCCTATCGCAGAGATTCCGTTATCCTCAAAATATGTATTTGAGCCGGTGTAAATACGCTGGCTTTTATTGTTATAAAACCTTACCAGTTCGTATTTATCCGCTCCGGAAACCTTGTTCCAGTGGATGTTGAACCTGTCGTTTTGGCTGTAATTAACGCCGTAGGTCGGAGCTTCAAGCCTTGTAACGCTTTTTACGCTCGACACCGTGTAATCGTTATTCGGGAAAACCGCGTGTATCTCAACGTCAAATACAACGCCTGATTTCGGGTTTGATATATTCCAGTATGTGTTCGCGGTCGGCTTAGGAGCGCATACCCACTTGTCCGATAAAGACGTTTTATACCAGAGGTAATACATTCTCGCCCCGGGAGCGCTTGTCCAGTTGATGTTGATGAAGTTACTGAAATTCCTTAACGCTCCGACCGACGGAGTAGGCAGTCTTTTGGTTACGGGAGAATAATATCCCGGGTTTTCTTTGTCGGCAACCGCCCTGATTTGGAAATAGTATGTGGATTGCGGATTGATATTTTTTAAGGTGTGCGACGTTCCGTTTACAATAACGCTGTGCCAGCCTGTGCCTGCCTGCAAATAAAACAGCTCGTAATTCCGCGCTTCGCTCACTTCATCCCAAGTCAGCGAAACTGTGCTGTCATTAGTCTTTGCAGACAAGTTCTTCGGTGACGGCAGTTTTTGTGTTGCCGCTCTTTTGTTAACCGATGAATAATATCCCGGGTAACCGTTTTTGTCGAGCGCTCTTATCTGAAAAAAGTATGTGTAGTACGGGCTTACATCCGTGAAGGTATGCGCCGTGCTCTCGACAATTACGCTGTGCCAGCCTGTTCCTGCTTGCTGATAGAACAGCTCGTATTTATCCGCGTCGTCAACTTCATCCCAAGTTATCTCGACGGTATCATCAACTGTGTTTGCCTTGAAATTACGCGGAGAAGTGAGCAGAGCCTTTGCCTGCCTTGTTTTTACGGACGAAAAATAGCCGTAATTTTTTTCGGCGTCAATCGCCCTGATTTGGAAAAAGTAAGTGTCGTAAGGACTGACATCTGTAAACGTGTGCTTAGCACCCTCTACAACAACACTCTGCCACGTTGTTCCTTCCTTTTGAAAGAACAGCTCGTAACTGCTTGCGTTATCGACCTCACCCCAAGATATCTCCACAGTGTTGTCAACTGTATTTAGTGTAAAATTAGCAGGTGACGGCAGCTTTGAAGCCGCTGACGGGCTGAACATCCCTACAACTAACAGGCACAAAACGGCTGAGACCGTCACAAGCAATAATGAAATGCGCTTATTTATTTTAATTCCCCCTCGGTCAGTTAAAAATTCCCAATACATATAATACCACAAATCAGCCGATACAGTTATCCAAACTTTTCTTACCGATTTTGTCAAATTTGTATAAATACATTTTAAAGGAAATACCGTTAATGCTTAGAGTTTTTCATCGAACGGTTAAGAAAACAATTTTTCCAAATCAATATATTCACACAAAATAGCGGAGTAAGCGTTTTCTTTCCCCGGCACCCATGTGTTTCTCGACACGCGTGTGTTGATACTGCTTTGATTTTCCCAGTTAAAATTGCCTTCGATTGTATGAACCTTTGTAACCTGTCCGTTTGCGTTGGTCTCTACCGATTCTACAAAACCGATGTGCAGCCGTCCGTCGCTGCCGGGATATTTATAGAATGACGTGGTGAACAAATCTCCGGGCTTTGGAATATATCCGCTGCTGTACGCGCTTTTTAACGCGCCTTTTGCTTTCGCCTGCATTGCTATTTCACTCACGTGAATACAGGGCTTAATAGGATCTTTTATTTTTACCTTAGCCGCGAATTGATCGATCATACACCACGCGAATTCAGCGCACCATTCAAAGCTTGCTGTTACGCCGATGCCTGATTTGGAGTTAATATATTTTACATACGAGGTGTTCGAATTACCTGTTTGCGATTGTAATTGCTTTATCATGGTGCCGCGAAAAGTGGTTGCCGCGACAGACCACGCGCCGTAAGCGGTGCCCTTGTCCTCTGTCGCGTACATCGCTCTTATCTGATAGGAATAAAATCCGTTTGAAACCGCAGCGGCTTTGTCAACGTAAGATGTTCCCGTGGTATAAATATACTCATAACCCGAAACGCCTTTTTTCGTTTTTACAATTTGGTATTTATTCGCGCCAGGGACCTTGTTCCAGCTCAGCACCGGATTGCTGTTCGGCATTGATAAATTTAAGTTGGCAGGGCCGATAAACGTCAGACTTTTCGGCTTTGAAAACGGCCCGTAGGCTCCGCTGCCAATCGCGCGAACCTGAACGTAATACAAAACGCCGGATTTTACGGTAAACATCGGGTAATAGTTATTTGCAGTAGTTGCCGACTGCCACTTTGACGCGGAAGCCGCCTTTATATATACCGCGTATTTTACAGCTCCTGCAACCCTGCTCCACTCAACACGCATTCCGTTTGATTTGTTAGAAAGCGACACCGACGGCTGAACAAGCCTGAGAATAGTACCAACCGCCGACCATTCGCCGTATGCCGTTCCGCTGTTTTCCGTTTCGTATACCGCTCTTACCTGATAGTAATACGCCGTGTTTCCGTAAACATCGCGGTCAAAAAAAGCTGTGCCGGTTGAATAGTAATAGATGTATGAGGACGCGCCGTTTTTCTTTTTTGCTATCTGATATTTATTTGCGCCGTCAACGCTTTTCCAGCTCAGGTTAACTCCGTCAGAAGCATTTGACAGCGTTACGGCAGGACGTCCTAAAAATGTTATTGCCTTTACCTTTGAATATTTGCCGCTGACCTTTCCGTTAACCGGGCGAACCTGAACATAATACAGCTTGCCCGATTTAGCGTTGAGTATCGGGTAAAACGTATTCGTTGTTGAAGCCGTTGTCCATTTTGTATCGTCTGACGACCTGTAGTATACAGCGTACCTTGCGGCTCCGTTTACAGCGTTCCACTGCGCGCGGATTCCGTTTGACTTGTTCACAAGCGACGCGTTTGTCTGCGCCAATGTGACTACCGAACTAACCGGCGACCAGGCTCCGTAAGCCGTTCCGTTGTCCGCCGTGGCGTACACAGCCCTTACCTGATAATAATATGTATTTGCCTTTACAACGTTTTTGTCCGTAAATGTATTCGAGGTCGTTGTGAAGTAAGTAAAAGCTTTATCTCCGCTTTTCTTTTTTGCTATCTGGTACTTATTGGCTCCCCCGACGCTGTTCCACACACAAACATTTGAGCTGCCGTTAAAGTTAATCTCCGTGTTCCCGGCGCGCGCAATATACGTCAAGCTTTTTTCCACTGATTCATATCCGCTCACTTCGTAACGACTGACAGCCTGAACCTTTACAAAATAAAGCGTTCCCGATTCCGTTTCGGGAATAACACAAGTTGTATCACCGGTTTCAAGGGTTGAGTAACCGTTATTGAAAGCGCTTTTATAATAGACAACATAATATGACGCTTCATTTATATCTGTCCATAAAGCCGTTAATCCGTTCGCGGAATTTAAAAGACTGAGAGCCGGAGCGGCAGGCTTTTCAACTGCTTCGCCGGGTTCCTCGGGAGGCTCAGTGTTTTCAAAAGAATCTGTTCCGAGCGGAGCTTCATTATCGGCAACGTTTGCCGCGGTAGTTTCAATTTCAATAGTAAATTTGCTTTCCGCTTCGGTTGTCGAAGCAACCTCCAACGCGCCTGCCGAAAACGGAAATATATAAAACACGCTCAACACAACAAATGGCGCTATCCAAAACAATCTTTTCATTTCTTCTTCTAACCTCCATAGCAAGCAAATAAAACTTGTTTATTATATAATACCATAATTTTACAAATAATACTGCCTAAAAATCTATTGACGGTTTTGTCAGCCCTGCACAAATATATCTTTTTCTGCATTATATCACGATTAGTTTTATGTTTTTATCGTTCAAGTTGAGGGTAAAATCGTTAATCCTAAAAATTGACCGTTCAAACTGAGGGCAAAATCGTTAATTCTAAAAATTGACCGTTCATGCTGAGGGCAAAATCGTTCATCTTAAAAATAATCATTGCGGGTTATAAAACACACAGAAAAAAGTGGCTTAAACGTACTGTTTAAGCCACTTTGTTTGGTTGCGGGAGCCGGATTTGAACCAACGACCTTCGGGTTATGAGCCCGACGAGCTACCGAACTGCTCTATCCCGCGATATATTCTGTTGTCTACAGCTTATATATAATACCACGCCGCAGGCGTTTTGTCAAGGGGTTTTTGGCTTTTTGCACTCCCTTTACGCTTTCAATGTATTATATGCGGAATTTACCGCAAAATATTACCGTCACGCAAAATTTATGACAGTTGCAATTTGTCTGCATAGTTGATATAATAATAGGTAAGCTCATTTGCTGAAAAAAGGAGGATTTACTCATGTGTAACAAAAAACCGTATTACATCACCACAGCGATTGCCTATACCTCGCGCAAGCCGCACATAGGCAACAGCTATGAGATTGTTCTGACCGACGCTATCGCGCGTTACAAGCGAATGCTCGGCTACGACGTGTTCTTCCAGACGGGAACCGACGAGCACGGTCAGAAGATAGAGATGTACGCCCAAGCTGAGGGCTGTACTCCGAAGGAATATGTTGACAAGGTTGCCGGCGAAATCCGCGAGATTTGCGACATCCTCAACACTTCCTACGACAAATTTATCCGCACCACCGACCCGGATCACGAGCGTGTAATTCAAAAGATTTTCAAAAAGCTCTACGAGCAGGGCGATATTTACAAGGGAAGCTACGAGGGCTTATACTGCACTCCGTGCGAGAGCTTTTGGACAGAGAGCCAGCTTGTAGACGGCAAGTGCCCCGACTGCGGCAGAGAGGTTAAGCCGATGAAGGAGGAAGCGTACTTCCTCAAGCTTTCAAAGTATCAAAAACAGCTCGAGGAATACATCGAGGAAAATCCCGACTTTATTTACCCTGAGAGCCGCAAAAAGGAAATGCTCAACAACTTTATCAAGCCCGGACTTCAGGATCTCTGCGTATCGCGCACGAGCTTTAAGTGGGGAATTCCCGTTGACTTCGATCCCGAACACGTTGTGTATGTTTGGATTGACGCGCTCTCGAACTATATCACCGGTATCGGCTACGACCCCGACGGAAGCTCGGAGCAGTACAAAAAGTACTGGCCTGCAGACGCGCACATTATCGGCAAGGACATTGTGCGCTTCCACACCATTTACTGGCCGATTATGCTCATGGCGCTCGGTGAGCCGCTTCCGAAGCAGGTTTACGGCCATCCGTGGCTGCTGTTCGGTGAGGATAAGATGAGCAAGAGCCGCGGCAATGTTATCTACGCGGACGAGCTCGTTAAGCTTATCGGCGTTGACGCTGTGCGTTACTACCTGCTCAGCGAAATGCCGTTCGCAAACGACGGTTCCATCACCTACGATACGATTATTGAGCGCTTTAACTCTGACCTTGCAAACACCCTCGGCAACCTTGTAAACCGCACGGTTGCGATGAACAACAAGTATTTCGGCGGAACGGTTCAAGAGCCTGTAGCGGCAGAGCCGCTCGACGACGAGCTTAAGCAGTTCTGCCTTGACACCGTCAAAAAGGTTGACGACGCGATCAATATTTTTCATATGAGCGACGCGGTAGAGGCGGTTATCAACCTCGCGAAGCGCTGCAACAAATATATCGACGAGACCGCTCCGTGGGCACTTGCTAAGGATGAAGCAAACAAGCCGCGCCTCGGCACGGTTCTGTATAATCTGCTCGAGAGCATCCGCTATATCGCGGTGCTTATTGAGCCGTTTATGCCCGACACTAATAAGGCAATTCTCAAGCAAATCAACTGCGACTGCGCTGATTACGAAAGCCTTAAGGAATTCGGCGCGTACAAAGCAGGAACTCAGCTTGACAAGGCAGTTCCGCTGTTCGCGAGAATTGACGCAAAGCAGTTTGAGGAAGAGCTGACCAAAATGCAGCAGGCTAACGCCGCAAAGGAGCAGAGCATCGAGGAAGTTGAGGAGAAGCTCGATTTGGAAAGTATTCCGAAAATCGGCATTGACGACTTCGACAAGTGCGATATCCGCGTAGGCGACGTCATCGCGTGCGAGAAGGTCAAGAAGTCCAAAAAGCTCCTCAAATTTACAATCTTCGACGGCACAGGCGAGCGCACAATCGTAAGCGGAATCGCCATGCACTATCAGCCCGATGAGCTTGTCGGCAAAAAGATTCTCTTCGTCTCAAACCTCAAGCCCGTTAAGCTCTGCGGAGTTGAGAGCCACGGTATGATTCTCTCCGCCGTGCAGGAGACAGCCGACGGCGAAAAGCTGCAGGTTGTGACAATCGAGGGTATGCCTGCCGGCTCGCAGATTTGCTGATATGAATTACAGAAATATTTTTGACGCTCACGCCCACTATGATGACGGTTGGTTCGACGACGACCGCGACGAGCTTCTTAAATCGCTTCCGCAAAAGGGCGTTTGCGGAGTTGTCAACAACGCGGTGGACTTAAAGTCGGCAAAAGAAATTCTAAAGCTCTGCGATGAGTACGATTACTTTTACGCCGCGGTGGGTTTTCATCCCGAGAACCTCGATGATATGCCCGACGATTACCTCGACCAAATTGCCGAGCTGACAAAGCTTGAAAAAGTTGTCGCAATCGGGGAAACCGGACTGGACTATCACTGGGATATTCCGAAGGACTTACAAAAGCAGGTTTTCGAGGAGCAGATTAAGCTGTCGCTCGATTTGAAAATGCCTCTCGTTGTTCACGACCGCGAAGCGCACGGAGATACATTTGACTTTCTCAGAAAGTACAAGCCGAACGCGCTTGTACACTGCTTTTCGGGAAGCGTCGAGCTAATGCGCGAGGCGGTAAAGCTGGGCTGTTATATTAGCCTCGGCGGAGTTGTTACCTTCAAAAACGCGCGGCACAGCGTTGACGTCGCGGCGGAAATTCCGATTGACAGACTTCTGCTCGAAACCGATGCGCCGTATATGGCGCCTGTTCCGTTCAGGGGCAAGCGCTGCGACAGCTCAATGATAATTTTCGCCGCGAAAAAAATCGCTTCGCTCAGAAATATGGGCGTTCAGGAGCTGCTCGACATCACCGCGGAAAACGCAAAGAGATTTTATAATATATAAGCAAAAAGCTGTACACCGAAAAATGTACAGCTTATTTTTATTCAAACAACTCCGGGTGCATGCGGCTGTAGT
Organism: uncultured Eubacteriales bacterium; assembly: GCA_900318905.1. Lineage (GTDB taxonomy): Bacteria > Bacillota > Clostridia > Oscillospirales > Acutalibacteraceae > Ruminococcoides. The sequence goes on along the minus strand of ONMK01000018.1, from coordinate 2,861 downwards.
GGAAAATGTACTGCTGGGCGATTCCGGCGTACTCACCGAAGTCGTTCGCGCTCATTCCGGGGAACAGCTTTTCCATCGCGCGCTTCATCCATACGTCAACCGGAAACGCCTCTACCCTGTGCATACCGAACAACAAAGTGCAGTCGGCCACCTTTACGCCCACGCCGGTTATCTTCATCAACTCGGCGCGCGCGGCTTCATAATCCGCGGTTTTGCAGAGCTCCAAATCGACCTCGCCCGAAGCGACCTTTTTTGCCGAATCAATTATATATCTGTTTCTAAATCCGGCCCTGAGCGGAGCTAAATCGTCAGGCGTAAGCTCTGCGAGCCTTTCGGCGTTCGGGAAGGTATAAACACCTTCATCAATCTCATCACCGAAGCTCTCACACAATCTCGCGACAATCCCTTTGATACGCTTGATGTTGTTGTTCTGCGAGATTATGAACGTGCACAGCGCCTCATAAGGCTCTTGGCGGAGAATTCTTATACCCGGAGCGTACCGCGCGGCTTCCTCTAAAACCGGGTGAAGCTTGCTGATATCACCGCGGATTTTTCCGTAATCGAGTTCCAAATCAAAGTATTCGCGCCAAATTTTTTCATCCTCAGGCGCGGCATTTTTGATTACCATATCCGTGCCGTCAAGGCTAATGTTTACATATTTTCCGAAAGCCACTCCCGAAAACGAGCCGTCATCCTGCTTAGTCCATCTAAAGCTCTGTCCGCAGTCGAGCGTTTGCTCCAAATCGAGGTCACGGACATCTGGAATTAAAATAAAATTTTCCGAAGAAATGTTTTTCATAAAAATCACTCGTTTCTAAAAAACAGTATACCATATTTCGACAAAATATGATACAATAATTTTAAAGTATATTTTTAGGAGGTTTTCGCGATGAAGGAAACCATTGTTACCATACCGATTAACGACCTTTTTGCTCCTAAGTGCGGCTGTCCTGCGTGCAGAATGGAGAACATGCTCGAAAAGCAGTACGTCGGATTTGTAACCGGCGACGCTATGATGGAGCCGAATATCAGAATTGAAACGAACAAAAAAGGCTTTTGCCGCCGTCATTTTCTACAAATGTCGCAGACCGGACAAAAGCTTCCGAACGCGCTGATTTTGGAAACCCACCTTCAGGAGATTACCGACAAATATATGCCGAAAAAACCAAACTCAAAGCCCGACAAAAAGGCGCTTGCTTCAATCGGAAATGTGCTGAATTCCTGCTACGTTTGCGATAGGATTGAAAGCGATATGTACCACCTGATGGCGACGGTTTTTATCGAGTGGGTTAAGGGCGGCGAGTTCCGCAAGCTGTACAAGGATCAGCCGTTCATCTGCCTTAAGCACTACAAATTCATAATGGAAGCGGCTATGGCAAAGGGCAGTATTCCGTCAAAGCATCTTGCGGAATTTCACGCCGACACCGCGGAGCTGACCAAGAATTATCTTGCTTCGCTAAAGAACGATATTTCGCACATCATCTCGATGTACGACTACCGAAACCGCGGCGGCGACTGGGGAACTTCGGTTGACGCTGTCGAAAGGAGCATTGACTTCCTTACAGGCGCGGATTTTACGGAAAACAATGATGAATAACTACAAAGAGGCTGACTTTGATGTCAGCCTCTGTTTATTATAAAATTATATCAATTAATTCTGCAATTCCATCGTCGTCATTCGAGCTTACAATTAAATCAGCATTATTTTTACAGTTGCCGCAGGCGTTTTTTACCGCAACTCCCAAGCCTGCCTCGACTATCATATCAACATCATTATCCGCGTTACCGGCAGCGGCGGTATTTTCAAGCGAAACATTAAGCATATCGCAAATGAACCTCAAAGCGTTTGCTTTAGTAGCTTGTCCGTCCATAATCTCGACAAAGTGAGTTGACGACGAGGTAACATAAACATCGGGAACAGATTTTTCAATCATATTCCAAATGGTCTTTCTGAGCTCAGCGTCAGTACTGACAAACTCTATGCTGTCAAGCCTGTTCCTATTCTTATAAATATATCCGCGCATATCGTCCGAATATCCGCGAGAGTTGCGGACATAATCGACATAAGCCGCCGAACAGCCATATTTTTGAGGGTTGTCATAATAACGCTTGTCGGTACAGGTTTCTCCTTCGAGAAAAGCTTCCCAAATCAAATCATAATCTTTTGTCAATTCAAGAATTTCCAAAACAGATTTCTCTTTGAGCTGAACCGATTTAATTCGATTTCTTTTGTTATCATAAATTCCTGCGCCGTTGGATGTAATGAAATACTTAAACGCATTCATATTCAATATATAATCGGGCATAGAACCGTAAGGTCTGCCGCTCGCCGCGACCACAGTTATCCCATTTTCCGAAGCGCGTTTAATTGCCTTTTTTACAACAGTCGAAAGTGAATTATTTGATTTTAATGCCGTTCCGTCAAGGTCAAGCGCAATTAGTTTTATTTTCATTTTATCACCTAAAATACGCTATGCAAGATATAACCTGCATAGCGTAAATAATTTATATTAACGTACAATGCTAACAGGAGAAGAATATGCTCCCAATGCGTAGTTTATAACCGGCTGAACTTGAACATAATATCGTAGTCCTTTAACGGTATTAGTCAACAAAAAGGTGTTTTTTGCTGTTTCAACAGACGACCAATTAGCTGCCGATGCACTTTTAAAATATACTATGTACTTTCCTGCTCCGTTAACAGGTTTCCATGTCGCGTTTATCCCGTTAGTTTTGTTTGATAGTGTAACTGTTGTTTTTGTTACAGAATAGTTTTGTAAAGGTGAAAAAACAATACTTTTAGCTGTTGAATACGGACCGTATTCATATTTACCGACAGGTCTGACCTGAACAAAATATTT
>ONMK01000036.1 GCA_900318905.1 uncultured Eubacteriales bacterium | reverse complement strand
TCGCCGATTGAGCCGAGTGTCGCAACGGTGAGAACCTGAGTCTGGCCTCTGGTGAACATACCCGAGCCGTGAACTCTGGGAAGAACGCCAACCTCGCTTGCGAGAGGACGGATATCGTCCATGCCTCTTCCGTCAACGCGCTTCTGCTCGTCGAGGAGCCAGCGGCGTACGATGAACTTCTGGCTCTTGTACAGGCACTCGTCGATCATAGCCTCCTGCTCGGGATAAAGCTCGTCAAACTTAGCGTGAACAGCCTCGTAGATGGGCTTAAGTCTTTCGTCGCGGACGGTCTTGTCGTCGGTGTCGAGAGCAGCCTTAACGTCTTCCTCGGCAAACGCCTTGATAGCCTCAAACATATCGTGGTCGGGCTCAAGGCTGGCAAACTCAAACTTGGGCTTGCCGATTTCAGCTTTGATGGTGTTAATGAACTCGATGATCTTCTGGTTAGCCTCGTGGCCGAACATGATGGCGTTGTACATATCCTCGTCGGATACACAGTCAGCGCCTGCCTCGATCATAGCGATCCTCTCGCTTGTTGAAGCTACGGTGGTAGACATCTTGCTCACCTTGCGTTGTTCCTCGGTGGGGTTGATTACAAACTCACCGTCGACCATGCCTACTGAGCAGCCAGAGATGGGACCGTTCCACGGAATATCGGAAATTGAAATTGCGATTGAAGCGCCGATCATTGCGATGATCTCGGGCTGACAGTCGGGATCAACGCTCATTACGGTGCAGACGATCGAAACGTCGTTGCGCATGCTCTTGTCAAAAAGAGGACGGATAGGACGGTCGATAACACGGCTTGTAAGGATAGCGTGCTCGGTGGGTCTGCCCTCTCTCTTAAGATAAGAGCCGGGGATCCTGCCTACGGAATAGAGCTTCTCCTCATAGTCAACGGAAAGCGGGAAGAAGTCAACGCCCTCTCTGGGCTTGGCTGACGCCGTTACAGCGCAGTGCACGGTGGTGTCGCCGTAGGTTACAAGGCAGGCGCCGTTTGCAAGCTGAGTCATTTTGCCTGTTTCAACCTTAAGAGGTCTGCCGGCAAACTCGGTTTCGAACACTCTGTACTTGTCGAATGTCATAAATTTGTTCATGGTAAAACCCTTTCTAATATAGATTTAACGGGACTTTACGCTGATTTAGCAATAAAACCAGCAACGTGACGTTGCATCCAAAGCCGCCTTTGGAAAGGTCGGCTTGTACAAAAACATCTGTGGAACGGCGGATTAAGTGTTTTGCTGACAATAAAATTTTTGCTTTTCAGCTTTTAGTATATCCGCTTTTATCGCGTTGTTCGTTTTACCGCTAAGCAGCAATTAAAGCCCGTTATTTACAAATTTGAATTTAGGGCAAGCGAGCACAGCGCCCACTTGCCCTGAATTGGTGAAAATTACTTACGGATACCGAGTCTTGAAATGATTGAACGGTATCTTTCGATGTCTACCTTCTTGAGGTACGCGAGAAGGCTTCTTCTCTGACCTACCATCATAAGAAGACCGCGTCTGCTGTGATGGTCCTTCTTATGGATCTTAAGGTGCTCGGTAAGGTCATTGATTCTCTTGGTGAGAAGCGCAATCTGAACCTCGGGAGAACCTGTGTCGCCCTCGTGGGTAGCGTATTCGGCCATTATAGCCTGCTTTTGTTCTTTTAACATTTTTATTCCACCTTTTAATATATTCGCCCAAGTCTCAGAAAAAGGCTGTGAAACTCCGCTTTGCGGCTTACCCCAGAATCCGTGGCTTAGGTCAACTGTTAGATTATAGCACATAAGCGGCGATTTGTAAAGTGTTTGACTAAATTATTTTTTGTTTTTAAGGCGCTCAATAAGGCGCTTTACCTCTTCCCTGTCCTCGCGGCTGAGAGAAGAATAATCCTTGCAAAGGATCCTAAGCTCGTTTTTTAAGTTATCCTTTTCATAATAACCGTCCGCAACATTGGAATACAACTGCTCTGGAACTTCATCCAAAAGATCGCCAACCTCAACATCGAAGGTCTCGGCTATCTTTTTTAGGATCTCAATACTCGGCTCGGACGCGCCTGTTTCGTATTTGGTATAAGTTGTGCGGTTAAGGTTGAGCATCTCGGCAACCTGCTGCTGAGTAAAACCAGCAAGCTTACGATAATATGAAAGGTTGCTGCCTAAATACAAATCAACTTCGCTGCATTTCCGTTTTGGCATAAAATAACCTCCGCTTTTTGGCTTCGGTTATATTATAGCACATTATATAAGAGAAAAAACGCATTGTGATAACTCTTCACCATATTGTTTTCGAGCCATGAAATTATACATTACTTTTTGAATTAAATGAAAAACGAATAATACAGAAACGCCCTAAAGGTACATTTCTATTATTCACTATTCATTATTCACTGAGCCTTAACGTTAGTTACGGCGTTTCCGGCCGGGCCGGCGTATGTTTGTTTTAAGATTCACCGCCTGCACCGTTTTATGCGGCGTGTTTCACCACTACCAGTTTCTTCTACGCTCTCCCTAAAAACAGTCCGCCGGACTGTTTTTACCTCGCTTTGCTCGGCACGGTCGCCTTCGAATCCCGCCGCATTTGTATAGCCAATAATTAAGGCACCCGCAAGGGGTGCCTTAATTATTGGCTGGGCCGGCGGGATTCGAACCCACGGGTGACGGAGTCAAAGTCCGTTGCCTTACCGCTTGGCGACGGCCCAATATATAAATTTCATTATTTTATAAATGTAGCCGCACAGAAAAACTGTGCGGCTTTGGTGACCCATCCGGAGATTCGAACTCCGGACACCTTGATTAAAAGTCAAGTGCTCTGCCAACTGAGCTAATGAGTCATGGGGTGGAATGACGGATTCGAACCGTCGGTCTTCAGTGCCACAAACTGACGCGTTAACCAACTACGCTAATCCCACCATATTTGGCGCGCCAAAAGGGACTCGAACCCCTGACCTACTGCTTAGAAGGCAGTTGCTCTATCCAGCTGAGCTATTGGCGCATTTCTGAATCAAGTCAGCCTTTATATTATATCTTCAACAGGCTTTATTGTCAATACTTTTTTTGAAAATTGTCAAAAATAATACTTTCCGTAAACGACTGCCAAATATTTATTGCGGTATTCCTTTTCGGTGCTTACATCGCGCACCAAGTTGATAAAATCAGGCAATTCGTATTGCTGATCTTCATCGAGCAGCTCGATTTCAAGCGTTGCCCTGTCGTTCCAGAAAGGATAAACGTCAAGCTCAAAGTACTCGCTTTTCCACGCGATGCAATACCTGTCCTTTGAAATGATACCCTCGACGCAGTCCTTATTTTCAAGATAGGATTTATATTCTTCTTCGGAAATATAATCCTCGATTTCAATGCGCTTTAAATCGTTGATTTTATGCTTGATCGTTTTGATATACAGCGCTTCGGTTCCTTCTCCCCTTTTTCTGACGCGGAACCTGCCCTCATCGGGCGTGGTGAGATAAGCCTGCGTTATCGGTATCCTGCGGCAGGTTTTCATGTTTCTGAGCAAATCCAAATCGGGGTATTCAATCAAAAACTTACGCTCGATTTCAAGCGGCTCGGGGATCCCCAGCACGGCAAGGATTTCCCGCAAAAGGCGGTTGAGCTTATCGGTAAAGCTTCCCCGGTTGTCGATTATCCTCAGGTGTCCGGTACCTACCCACAGTGACAGTATTTCCTCGTCAAGCTGCTTTGCCTTGTTTAGATCTTCGCTCCTTGATGAATTGTTCGTCAGATTATAATGCTCCTCAGCGCCGTCGGCGGCAGTGACCATATGAAACACTGCGTCGTAACGGTTGCGTATCTTTGCCTCGTTAAGGCCGTAAGCGGCTGAGTATTTTGCAAAATCGGCCGCACCGGCGTAGGCGCGGCTGTCAAGCAGACCTCTGTCGCAAATGATGACTGCTTTTCTCTTTTCAGCGTGCTTTGCTCTATCAAAAGCGGCGTTTTCCGCCGCAAGCTGATTTGAAAACAAAAGGCTATGAAACTCATACACGCCCATATTTTCAGGTGACTTGCCGCTGCGCATAAGCGAAGTAGCCTGCTCGTTCACCTCAAAAACTTCAACATCGTATGATTCCAATTGTTCGTGAAGCACAGAGAGCGCGGTGGTTTTTCCGCCGCAGGGGCCGCCTGTAAGTACAATTTTTGTTATTTCAGTCATAATTAACACCCAAATACATTATATAATTCAAATATCTGTTTATATTTCTAATTTGGAATTATAGCATTATATTAAAGTGATAAAATGTGAATCGGTAGATTTTAATTCACTGAAAGGAAGTAATATATATGGCAAAACAAAACATTGATTGGTCTAATCTCGGCTTTGGCTACATTCCCACAGGCGAGCGTTTCGTTGCCAATTATAAGGACGGCAAGTGGAACGAAGGCGAAATGACCACAGAATCCACAATTACAATGAGCGAATGCGCAGGCGTTTTGCAGTACGCTCAGACTGTTTTTGAAGGTCTAAAAGCGTACACCACCGTTGACGGCAAAATCGTTGTATTCCGTCCCGACCTCAACGCAGAGCGTCTTGAGCAGAGCGCAAAGCGTCTTGAGATCCCCGTATTTCCTCAGGACAAGTTCATTGAGGCTGTTGAAAAGGTTGTAAAGGCTAACGCCGATTATGTACCTCCCTACGGAACAGGTGCTACTCTTTATCTCCGTCCGTTTATTTTCGGCTCGGGCCCCGTTATCGGCGTAAAGCCCTCAGAAGAATATCAGTTCCGTCTGTTCGCAACTCCCGTTGGTCCCTACTTCAAGGGCGGCGCAAAGCCCATTACGATCAAGGTTTCAGACTTTGACAGAGCAGCCCCCCACGGCACAGGCAACATCAAGGCAGGTCTTAACTACGCAATGAGCCTGCACGCTATCGTTACCGCCCACAACGAGGGCTTTGACGAGAACATGTACCTCGACGCCGCTACACGCACCAAGGTTGAGGAAACAGGCGGCGCTAACTTCCTGTTCGTTACCAAGGACGGCAAGGTAGTTACTCCAAAGAGCGACAGCATTCTTCCCTCTATTACACGCCGCTCGCTGATGTATGTTGCCGAGCATTACCTCGGTCTTGAGGTTGAACAGAGAGAGGTTTACTTTGACGAGATCAAGGACTTCGCCGAGTGCGGCCTCTGCGGTACAGCCGCAGTCATCTCGCCCGTAGGCAAGATCGTCGACCACGGCAAGGAAATCTGCTTCCCGGCAGGTATGGAAGAAATGGGTCCGATCACCAAGAAGCTCTACGATACCCTCACCGGAATCCAGATGGGCAGGATCGAAGCTCCCGAAGGCTGGATCAAGGAAATCTGTTAATTCTAATAAAGAATATTTTAGCGGCTATGCGTTGTGCACAGCCGCTTTTTTATATTTCTATTAAAATCGGAGAATGCTTTTCAAAAATCGCATAATTAGTAAAGCCCGCGCTTTTCGCTACCTCTATCCCCTGCTCAATGCCTTTACCGACCATATCGGCGCTGTGGGCGTCGGTACCGATTGTAATAAGCTTACCTCCGAGCTCTTTATATCTTTTTACGAGCGGCAGATCGGGCAGCGTACAGCCCATCTCTTTAAACAGCCCCGAAACATTTATTTCAAGCGCTTTATTATTCTGAATAAGAATTTTAAATATTCTGTCGATTTTATCCTTATGAATGCTGAGATCTGGCGTTTTACCCGTACCGGCGATTATATACCTTAGCGGATAAGTTAGGTGTGAAAGGCTGTCAAAATGCGGAAAAGCGGCGGTTTCGATAAGCTCGTCAAAATACTTGCCCAAAAGCCAATCGACGTCAACTCCGCTGTAGTTCATGTAATAGAAATCCTGCATGTTTTTCAGGTTGTGAACCGAGGCGAGGATAAAGTCGAAGTCTCCGTATGAAAGCGCTCTTTTTGTTTGCTCGGGATCATGCAAAGGCTCACCAAGCTCCATACCGCGCAGGACTTTTAGTTTTCCCGCATATTTTTCCCTTGCGGCGGTGGCGTCGGCAAAGGATTTGGGGATCTGCTCATCAAAACAGCCGAACTCGCAGTCCTTGCCAAAACGGATAAACGGAGCCTCGCAGTGGTCGGTCACAGCAATGGCGTACAGCCCTCTGTTTATTGCCGCAAGACACATTTCATCGACCGAATTTTTTGCGTCAAAAGAATTATCTGAATGGGTGTGCATGTCGCATAAATATCTCATTAGTATTCCCCCTAAAAAAATAATAGCATACCACGCATGTTTATGCAAGATTTAACTTTACTTTATCGCCAAAAAAAGATATAATTAAACGGTAAAAATACAGCTAACGGAGGAAAAAGATGAAAGCGATTATTACTGTCATCGGCAAGGACACGGTAGGCATTCTGGCAAAGGTATCAGACGCATGCGCGCGCGCTAACGTAAATATTGTTGAGGTTACCCAGAGCGTTTTGCAGGACATGTTCGCAATGATAATGCTTGTTGAAATCAACAACTCATCTCTCGGTTTTGAGGAGCTTCGTGAAAGCCTCAACAAGGTCGGCGAGAATACAAACACCAAGATCCACATCATGCACGAGGACATCTTCAACAGCATGCATAAAATATAACAAGGGTAAAGGGATAATAAAATGCTTGAAACCAAGGATATACTTGAAACCATAAATATGATCGACAACGAAAACCTTGACGTGAGAACTATCACAATGGGTATTTCGCTGTTGGACTGCCTTGACGAGGACATCGACAAGGCGTGCACTAAGGTTTATGACAAGATCATGCTCAACGCAAAGGATTTGGTCAAGACCGGCGAGGATATCGAGCGCGAATACGGTATCCCGATCATCAACAAGCGCATTTCCGTTACCCCTATCGGCATGGTAGCGGCTCCCTGTCAGAGCAAGAACGTGGTAAGATTTGCCTACGCGCTTGACAGGGCGGCTAAGGAGCTTGGCGTAAACTTCATCGGCGGCTACTCGGCTTTGGTGCAGAAGGGCTTTGCAAGCGGCGACTACGCGCTTATCGAGAGCATTCCTCAGGCGCTTAGCGAAACCGACTTTGTCTGCTCCTCGGTAAACATCGGCTCTACTAAAGCCGGAATAAACATGGACGCCGTAAAGATGATGGGCAAAATCGTTAAACAAACCGCCGAAATAACTGCCGACCGCAACTGCATAGGCGCGGCCAAGCTTGTTGTTTTCTGCAACGCTCCCGAGGATAACCCCTTTATGGCCGGCGCTTTTCACGGCGTAGGCGAAGCGGACACGGTAATCAACGTCGGCGTATCGGGTCCCGGAGTTGTAAGGGCGGCTCTTGCCAAGGACGGCGCAGGTAAAGATATAACCGAAATCGCCGATATGGTAAAGAAAACCGCGTTCAAAATCACAAGGATGGGTCAGCTTGTTGCCAAGGAAGCAAGCAAGCGACTGTGCGTGCCCTTCGGTATCGTAGACCTCTCGCTCGCTCCCACTCCCGCAGTCGGCGACAGCGTTGCCTATATTTTAGAGGAAATGGGCTTGGAAAAATGCGGCTGCCACGGCACGACCGCTGCCCTCGCGCTTCTTAACGACGCTGTCAAAAAGGGCGGCGTAATGGCGTCCAGTCATGTAGGCGGACTGAGCGGCGCGTTTATCCCGGTTTCTGAGGACGCCGGAATGATTGCGGCGGCAAAGAGCGGTCATCTTGACATAACAAAGCTTGAGAGCATGACGGCTGTTTGCTCGGTTGGCTTGGATATGATAGTTGTTCCCGGCGACATCACCGCGGAAACTATTTCGGCGATAATCGCGGACGAAGCGGCTATCGGCATGGTAAACACAAAGACGACCGCCGTAAGGCTTATCCCGGCTGTGGGAAGAAAAGCAGGAGACATGCTTGAATTCGGCGGACTGCTCGGCTCGGGCCCGGTAATGCCCGTAAGAGCAGGCTCACCAGAGGTATTCATAAACCGCGGAGGAAGGATCCCGGCACCGCTGCAGGCGCTTAAAAACTGATATATAAATGTAGCAGAAGGCTTCTTTAATTGAAACCTTCTGCCTTTATTTTTCTAAGATAGAATTATTAACTGTTCAAAACCTTATTTGCCGCAAGCATTACGCCCAACTTGCCGCCGTGGAAGTTCAGTCCGCCCTGCATCCAAACGGCGTAGGGTTCGCGCAGAGGCGCGTCTGCCGAAAGCTCGATCGAGCTGCCCAGAGTAAACGCTCCTGCCGCCATGATGACCTTGCTCTCATAGCCCGGCATATCCGACGGAACCGGAACAACAAAGCTGTCGACAGCCGAGCCTGCCTGGATCCCCTCGCAGAATTTGCAGAGCTTTTCCTCATTGCCGAGCATTACAAGCTGAATAATGTCTCCCCTGTTTTCATTGTATTTGGGAGAGGTTTCATAGCCGAGTATCTCAAACAGAGCCGAAGCGAAAACCGCCGTTTTAAGAGCCTCGCCCGTAACATGAGGCGCGTGGTACGCTCCCATGAAGAGCTCGCGGTTGTTGCCGAGGGTTGCGCCTATCTCCTTGCCTGTTCCCGGAGTTGTGAGGCGGTAGGCGCACATTTCTACAAGCTCTTTTTTGCCCGCGATATAACCGCCCGTGGGAGCGATTCCGCCGCCGGCGTTCTTGATAAGCGAGCCTGCCATGATGTCAACGCCTACCGAAAGCGGCTCAACCTTATCAATAAACTCACCGTAGCAATTGTCAAGCATTATGATCGACTTGGGCGAAGCTTTTTTTGAGATGTCGCAGATTTTCTTTATCTCGCGCCATGTCAGCGTAGCGCGCGTGCTGTAGCCGCGTGAACGCTGAATGTAGACCATCTTGGGCTTTTTAGCTTCGATATCCTTTTGAATTTGTGCGTAATCAAGCGTGCCGTCGGGCAGCAGCTCTGTCATTTCAAAGTTTATGTTAAAATCTTTTAGCGAACCGGGGTAACTGCCCTCGATACCGATCGCAGAGCGAATCGTGTCATAAGGCATTCCGGTAACGCTGAGCATGGTGTCGTTCGGGCGGAGCACACCAAAAAGCGCTACGGTGAGCGCATGGGTTCCGCTGACAAAGTTGTGGCGCACCAAAGCGTCCTCGGCGTCAAAGGCAAAGGCGTACACTCGGTCAAGGGCGTCACGGCCGAAATCATCGTAGCCGTAGCCTGTTGAAGCGCTGAAATAGCTCTCCCTCACGCCCGCGTTCTGAAACGCTTTTATCATTTTTATCTGATTGTATCCCTGAATGTCCTCGATCTCGCTCAACTTATCGGCGCAAAGCTCCATGGCTTTTTGTGAGGCTTCGAGAACACGTTTGTCTATATCATAAAAGTTCAAAAAATCATCCTTTATTTAATGATACTCGCGCCAGGTCCCGCAGTTTTCAAACCCGAGGTTTTGATAAAACGCGGCGTTGGCGTTTTTCGCGCGGTGAAGATAAACCGCCTTGCCCTCTGAAACAAGCGTGTTTGTCAGGCAGCTTACAATTTTTGAGCCGTAGCCGCTTCGGCGGTAATCGGGATGGCACGCTACCGCGCCCAATACCGCGCCGTCGCCGCTCTCGGCAACCGTCATGGCGATCGCGGCGAGGGTTTCCCCGTCGCAAATGCCGTAAAGCCTTATAGCCTTGTGGCGCAGCTTGTGATTTACGTCAACGTAAAAATCCTCAAACTCAGGCGGCGTAAAGTTTTCATCGGCACATTTTACAATCAAATCGTATGCAGAGCGTATATCCGGCTCAATTATCCGATCCTCAACTTCAATATCGATCGGATGGGTTATCTTCATAACCACGCCATCTGTGATACGGTCGGAAAAGTCAAGATCATAGCCGCCCTCGCACAACACGGCGGAAGCGCCGGAAATGCGAACGAATGAACCTATCTCATCAAGATCGCTTTTCTCTGTCAGGAAAAGGATAAAGTTTGAGCCGTTGCGGGCTATAGCGCCGGTACAGATTCCGTTTTCGTCGGCAGTCATCCAGTAATCAACAAAAGCGAGCTCGGGCGGATAACACTGATGGAGCGACAGAATACGGCAGGCGAACGGATTGTTGTTTGATGTTTTTAATACCGCGGCGACAAAATCCGGAGCTTCCAAAACAGACACTATCATCTTTTTAAAGCTCCTCCCGCTATTATGCTGCTGATTTTCTTAGCAAGCAAAAGTATGCTTTCGCAGTCGCTTTTAGCGGCGACCGTGCTCGGAGCGTGAAGATAGCGGCAGGCAAGCGAGATAGCCAAAGTGCGCACTCCGCCTCGGCTCTGATGAATAGCGCCCGAGTCATTGCCTCCCGCTACGGCGCGCTTGTACTGAGCCTTTGCGCCTATTTGTTCGGCTATATCAAAGGCAAAGGATACCATCTCTTTATCGTAAATGGTACGCCTGTCCATAACGGAAATGACCGCGCCTTCGCCGAGGGCGCACACCTGCTTTGACTTGTCGATTTCGGGTATCTCAGCCGAGGTGGTAGTTTCCATTACAAGGGCAAACTCGGGATCAAGAGTATAAGCCGCTGTTTTCGCGCCGCGCAGACCGACCTCCTCCTGAACAACAAAGGCAAAATCCATGTCGTAATCGAGCTCGCTTTTTATCAGCTCGATAAGAACATAACATCCGAAGCGATCGTCGATCGCCTTTGAATTGATTGAGGTTTCGGTTTCGATAAAGTCGCTGACATAATGGACGCTGTCGCCGTAATTGACAGCGCTTAACGCTTCCTCGAGGCTGTCGGCGCCGATGTCGATATACATATCGCCGTACTCGGGAATAGTTTTGTTTTCGTCGCCCTTACAGAGGTGAACCGGCTTTATCCCGATAACGCCCGGGACGTTGTTTTTGCCTACAGCGACCTGCTTTCCGACAAGCACGCGCCTGTCGATCCCGCCGACCTCGTCAAATTTAAGGAAGCCGCCTGAGGTTATGTCGGTCACCATAAGCCCGACCTCGTCCATGTGCGCGGACAGCATGAGCCTTGCCTTTGCAGGAGCTTTTCCCTTTTTATGAACAAGTAGATTGCCGAGGCTGTCAACGCGCCACTCGGCATGATCTTTTATTTCATCAACAATAATATCCCTGACGGCGCTTTCATCTCCCGAGATACCATCGGCTAAACAGAGCTTTTTAAGCAGAGTGTAATCAACCATTGAACTCACCTCCGCAATTGATATAGGCGGCAATGAGCCGCGCCGTGTTTTCTACGTCAGAGAGTGAAATAACCTCAACGGGAGTGTGCATGTTGCGCTGAGGGATTGAAACGACTGCGGTTTTTACGCCGCTTTTGGTCACGGCTATATGGTCGCCGTTAGTGCCCGTCGCTCCCGCAATAGGCTCAAGCTGATACGGGATAGATTGCTCTTTTGCGACTGAGATAAGCTTATTTGACATTTCGCGGCTGAGCACTGACGAAACGCAGATCATCGGCCCCTTTCCGAGCTCGATTTTGCCGTACTGCCCCGCGACGTCGGGCTGAGAGGCAAAGCTGACGTCTACCGCGACAGCTTCGTCCGCGTCGATTGAAAACGCCGCTGTTTTAGCGCCTGTGCCGTAGGTTTCCTCCTGAGTGCTGAGCAGGATAACCACCTTGTATTCATCGGTATCGATAAGCTCTGCCGCACGGATAAGCGCCGCTACGCCACAGCGGTCATCAAGCGCGGGAGCCGTTATTTTATCGCCGAGAAGCTTTTTCGGCTGTGTTGAAAAAGTAAGAGTATCGCCGATTTTAAGCTGCTTTTCAACCTGCTCTTTCGGCATACCGAAGTCAACCCATGTTTTGTCTATGGGAGAAGCTTTGTCCTCGCTGCCGTCGCTGAGGTGAGGCGGCAGACAGCACACAGTCCCCTTTAAGCCGCTTTCGGACACAAGAACGCTGTCCTGCAGTGTGCGGATATCAACTCCTCCGAGTTTGTCGACCTTTACAAAGCCCTTGTCGTCAATGTCGGTAATGATAAAGCCTATGCGGTCAAGGTGCGCGTCAAGGATGATCGTTTTTTCCGCCGCATTATTCCCGAGCACAGCGATAAGGTTTCCGTTATTGTCAACGGAAACCCCGGCTTTTTGCTCAAGATATTTTTTTGCCGCTTTAAGCGCCGGAGCTTCGCTGCCCGAAACGCCGTAAACGGAGCATAATTCAAAAATCAGTTGTTCCAGATTCATCAGTATTACTCCAAATTATTTACAATGGTTTTGAAGTGATTGCCGCGTTCCTCAAAGTTCTTATACAGACCAAAGCTCGCGCTTGCGGGTGAAAGCGAAACGATATCGCCCTCAACGGAGTTATTAACAGCCGCTTCAACGGCTTCCTCCATGTTGGTGACGTTGATGATTTTGATTGAGGATTCATCGTAATTGTCGGCGCCCTTTACCGCTGCCTCGATTTTGGGAGCGGTGTCGCCGAGGAGAATCAGCGTTTTAACCTTATTATTGATTACTGGACCGAGCGGCTCATAAGGGATGTGCTTGTCGTAGCCGCCGGCGATGATGATTATTTTTTCATCGTAAAGCGAGAGCGTACCGAGAGCGGTTCTTGTGGGGCTTGAAGCGATTGAGTCGTTGTAATACTTTACGCCGCGGTACTCGCGTATAAACTCGGCGCGGTGAGCAACGCCGCCGAAGGTTTTGGCTACCTGAACTATTGTATCGACGTCTGCTATTCCCCATACCGCCGAAATCGCAGCGAGGTAGTTTTCAACATTGTGCATGCCGGGGATTTTAATATCGCGGTAATCCATTACCTCGGTAACCTTGCCGTAGTCGCTGTAGACGATTTTGGTGCCGTCGAGGTACGCGCCGTTAAAGAGCTTTTCTTTTACGCTGAACTTTGCAAGCTTTCCTCTTACATCGCCGCTGAAGCCGTTTGCTATCTCGTTGTCGAGGTTGAGAACCGCCTTTGAAAAAGCGTTCTGGTGAAGCACGATATTCTTTTTGGAATCAACATACTCCTGCATATCCTTGTGGATGTCAAGATGATTGGGAGCGAGGTTTGTAACAACGGCAATGTCCGGACTTTTGCGCATTGAGATAAGCTGGAAGCTTGAAAGCTCAATAACAGCCCAATCGTCGGGCTTGACGCTCTCGATTTCGGGCAGAAGCGGCTTGCCGATGTTGCCGCCGAGGTGAACGGTTTTGCCGGCAGCTTTGAGAATTTCGGAAATAATTGTTGTTGTGGTGGTCTTGCCGTCTGAACCCGTAACAGCTATCGCCTTGCAGGGACAGAGGTCAAAGAAAACCTCCATCTCGGAAGTAAGTACAGTTCCGTTTTCTCTGAGCTTTACAAGCTCATCCTTATAGAACGGAGTGCCGGGACTGCGGAACACTATATCGGCGTTTATATTGCTGAGATAATCATCTCCGAGAATCAGCTCGGCGCCGTACTCCTTTGCCTTTACGCCGTTTTCGCCCAAAGAATCAAAGCTCTTTCTGTCACAGGCGATAACCTTTGCGCCCTTTTCGGCAAACAGCTTGATAAGCGGCAGGTTGCTTGTGCCTATTCCGATGAAGGCAACGGTTTTGCCTTTTATTGAATCAAAAAACTCGCTTGTTGAAATATTCATAAGTATCCCTCACAATATATAAATTCACATATGGTATTATTATACTAATAAAAATCTAAAATTTCAACACCCTTGCAATAATTCTTCGCAAATGATAGAATAGAGCCGTAAATAACAGTAACGGAGCCGCACTATGCTTAACGACTACATTATTATCGATTCAAAACAAAATAAACCTATGTATCAGCAAATCTACCTTTCAATCAGAGAAGCGATTGAAAACGGGAACCTGAAGAAAGGCAGCAAGCTGCCCTCTATCAGGAAGCTCAGCGCCGACAGAGGAATATCCAAAACGACCGTTACGGGCGCTTATGATCAGCTTTGCGTTGAGGGTTATATCGTAAGCTATCCGCAGAAAGGGTATTTTGTAGCCGCGGACTTTGACAAGCTGCCCAAATCTGTTGAGATAACAGACAGCGACAGCCTGAATACCCGGTACTATGATTATGATTTCAGCGGACAAAGTATTGACGAAAAAATAATAGACCTTGCAGAGTGGAAGAAGAACATAAAGGATATAATAAACCGCAACTATCTTTTAACTTCTTACGGTGATGTTCAGGGCGAAAAAGCGCTCCGCTCCGCGCTGCAGAGATATGCTCTTGGGGTTCGAAGCGTAAATGCTCAGGAGAGCAATATCGTGGTTGGAGCGGGCACTCAGGCGATTCTATATTTGCTATGCTCGCTTATCGGCTTTGGTAAAAAGGTCGCGGTGGAAAAGTCAGGTTATTTGCAGGCTGAGATGATATTCAAAAGCTTTGATTATGACATACATTATTTTGAAAGCGACAAATACGGCGTCACAATTGATTCTTTAAAAGAAATATCTCCCGATATTATTCTGATAAACCCAAACTTTTCAGGCACAAGAGGATCAAATATGCCCGTTACGCGCAGGCTTGAAATAATTGAGTGGGCGCGGCAGAACAGCGCGCTGATTTTAGAGGACGACTATAACGGAGAGCTGCGCTACAGCACGCGGCCTATCCCCTGTGTTCAGCATTATGACATAGAAAACACCGTGTATATAGGCGCGTTTTCAAAGGTACTGCTGCCATCTGTCCGAATCAGCTACATGGTGCTGCCCGAAAAGCTGCTTGAAAAGTATAACAGCGTAAAACGGTTTATGAATCAGACTGCGTCAAAAACCGAACAGCTTGCGCTGGCAAAATACATTACAAACGGAAAAATCGACGCTCATTTGCGGCGTGCGAGAAGGGTGTACCTTGAAAAAAGCAGGGCGCTTATTTCAGCCGTTGAAAAATACCTGCCCGAAGCTAAATATCACTTCAACGAAACCTCGCTATACCTCACTTTAAAGCTGCCATACAAAATCGACATGGCAAAAACCGAGGAGGAGCTTGAGCAGCGCTCGGTAAAGCTTATGAGGTCAAACCGAGAAGAAAACGCCCCGGCGCTGAGCTTTTCAGGCATAGCGCAGGAAAAGCTTGACGAGGGCGTTAAGATCATAAGTGAAGTTTTAAAGAAAAATTATTAAACCGCAAGTTCCGCGTCGGAAAGGCGGCAGTATGTCTGTCCGTTGTCATCATAAGTGCCGAAAACGCCGCCTACGGTTATCGGCTCGCCGACCTTTGGATAGTCGCCGGGATAGCTGTGGTCGCCTTTCCAGACGAACTCAAGCCCCTGAGAGCAGCAGGCGGTGGCGTCGGCTATTACGCAGGCGTAAAATAACGTTCCTGACTTTGGGTCGGTAAACACATCAAACGTGCCCTGAGCCTTGACCGTTTTGCCTTTATATTCCTCAGGAGAATTAACCATGCTGTAAACGGTAGAGTAAACCATGTTGGAATTGAGGTTT
>ONMK01000097.1 GCA_900318905.1 uncultured Eubacteriales bacterium | reverse complement strand
AGCCAGGTCCTGCCGAGCCTGCCCTTGCCCTGCGTCTGTTCCCTTGTGGTGACCACAACGCCCTCGCGGCAGCCGTTATTGCCAAGCTCCTTGAGGTAGTCGTTTGTTGAGCCGACCGAGTCGAGCACGATTATTTCTCTGCCGATAAGCTCGGTATTAAGGTGGGTTTTGATCGCCTCAACGTTCAAAAAATCAGGAGAAGAAACAAGCTTATACCCCTTGTTAGGCGTAGAGCTTATCTCGTAGCCGTCCTCTTTAAGGGCGTTGACTCCCTTCCATACAGCCTGGCGCGACACGCCGAGCTGATTCGCGAGCGACTGCCCCGAAACAAAATCATTTGAGCTTAATAGAATTGAGAGAATCTTGTTTTTCATAACGACCACCTGACTAAAGGATTTATTACAAATGAATTGATATGTGTATCGGCGCAGCTGTGCGCCGCGTCCGTCATTGACAATACAATAAAATATGCTATACTATTTTTGATGAATAATAACTTGTGAGGTAATCCGTATGCTACAAGATAAAAATATTCTTCTGGGGATCACAGGCAGTATCTCAGCCTATAAAATCGCCAATTTGGCAAGCGCTCTTGTAAAGCTTCACGCCAATGTCGATGTAATTATGACTAAGAACGCCGAGAAGTTTATTAACCCTATAACGTTTGAGACGCTTACCAAAAACCATTGCATTACAGAAATGTTTGACCGCAACGATGTAAGCGAGGTCAAGCACATTGCGCTTGCCGAACGTGCGGACGTTATTATGATAGCGCCCGCTTCTGCCAATATGATTGGCAAAATGGCGCATGGTATCGCGGACGATATGCTGAGCACGACTGTTCTTGCGGCGGGGTGTCCCGTTATGGTAGCTCCCGCGATGAACGTAAATATGTTCAATAATCCTGCCGTGCAGGATAACCTCTCTGTTTTAGAGCGGCGCGGTATTACCGTTATTCCGCCCGAAACCGGTGTTTTAGCGTGCGGCGACGTCGGAGAAGGAAAGCTGCCCTCAGAGCAAACATTACTCGATTACATCCTCAGAGCGACCGCAAAAGAAAAAGATTTAACAGGTAAAAAAGTTTTGGTTACTGCGGGCCCGACGCAGGAAAGCCTTGACCCCGTTAGGTTTATTACAAATCATTCTACGGGCAAAATGGGCTATGCAGTAGCGCGGCAGGCAATGCTGCGCGGAGCCGATGTTACACTCATAAGCGGTCCCGTAAGTATTGCGCGTCCGCCGTTTGTAGAGGTGATCTCCGTAAAAAGTGCGGAGGAAATGTTCCAAGCGGTCGCCGACCGTTTCGCGGAACAGGATTACTGCGTAATGACCGCTGCCGTGGCGGATTACACTCCCGCGGAAACCAAAACCGAGAAGATCAAGAAATCTGATGACGGATCCGATCTGTCGCTTTCGCTGAAGCGCACGCGGGACATTTTGAAATGGCTCGGCGAGCATAAAAAAGACGGACAGCTAATTTGCGGGTTTTCAATGGAAACCGAAAACATACTGGAAAATTCCACGGCAAAGCTGCATAAGAAAAATGCGGATCTGATCGCGGCGAATTCATTAAAGGATGCCGGATCGGGTTTTGGTACAGACACCAATCATTTAGTTCTTATAAATAAAGACGGCGTTACCGATCTGCCTCTGCTTTCCAAAGAGGAAGCGGCGGACAGATTGCTTGACGTGCTGTCAAAAATGTAATACGGTTCGGTTCAATAATGTATGACACACTCCTCCGGTTGCCCCGGAGGAGATTTTTATTTAAATATTATAGCTTGTTTTTTGTTGCCGCATGCATCGCCCGGCTGATAGTTGTACCGAAAACGAGGTTGATAATAAATTCAACCAGCGCGTTCAGACCTGCCAGCGCGAAAATGAAAACAAATATATTTTCAGTGGGCTTGTCGGTCAGCGAACCTCTGAAGAAGATCCACATAAGGCCGAGAAAACCGACGGTATTTAGCAGAGTGGTCAGTCCGCAGCAAACGGCGGAGCTTACCAGCCAGGTCGTTCCACTTTTCTTGGGAAGCGACTTAAACAGCAGTCCGGGGACCCATCCGCAGATAACGCGCGGTACAAAGCACATAAGAAAAGTATAAAACGGATTAACGCCCAGCAGCATTGTCATAAGCGGTCCGCCGCCGCCTGTCAAAGTCATAATAAAGCTGGAAAGTCCGAAAACCGCGCCCAAAATAGCGCCGTAAAGCGGTCCCAACAAAACCGCGCCGATCGCGACGGGAAGACAGTTGAGCGTGATTGTCAGCGGTCCCAACGGGATGCGGACAAAAAACGTCAGCAAGACGATCAACGCCGCTAACAGTGAACAGAATACCGGCTTAAAGTAAGCGGGCAAAGTGTTTTTTTTGATTGTTGTCATAAAATAACCTCCTGCTGTTTCCCTGCCCGTTTATGCAGGTGAAACGCAAATATATTTACAAAAAGGCAAAGCCTTATTGCATACGTTTTTTGCTGTCGTTTTTTTGATTTATGTTGTTTAAGCCCTCGAGTATGATGTTTTCATCATATGTGATCTCGTGGCGGCAGTTGCAGACAATGCTTTCCGCAAGTCCGCCTGTGGCGATGATCTTGCACTCCTTACCTTTTTCTTCGCAGAATTTGTCTATCAGCCCGTCTATCATACACGCGCTGCCGTAAGTCATTGCCGAGCGTATACAGTCAACGGTGTTGGTGCAGATCACGTTTTTGGGAGCGCGCAGATCGACAGACGGCAAAAGCGCGCCGTTTTGGGTCAGGGCGTCGAGCGAGATACCGACTCCCGGGGCGATAACGCCGCCGCGGTACGCGAAGTTCTCGTCAACATAGGCGAGCACGGTCGCCGTGCCCATAAAAATCATAATCAGCGGGCCGCCGTACTTTTCAAAAGCGCCCACGCAGCCGCAGACTATGTCTCCGCCCAAGGTTTCGGGACGGTCGATCTTAAGATCCATACCCGTTTTCAGTCCGGGGCCGATGATAAAGCTCTTTTTGCCGGTGACGATCTTTATCGCGTCTCTCAGCGGTTGAGTCGCCTTTGGCACGACCGAGCTGATGATCGATGCGTCTATCACGCCGACGTCGATGTTGTACACCTGAAAAAACGCGTACAGCACAACGGCAAATTCATCACTTGTCTTTCTGGTATCGGTCGAAAATCTCATTTTGTGCACGAGCTTATCGCCGTCAAAAATACCAAGCTTTATATTTGTATTGCCAACATCGGCAGTAAGAAGCATAATAAAACCTCCGGAACTGATTTCCATTAATTAAATTATACCACAAATATTAAATGTTTCAAGGCGGATATTATGTATTTTACAACAATTTTCGATATTCATTAAAATATCGCAAAACATTTGTTGAATTTTTATCAATATGGTGTATAATAAAATCAGTGACGTGCGTGTATATTAGCGTTTTTTGTCGTATCAAAGCGCACGGAAAGGATGGTTGTTTATGGATAGTTCAGAAATCAAGCAGCTCAAGATCCTCGCCGCCAAAGCGAGAAAGGGAGCGATCCTCGGCACATATCACGCGAAATCCGGTCATCCGGGCGGTTCGCTTTCGGCTGCCGATATCTTTACCTATCTCTATTATAAAGAGATGAAGGTCGACCCCGAAAATCCCCAATGGGAGGACAGAGACCGTTTTGTATTATCAAAGGGTCACTGCTGCCCCAGCCTTTACGCCGTTTTGGCGCTCAAGGGATTTTTTGACTGGGAGGAGCTCACGGTGCTCCGCCATGTCGGCGCTATGCTCCAGGGTCACCCTGATATGAAGCGTACACCCGGCGTTGATATGAGCACAGGCTCGCTCGGACAGGGCGTATCGGCGGCGTGCGGAATGGCGCTCGCGGCAAAGCTTGACAACAAAGACTATCGCACATATACAGTTCTCGGCGACGGCGAGGTAGAGGAAGGCCAGGTTTGGGAGGCGGCTATGTTTGCTTCTCACAACAAGCTCGACAACCTCGTAGTGATCGTTGACCAAAACGGTCTTCAGATCGACGGCACCGTAGAGGACGTAGCGGGAATCGAACCGCTTGACAAAAAGTTTGAGGCATTCGGTTTTGAGGTCATCAAGATCGACGGACACGACTTTGAGCAGATCAAGTCCGCGC
Source organism: uncultured Eubacteriales bacterium (assembly GCA_900318905.1). Classification (GTDB taxonomy): domain Bacteria; phylum Bacillota; class Clostridia; order Oscillospirales; family Acutalibacteraceae; genus Ruminococcoides. The sequence goes on along the minus strand of ONMK01000097.1, from coordinate 1,008 downwards.
TTGACAAGGCAAAGACTGTAAAGGGCAAGCCCACGGCGATCCTCGCCAAGACCGTAAAGGGCAAGGGCGTGTCGTTTATGGAAAATCAGGTAGGCTGGCACGGCGTTGCTCCCAACTTGGAGCAGTTTGAAGCGGCAACAGCCGAGCTTGACGCTCAAATCAAGGAATTGGAGGGCGAGCGCTGATGGCAGAGATAATCAAAAAGGCGACCAGAGAAAGCTTCGGCGAAGCGCTCTGCGAGCTCGCTAAGGATAATAAAGATATAGTAGTTTTCGACGCCGATCTGGCGGCGGCTACAAAGACAAGCATTTTTCAGAAGGAGTATGCCGACAGGTTCTTTGACTGCGGCATCGCCGAGGGCAATATGGTAGGCGTAGCGGCAGGTATGGCTGCAGCGGGCAAGATTCCCGTAGCCGCGTCGTTCGCTATGTTCGCGACCGGCAGAGCCTTTGAGCAGATCCGCAACTCTGTGGCATATCCCGGACTCAACGTAAAGATCGCCGGCAGCCACGCGGGTATCTCAACAGGCGAGGACGGCGCCACTCACCAGTGTGTAGAGGATATGGGCATTATGCGCGCTATCCCCGGTATGGTCGTTCTCAACCCCGCTGATCACTGGGAGATGAAGGCGGCAACAAAGGCGGCTATCGAGTACGACGGCCCCGTGTATATCAGGCTCGGCAGACTTGCTATCGACAGCTTTAACGACCCCGAGACCTACAAATTTGAGCTCGGCAAAGGTATCACTCTCCACGAGGGCAGCGACGTCACCGTTATCGCTACAGGCCTTGTCGTGAACGAGGCGCTCAAGGCGGTAAGGGAGCTTGAGGCAGAGGGCATTAGCGCCCGTCTTATCAATATCCACACCATCAAGCCGATCGACCGCGAGATCATCGCGAAGGCGGCAAGGGAAACAGGCAGGATCATCACCGTTGAGGAGCATAACGTCGTCGGCGGTCTTGCGGACGCGGTCTGCGAGGTCGTTACAGCGGAGTGTCCCGTCAAGGT
>ONMK01000082.1:6454-8154 GCA_900318905.1 uncultured Eubacteriales bacterium | reverse complement strand
GCACAACAAGCACAACTCCGTCGCTGTGCTTGATAATGGGCACGGCGTCAATTACAACCGCAACGGGAGGCGCGTCAAAAATGATATAGTCATATTCCTTTTCAAGCTGACTGATGATTTCGCTCATTGAGTCGCTCGAAAGCAGCTCTGAGGGGTTCGGAGGAATTGCGCCGTAGCAGATTGCCGAAAGGTTTGCAAGGTGTGTGGGTTTTATAATGTCCTTGAGCTCACATTCGCTGTTAAGACAGTTTGTGATTCCCGGAGAGGGGGCAAGTCCGAGCGCGAGGTGAACATGGGGACGGCGAAGGTCGGTTTCAACAAGAATAACCTTTGTGTCAACCTGCTGAGCCAGCGCCGACGCGATATTTACCGAAGAAAGGGTTTTGCCCTCGCCTTTGGCGGAGCTTGTAAAGACAACTTTTTTACAGCCTTTTTTGATAATTGAATAGTCAATGTTTGTTCTTGCGGTTTTGTAAGATTCTCTAATAAGGAAGTTCAGCGCGTCTGCGTTTACGGCCTGGCTTGAACCCTTTTTGCTTTTTTTCTTAAACATAACTTACGCCTCCGCCTTTGTTTTATTATTATTTTTAGTATTCTGTGAATTGCCGGATTTATTATCTTTATTAAATTCGGGAACAGCCGCAAGTACGGGCAGTCCGCAAAGCACTGTCATCTCATAGTCGTACTTGATCTTTACGTCAAAGTAATCCCTTACAAATGCAATAATTAGGCTAAGTACAAGTCCGCCGATAAACGCAACAGCCGCGTTTCTTGTGGGATTAGGCGATGTGGGAGCCTTTGGGAGCTGAGCTTCGTCTACGATTTTAAGATTTGCGTTGCTCTCAAACTGTTCCTTGATTGTCTGCGGCGCAACCTTTGCGACTGCGTCGGCAATTGTTTTTGCGTCAATCGGGTCGTTGCAGGAAACCGAAGCGCTGAAAACCTCGGTATCGGCAACCTCTGAAAATGAGATATTGTTTTTCAGGTATGTTGCGCTGTACTTGTCGGGGAGTTCCTCGGCGACCTTTGAATAAAAATGATTCGTGTTTAATACCTCAATGTAGGTTGCAACTATTTTCTGTGCGTAGTTGTGCGAGTTTAACTCCTCGTAGCTTGTTTTGGCGTTGATTTTTGCGTTGACATACAGCTTAACGGTGGAGGTGTATGTGGGGCTTACCAAAAGAGCTGTGGCAAAGTAAGTTCCCGCCGCGGCAAGAATGGCTACAATAAGCATGAATATAATGTTTTTTTTGATGATATTCAGAATATCCTTAAAAGAAAATTCCATGCGGATGAATCACTCCTCAAAGTAATAGAATTGCGCACTAAGGCATTATATATATCTAATCTATATAATTATACTACAAAACAACACGATTTGCAATTGATAATACTAAATACCATAATTTTTGTAGAAAACTGTAAAAAGAAATTCCGGCACAAAAAAAAATCATAAATAGTGCCGACGGAAACAAAGCGGACAGCCGTAAATGCTGTCCGCAACAGTAATTTACCGATGAAATTTAAAGCATGTAAAAATCTGCACAGTTTTCTGCCGTAATATCCAAAACCTTCTGCGCTGATGAAATTGAGCGAACCTGCGCTATTTTTTCGGCGGCGTAAGTTATCAGTGAACTGTCGTTCCGCTTGCCCCTGAACGGCACGGGAGCCATGTAGGGCGCGTCGGTTTCAAGCAAAAG
>ONMK01000082.1:0-6431 GCA_900318905.1 uncultured Eubacteriales bacterium | reverse complement strand
GGAATTTCAGCCGCTACCTCAATGCTGTGGCGCGCGTTTTTGAATGTGACAACTCCGCCAAGGCTTATGTAACAGCCAAGCCTCACCGCCTCGCGCATAAGCTCAACGCTGCCCGAAAAGCAGTGTACAAGCGCGCGCGGCTTGTATTTTCTGAGCAGCTCAAAGGTGTCGCCGTGGGCTTCGCGGTCATGAACGACAATCGGCATCTCCAGCTCAAGCGAGAGCTTTAGCTGTTCCTCAAACACGCGCTTTTGCAGCATTTTCGGTGTATCCCAGTGATAATCAAGCCCTGTTTCGCCTATCGCCACGACCTTTTCGTGCTTAGTCAGCGCGGCGATTTGGTCAAGGTAGTCGTCGGGCACGTCGTCAAGGTTTTCAGGGTGAAGTCCAACCGCCGCGTACATGTACGGGTACTTCTCGGCGAGAGCGATAACGGTTTGAGCAGATTTCAGGTCAACCGCATTGTTGACAACGCCGCAGACCCCCTTTTCGGGCAGGGAATCAAGAAGCTCGTCGCGGTCACTGTCGAACCACGCGTCGTCATAGTGCGCGTGCGCGTCAAAAATATTGTGATAGTTCATTTGGCATCTCTCTTATTCGTCTGTTGTTTTAAAATATTTTTCGAACCCTTTCCAGCCGCTTGCGTATCGGGTCAGTATACCTGCGTCGGCACCGTTTATTTTTCCGTCGCCGTTAATGTCGGAGGCGGCGGAATTAATCTTGTTGCGGTAATCGTTCCAGCTCGATGTGAATCGCGCGAGAATTGCCGCGTCCTTGCCGTTAACTATTCCGTCTGCGTTAACGTCGCCCGCATTGACAGAGTATTCGACAAGCAGGTATTTGCTGAAATGCTGGGTTGAAAATACCATACAGCCGTCATTGTATGAAGCTTTCATGTCGGTCAGGGTGTTGTCGTCCTCACAGCGGTAAACTCTGAAGCCCGGCTCGCCGCAGGGGATTTTTACCTCGGAGGAGGCTACGGTGGTTTCAGCGCCGTCGATTTTGAGCGTGATATCAAACGCCTTAAAGATAATTTCGCCCGGTTTCAGGACAAAGCTCTTTAATTCGTCGCTGCCGGTAATGTCGGAAACGCTCAGGTCAACGCCCGGGTAAAGCGAAACGCTGACGCCTGTTTTTTCGTCGGAAACTGTATCCGTGTTTTCGATACCGATAAATTTAAAGCCGTTATCTTCCGCGTATTTCTGAGCCGTGCTGTCATTTAGTCCGAAAACAGTAAAGTCCGGAGTCTTTTCAATCTTTTTTGTTTCAGTGTCAATGTAGTAACCAAACGCCTCTTCCCCAATTTGCGCGTCCTTGTTTTTTATGATAGCGCTCTTTAAATTTTTGCAGCCGCTGAACGCATATTCATATATTTCGGATGTTTTTTTTGGAATAGAAACGCTTTTCAGGCTTGAACAGTTAGCAAAAGCGCTGATAGCAATACATTCCACGCTTTCGGGCAAAACAATTTCTTTCAGGCTTGAGCAATTGTAAAAGGTGTTATTTCCGATAAACTTTACTCCGTCGCTGATTTTGACGTCCTCAAGGGCGCTGCAATAATAGAAAGCCCCGTACCATAAACTATCATCCTCAGAGGAATCAGGGTTACAGAAGTTAAGTTTGGCGTTTTTAGGAACCGTAATGCTTTTCAGCGAAGTGCAGTACGCGAACGCTCCGGCAATATCCTTAACGCTGTCGGGGATTACAATGTTTTTCAGCGATTTGCATCCAATAAAAGTTCCGCTGAGGCCGGTAATGTTATTTGGAAGTCTTACGCTTTCCAGATTGTTACATCTGGCGAAGGAACAATAGTTAATAGCTGTAACGCTGTCGGGAATATCAATGCTTTTCAGATTCTCCGTATTTCTGAACGCGTATGCGCCTATTGAAGTGACGCTTTCCGGGAAAACGGTTTCGGAGGTACCCACCACAAGAGTGTTGGTTTTGGTAGCTATAACAGCGTTGCAATTTTCCCTGCTGTCAAATACGGGATTGTTTTCGGAAACCGTGATCCTGTCAAGGCTTAATTTGTTCAGTTCCGTCAATGAATTATTTGTCAGTCCCGCGCCGACGGATATTTCTTTGAGCGAAGTACATTCTTCAATCGCCTGAGCGTCCAGTGAGGTAACGCTGTCGGGAATATCTATGCTCTCAAGCTGAGCGCATTTGTAAAACGCATGGTAGCTTATTTTGATGATTCCGTCGCCGAGCACCGCCTTTTTAACAGGAAGCCCGCTCCACGGCGCGTTTTCGTATTTGTAGTCGGGAAGCTCCGCGTCGCCCGTAACGGTCAGGGTGCCTGTTTCGCTGTCAAAGCTCCACGTGCATTCGCCGGTCTTGTTGCCTGGGCGGTTTACTGTTTCCTTGAAGTTGAACTTCATTTTATTTGCGTATTCTTCCGCGGGGCTGTTGAATTCGCCGATAATTGTAAAGTTATTGGTTTCAAAAGGATCATATTCTTTGGGCGGATCAAAATAATAATAACCGACACATTTGTTTCCAAAGCTGTTAACATTTCGCGGAATAGTTAAATATTTTAAGCTGCAGTTTGCAAAGGCATAATCCCCCAGGCTCTTTACGCTGTAGGGGATAATGGTGTTCTTGCAGCCGAAAATCAGCGTGTCGCCGTCTGTTTCAATAATGGCGTTGCAGTTGTCTCTGCTGTCGTATTTCGGGTTCTCCGCGTCAACACTTACGCTTTCGGGGGAACAGCCGATAAGCGCCAGATCCTGAATGTCGGTTAACGACTTGGGAATTTTGAGGTTTTTGATATTTGAATTTTGAGAAAACGCGAAGGAGTAAATGGATTTTGTTCCTTCGGGAATCACCGTGTTTTCGCATCCCGTAATCAGCGCATTGGTCGTTGAGTTGATTATTGCGTTGCAGTTGTTTCTGCTGTCAAAATTCGGATTGGCGCCGTCAACGCTTATGCTTGTTAAGCGAGAACAGCCTTTATACGGATTTAGTCCGATTTTGCTTACGCTAGCCGGGATATTCACCGTATTGATTTTTAGGCAGTTGCTGAACGCGTAGTCTCCGATGTTATTGAGAGTGTCGGGCAGAGAAAACCCGCTTATATTTTCACAGGACTCAAACGCGTTATTGCCTATTTCTCTGAGGTTTTTTGACAACTTTACAGAGGTCAGCTTATTACAGCTTTTAAAAGCTTCTGCGCCTAAAGTTTCAAGCCCCGCCGAAAAGTCGGCGCTTGTCAGCTCGGTTAAATTATAAAACGCCTTATCTCCCACGCTTTTAATGGTTGAGGAACCCTTTATCTCCTTCATCTGAAAACAGCTCGAAAAAGCCCCTTTACCTATGCTTTCAAGTCCTTCATTCAGGCTGATTGTGCCGTTAAAAGTACATCCGCTAAACGCATAATCGCCTATGCTTTTTACGCTTGACGGCAGGTCGATGCTGTTTTTGATACATCCCGAAAACGCGCTTTTGCCTATTGCGGTTACGGTATCCGGAATCACAGTGGAGTGATAGCCGTAGATAATAGTGTTTGTCGCCGTTTCGATTATTGCGTTGCAGTTATCTCTGTTGTCAAATACGGGGTTGTCTTTTGAAATATTTATACTGAGATTAGCGCCGCTGGGCAGCGCGTAATCTCCTATTTCCGCTACGCTTTCGGGGATTGTTATGCTGCTTATTTTATAGCAGCGGTTAAAGGCGTAGCTGCCGATATTTTTAACACCGTTTCTGATTACTAATTTTTTTATGGAATAGTTGCCATAATAACCTGTGCGGTCGCAGGACAGCCAGGGCGCAATTTTAGGTGTGGACTCATTCATTTCGTCATCTATGGGCGTTTCGTAGTTATCCATATATCCGTCGCCCGTTATTGTCAGCGTGCCGTCGGCTTCCAGATGCCAGGTGCAGTCGCCCGTGACTCCGCTGGAAGCAACCGATTCCTGCGCGGTGGCAGCGTCCGCCGAAACGGGAAAAGCTGTAGCGACAGAGGATATAATAAGAACAGATAAAATAATGCTAATGATTTTTTGCCGCTTTTTCACGATAATCATCCTTTCAAAGTTTTGAGCGGGGAATATTCTGCCAAGTATAGTATATCACTTTATCGCACAAAAAGCAATCTGAATAATGATAAAAATTATGGAGTTGGTTCAAAACCATCGGCTTTAAACCAACTCCGTCAATAAGCTTTTGTTGTTTTGTTACGAAATTTTCCAGCCCGCGGGCATGTTTTCGTCAACGGTTACAAGCTGCAGCTCGTCGCCCCTGCACGCCGACAGAATCATTCCGCAGCTCTCAACTCCGCACAGCTTTACGGGCTTGAGGTTTGATACAAACAGAATCTTTTTGCCAACAAGCTCCTCGGGCTGATAGAACTGAGCTATTCCGCTTACGATCGTGCGCTCGGCAGCTCCGTCAAAGATTGAGAATTTAAGGAGCTTCTTGCTCTTTTTAACTTTTTCGCATGCCTTTACCTCGCCTACGCGGATGTCGCACTTTGCAAAGTCGTCAATTGAGATCTGCGGGATTTCCTCGGCTTCCTCAATCTCCTCAATTGTCTTTTCGCTCTCGGCGTATGCCTTCTGCATAGCCTCGACCTCCTCAAAGAACTTCTTTGAGTCAATGCGCACGAACAGCGGCTCTGCTTTCCCGAGTACGGTGCCGGCCTTTGTCGCGCCGAATTCCGAAAGGCTTGCGTAGTCTGAGGTGTCGCAGCTGAGCTGAGTTAATATCGCCTTGTTTGTGTCGGGCATGAACGGCTGGATCAGTACAGCGATGTAGCGGATGCTCTCAAGCAGGTTGTAGAGCACTGTGCCCAGACGCGCCTTGTTCGCCTCATCCTTTGCAAGCGCCCACGGTGCGGTTTCGTCAATATATTTGTTGCAGCGCTTTGCCAGATTTATCACAGCCTCGAGCGCGTCGCTGATGTGGAACGCGTTGATGCAGTCATCTACCTTTTTAACTGTGTCGAAGCAGCATGAAATAAGCTCGTCGTCAAGCTCCTCCTTGGCGCTCGGCTCCTGAATAACTCCGCCGAAGTACTTGTTGTTCATCGCGATCGTGCGGTTAACAAGGTTGCCTAAGGTGTTCGCAAGGTCTGAGTTGAAGCGCTCGATTATCGTTTCGTAGGTGATTGAACCGTCGTTTGCGAACGGCATCTCGCTGAGCAGATAGTAGCGTACCGCGTCAACACCTATCATCTTGCACAGCTCGTCGGCATAAATTACGTTGCCGCGGCTCTTGCTCATCTTGTCCTCGCCGAACAGCAACCACGGATGACCGTAAACCTGCTTCGGGAGCGGCTCGCCCAAGGCCATGAGCATAATAGGCCAGTAGATTGTGTGGAAGCGTACGATGTCCTTGCCGATGATGTGGGCGTCGGCAGGCCAGAATTTTCTGTACATCTCGCTGCTGTTTTCGGTGTCGTAGCCGAGCGAGGTGATATAGTTTGAAAGCGCGTCGATCCAAACGTATACAACGTGGTTGGGGTCAAAATCAACGGGGATTCCCCACTTGAAGCTCGTGCGCGAAACGCAGAGGTCCTGCAGCCCGGGCTTGATGAAGTTGTTGAGCATTTCCTTTTTGCGGCTCTCGGGGTATATAAAATCGGGATGGCTCTCAATGTATTCCTCAAGCTGCTTCTGATATTTTGAAAGGCGCAGGAAATACGCCTCCTCCTTTGCGGGCTTAACTTCGCGGCCGCAGTCGGGGCATTTTCCGTCAACAAGCTGACTCTCTGTCCAGAAGCTCTCGCACGGTGTGCAGTAAAGTCCCTCGTAGCTGCCCTTGTAGATGTCGCCCTGCTCGTAGAGCTTCTTGAATATCTTCTGAACCGCGCGCTCGTGATTTGCGTCGGTGGTGCGGATGAAGTAGTCGTATGAGGTGTTGAGTACGTCGCAGATTGCGCGGATTTCGCCCGCGACCTTGTCAACATATTCCTTCGGCGTGCAGCCCTCCGCCTGGGCGTACATCTCTATTTTCTGACCGTGTTCGTCGGTACCTGTCTGAAAAAATACGTCGTAGCCGAGCATACGCTTGTAGCGCGCGATTGCGTCGGTCAAAACAATTTCGTAGCTGTTGCCGATGTGCGGCTTGCGCGAGGTGTAGGCAATAGCCGTGGTGATGTAATACTTGTCCTTTTTACACATGAGTAATTTCCTCCTTAAATTAGCAAATGAGCTTTAAGTTATAGTATAACAATTTTGCCGTAAAAATGCAATATCAAAGGAATATTTTGCCCCAAACCTGCATATTATTCTACAGTCAGGGAGGGAAGATGATGTAATTTAAAATTCCCCCTTGACAAATCAAATGAAACGTGGTAAGATATAAAAGCTGTATCAAACAGCAACAATAAAATATAGCGGGATAGAGCAGTTCGGTAGCTCGTCGGGCTCATAACCCGAAGGTCGTTGGTTCAAATCCTTCTCCCGCAACCAAGTTAACCGCCATAAACA
>ONMK01000001.1 GCA_900318905.1 uncultured Eubacteriales bacterium | reverse complement strand
GGACTGCACCGAACAGTTTAAAAGGCTTTTTGAGCTGTTTAAAAGCGGCGGCAGCGGTGTGCTGGCTATTCCAAAGCTGGGAACGGTTCACGCCGTTTTTGAAAGCCTTAAAATCAAAGGAATCCCAAAGCCCGACGTGCTGACATACAGCTTTGTTTTCCGCGAGGTCATGGAGCGCGAGGTGATGGACAAGCCTGAAAGCTACACGCCCTCAGACGGCGAAACGCTTTGGGATGTTTCCTACCGCTTTGATATTGTGATAGACAGGCTGGTAGCGCTTAACCCGGACATAAAGCGCCCCGATGAAAACCTCGGCGGAAGGGCGGTGGCGCTGTGCTGACGTTCAAGCTGAAAAGCGGCAAGGGCGAAACCGCGCTTGAAAAGGTCATTACAATTTCGTATGACTGCGATTTAAGTGTGCCTGCGGACAGCCTGACTGTCACCTGTCCGTATGACGGCAACCTCAGAAAGAACGCCGATACTATTTGCGCGTATAATGAGGACAGGCTTGTGTTCGCCGGGCAGATCGACAGCGTTGTTACGGTCAAGCGCGCCAAAGGGGTTATTCTAAAGCTCAGCGCAAGAAGCCCCGCGGGAAAGCTGCTCGACAACGAGGCTGAGCCCGTGACATATCTTAACCCGACCGCATCCCTTATTGAAAACAGGCATCTGCGCCCGTTCGGGATAAAGCTTTCCGAAAAGGATTATGTTCCGTATTACGGCATGCTTAAAATCGACAAGGGTATGTCGCACTGGCGCGTTTTGCAGCGCTTTTGCCGTTACCGCTACAACAGCGAGCCGCGCGTTTCGGGCGACGGAAGGGCGTACCTGAAGGGCAGCCCCGCAGCCGGCAAAGTGAACTTTTCCGATACCGGCGAGGGCATTGGATATACCTCGCTCAAGGAGAACAGGCGCAGGCACGCGCTGATTTCGGAAATCAGGCTGAAATTTCAGCAGACAAACACCTACAGCTCGGTTATCAAAAATACAAATCCGGAGGCAGAATCGCTTACGCGCGTTCGCTATGTAAACGCTGCGGCTGACAAAACAACGCTTCAAACAGCCGATAAAATGTTTGAAAACAGCAACCGTGACAGCTACGCTTTGGAGCTTACCTGCAAGGGCTGCCTTACGGGTGTTTTGGGGTGCGGCGCCTCGGTAAATGACAGCGTGCTGGGAGAGATAGGCGGACTTGCGGTCAGAAAAGTAAGCTATTCCGCCGACAGCCGCGGCGAGAGCAGCGTTATATTACTTGAAAAGGAGAATTTTGATGTGGCTGATGAATTACATAACTAATCATTCCATGACGTCGCCCGAGGCGGCAAAGGGCGAAACGAACACCGGCGGCGCGGGAGGAACGGCGGTCGCGTCATCATCCGAGCACAAGGCGCTTGAAATGTGTTTTCCGTACGGGATATTCAGCGTTGCGCCGTCGGGTGAGCGCGCGGTCGTGCTTCCGCTTGAGGACGGCGAGGTAGGCCTCGGCGTGCTCAAAAAAGCGGCGGGGCTTCAGGAGGGCGAAATAATGCTCTACTCCAAGGGCGGTGCTTCAATAGTGCTCAAAAACGACGGAAGGGTATTGATAAACGGCGAGGAGGTATCGCATGGTTGACGCAAGACTGAAAAACGGCGACCTTGCCGCCGACAGCGCCGGAAATGTCGAAACGATAAGCGGTATCGACGCTCTGTTTCAGCGCGCGCTGATCTGCCTTAAGGTGCCGCTCGGCAGCTTTATATACGACCGGGAGCTCGGCGCGCCGCACTCGGACTCCGACGCTCAGAGGGCTGAGCTTATGCTCGGCGAGGCGCTTGCGGAGTATCCCTCAACAAGCGTAAAAGTGCTTTCCGTGACAGGCGGAAACGCAAGACTTGAAATCAATGTTAACGGCGAAAGCCGTGTAGAGGAGGTGCGCCTTTTTGGAGACGTATAACGAAATATATCAAAGAATGAAAAACAGCTACACCCAAAACAGCGGCGGGGATTTTGACGAGAGCGGCGATATTGCCATCCGCATGAAGGTCCTCGCGGGTGAGATATACAACATGCAGACAAGCCTTGAATGGATGAAGCGCCAGCTCTTTCCCTCGACCGCGTCGGGTGTTTTTCTCGACCGCTTTGCCGAGCAGCGCGGCTTGACACGAAGGGCGGCGGAAAAAGCGCGCGGTCAGCTGGAGTTCAGGGTAAACGAAACTCGGACTACGGCTATTGTGATACCCGAGGGCACGGTCGTTTCGACCGACGACGAAAACCCCGTAAGGGTTTATACCACCGAGGACAGCCAAATCGCTCCGGGTACATATTCGGTTTTGGTTCCGGCGGAAGCCGAAGTCGCGGGCTACCGCGGAAATATTTACGCGCACTCGGCGGTCGTGCCGGTAAGCGTGCCGTCGGATATTGACATTTTAAGCAACCCGAGCATGTTTACGGGCGGCGCCGACGAGGAGAGCGACACAACGCTGAGGGCGCGTATCCGCGACAGCTATGTGAGCATGCCAAACGGAATGAACGCCGCTTATTATATTGAGCTTGCCAAATCCGTAGACGGTATCTCAAAGGCTGGCGTAATGGCAAGAGCAAGGGGCGCGGGCACGCTTAATGTATATGTTGCCAGAACCGACGGAAGCGTTACCGACGCCCAGCTTGTGGCGGTGCAGAACCTGATAGACGACAACCGCGAGCTAAACGTCGACACCGTTGTTACGCGCGCCGTCAGCGAATCGTACGATATGATAGTGACCGTGACGCCGATGGAAGGTTTTACAAACGATGAAATAGTAACAATGTGCACTGACGCGTTTGAGGACTATATAAACACAATACCGCTTGGCGGAAGGCTTTATCTGTCTCGGCTCGGCAAATATCTGCTCGATACGGGCTGCATCAAGACATATGTGTTTGATCCGTCGATGGCGGACATGACCATTCCCGCTTCCACCTTTTTTGAAACGGGCGATGTGACGGTGCAGGTGGTATGATGTCAAGCTACGATTCAATGAAAAACAAGCTGCTCCCTTTAGGACTTTACGGCTTTGCCGAGGGCAGCGTTACGGATAAAGAGCTGACCGCGTACGCAGCGGCGCTTGACCCGCTGTTTGAGGAAATCGACGAGATGATAAAAGAGGGCTTTATCCCCACAGCCGAGAGCGCCGGACTGAGCGAGCGCGAAAAATTCATAGACCGCGAAAAGCCGCAGCTTACCGCCGCAAGAAGGAGAGAGCTTTTGATAAATCAGGAAAAGGCGGTTTTGTGCGATGGGACTGCTGCCGGCTTCAACCGCTTTTTAAACAGCTGCGGGCTGACGGATTTCAGAGTGGATGAATTTCCAATCAGACAAAGAGTAGCTATATATATTAACGACGACCTCAACGAGGGCGAAAAAAGCCTTATCGGAAACAAAATAGCTCACGCGGCTCCGATCCATCTGAATGTGCAGGTTTATTACAGAACATAACTGCGGGTTAATTTGGATATTGACTTTTTGTAAAAAATAAAAAGAGTTGACTCTTTTTGTTTATTGTGCTATTGTATTATTACACATCATATATTTAACGGCAAAAAGCAAGAATGTATATAAAGTACATGAGGCTTTGCAGCTAATTCCCCAAAGCAGACTATCCAAACGCCCCGAAAAAACCATTTTGTATTACTGTAAAGGAGAAGTATGAAAAAGCTAAAAAATATTTTCGCGGTACTCCTGTCGCTTGTGTTATGTTCGCAGGCTCTGACAGCTTTTGCCGCAACCGAATACAGCGACGGCACCTATACCGTGGTAAAAACAAATAATAATAACGTGCTGATTACCGAATGCGCTCTTACAGATGAGTGTATCGAGATACCCGAGTTTGTCCTCGGGTATCCCGTCGCCGGAGTGGACGAATTCGCGTTTTTCTCATGCAGCTATCTTACCGAGGCAGTCTTGCCGCCCGCCTCAACAACAATCGGCGATTACGCTTTTGGTAATAACGAAAACCTGCAGTATGTTACAATTCCGCGCTGGTGCGATAATATTTCGGACACCGCCTTTTGGAACTGTCCTGAAGTGACGATCCGCTGCTGGTACGGCACCCGGGCTTATGAGTACGCAGTTGAAAACAATATTACTTGCATGCTGATGGACGAGGTTGTTCTGGGCGACGCAAACAACGACGGAGCGCTGAGCATCAGCGACGTAACAGCTATCCAGCGCCATGTCGCCGAAATGCAGGAGCTTGAGGGGCTTAAGTTTTTAGCCGCCGATGTTGATAAGGACGGCAAGATAGCGATTTCCGACGCGACGGAAATGCAGATGTATTTTGCCGAGTACGAAACCGAGTTCCCGATAGGCGAACACATTGTTATTGAAAAAACCGCGGGATAAATACTTGCTTTCTGATTGACGTAATCCGAAAAAGTTGAACCCGTTTTAATGGGAATCAGTATAAAAGTGTTGAAAAAGAGGCTGTCGCTTATGCGACAGCCTCAGACTGTAGAAAAACCCGAAATTCAGGCGAACCGGATTTCGGGTTTTAACATATGAAAGAAAGACTTGGCAAAAAACAGAAAACAGTTAGAATTGCGAGTAGGCGCTTCTTCTCGTTTTCTATCATAATCTTTGTGTATCGCGAACTTTTTCAAATTCATGGCAGCAAACTTAAGCCTGACCCAATTCTTCACTGCTGTCAAGCCTCTGTAGGGAGTATAACGCATGGCGTGTTTTTCTTTCGCGTCGGCGAATACCCGCTCTATCTTCTCTTTTCTCAACCGGTACAGTTCCGCATATTCCGGCGTGTGACGGAAATCCTCGGCAAGCTCTACGTAATCGCTCCAAATATGTTTTGTTACCGTTTTGGTGAAATCCTTGGACGCTGTGCATAGGTGTCTGGTCGGACAGTGTTCGCAGATTTTCGGATCGCTCTTGTATTCACGGTATCCGTCGCGGTTCGTTGTTGAATATGTTAATGTTTTGTACTCGGGACAAATGACACAATCATAGTGCTCGTCGTAAACATAGGTATACCACGGGTGGTTGCCTTCTTTGGTCATCGGTCTTTTGTATGCTGTGGAAATGATTCTTTCGTCATCGATTATTTTCTTGCAGATGTGCGGCGTCTTGTATGCCGCGTCCAATACAACCGTTTTTACTTCGGGATATTTCTCTACAACGTCATCATACACATCGTCAAACGCCACGCTGTCATGTACATTGCCCGGTGTGACTTCCACGCCTACCACATAACCGTTCATTTCACAGGCTGTATGCGCTTCATAGGCAAACTGACGCTTGTGGTCGCCCTTGACAAACAATCCGCTTTCGGGATCGGTTGTGCTTTTAGTGACCTCTTTTGTTTTGGCTTCCTGCTTGCGGCGTTTCATTTTTTTCTTTGAGGTATTGTCTTTCTTCTGCTGATTCTTGGATTTCGGCGGCTTTGTATCGTCGTCAAAAGGTTTTTTGCCGTGTGCTTCACGGTCGGCATTGATTTCCTCGAGCAGTTCCTCGGCGTATCTTTTCGCCGCAACAGGAACTTGCTCCTTGATTTTCTTGTTTTTGTTGGCGTTGGCTTTGATGTGTGTTCCGTCGATGAACACCGCTTCGGGATTCAGATATCCTTCGTTGGCGATCTCATCGAGAATCCAGTTGAAGATTTTGTCAACGGTTTCTTCATTGAAGCGATGGCGGAAGTTGTAGCTCAAGGTAGAAAAATGCGGCGTCGGTTCGTTGATGGCATAGCCTAAAAACCAACGATATGCTATGTTTAGAGATACTTCGTCTGCAACACGACGTAAAGAACGAATACCGTAAAGGTGCTGAATAAGCACCATCTTGAACAGAATCACCGGATCTATGCTCGGTCTGCCGTTGTCGGCACAGTACAACTCCTCAACAAATTCATAGATCTTCTTGAAATCTACCGCACGCTCTATTTTGCGAAGTAAATGATCCTGCGGTACTAAATCTTCTATGCATATGATTTCGATTTGGTTTCTGTTTTGCACGTTCTTTTCCAACATTTTTCATCACCAAGTCTATTATACCACATCAATTGCAAAAAGCCCAGCATATGCTGAGCTTTTTCGACAAGCTGAGGCTGTCGCTTATGCGACAGCCTCTTGCTGTGTAATATTAAAATTTTTAAGCCTTGCCAACCGAACCGAAGAGCTCCATCTTCTCTTTTACGGTTGCCTTGATAGCCTCTGCGCCGGGAGCGAGGAGCTTTCTGGGGTCGAAGCCCTTGCCCTGCAGGTCCTTGCCTTCTTCGATGTACTTTCTTGTAGCAGCGGCGAAAGCAAGCTGGCACTCGGTGTTTACGTTGATTTTTGAAACGCCCAGCTCAATAGCCTTCTTGATCATGTCAGCGGGAATACCTGTGCCGCCGTGAAGAACCAGAGGCATGTCGCCTGTGAGCTGCTGGATAGCGTCGAGAGTCTCAAAGCTGAGTCCCTGCCAGTTTTCGGGATACTTGCCGTGGATGTTGCCGATACCAGCCGCAAGCATTGTTACGCCCAGGTCAGCAACCATTTTGCATTCCTGAGGATCAGCGCATTCGCCCGCGCCGATAACGCCGTCTTCCTCGCCGCCGATCGAGCCTACCTCTGCCTCGATCGACAGACCGAGCTCGTTACAGGTAGCCACAAGCTCTTTTGTCTTTTCAACGTTCTCGTCGATAGGATAGTGAGAGCCGTCGAACATGATCGAGCTGAAGCCTGCCTCGATGCACTTTTTTGCGCCCTCGTAGGAGCCGTGGTCAAGGTGAAGAGCAACGGGAACGGTGATGTTGAGTTCCTCAAGCATAGCGGTAACCATGCCTACTACGGTTTTGTAGCCGCACATATATTTGCCTGCGCCCTCGGATACACCGAGAATTACGGGAGAGTTGAGCTCCTGAGCGGTAAGCAGGATGGACTTTGTCCACTCAAGGTTGTTGATGTTGAACTGGCCTACAGCATAGTGGCCCGCCTTTGCTTTGGTGAGCATTTCTTTTGCGTTTACTAATGGCATAATTCATCTTCCTTTTCAAGATATTTCAACAGATAAGCGTCCCCTCTGTTGATTTAACATTATTATACAATAAATTGCCGAGGATTAAAAGGCTTTTCGGGAAAGTTTTTGGAAAAACTTGCAAAAAAGTGATACAAAGTAAAATTTTCAGTTAATCATCACACAACAGGCCGCTTTTTCGGTTGCTTTTAAAAGATTTTCGGGTTATAATGGATAAGTAATATTTACTTATAGGAGTATTATATGGACAATCAGTTTGAAAATTATTACGGCTTTGAACCTCAAAAGCCGCTTACCGAAAAGAAGAATACCGAAGAAGCCGCGCCAGAAGATTTTAGCGGTGAGGAAGCGCTTGATTTTGAGCCTCAAAAGCCGCTCGCTGAAAAAGCAGAGCAGGCAGAGCCAAGCGCCGACAGCGGCTTTAACCCCATAAGGCACACCGCGGTATATTCCGACAACGGCTTTTCGGGCGCTCCCGAGCCGCAGCATCAGCCGCCGCAGCCACCTCAGCCGTCTGTTCAGGGCTATTACGCTCAGCCAATGCCTTATTATCCTCCGCAGCCGCCCTATCCGCCGGCTGCAATACCTCAGGAGCCTGCTCCGTTCAGCGCTCCCTCTGCCGGAAAGCCCAAAGCCAACAAGTCGCTTATTGTTGTGATAGTTGTTCTGGGTGTTTTGCTTGCGGCAAGCCTGTTCGGCATGATGGGCTATACGATTTATCAGACGGACAAAAACAA
Source organism: uncultured Eubacteriales bacterium (assembly GCA_900318905.1). GTDB lineage: Bacteria > Bacillota > Clostridia > Oscillospirales > Acutalibacteraceae > Ruminococcoides. The sequence continues at coordinate 60,695 of ONMK01000001.1, read as the reverse complement.
AAAGAGCGATAATAATGCCGATAATCCGTTCTCATTCTTTACCGTGCCCGACGACGGAAACGGCGGTTCGGGCGGGAACAAAAACATTCCGTTTACCTATCCCGACACTCCCTCAACTACCGCGCCCGCGGCTCACGACGAGAGCGATTTTTCCGATAAAACCGATAAAAACTACAGCGGTATGACGCTCGGCGACAAGCCCGCCGACGCCGAAACAAACAAGAGCTACGGCGCCGAATACGCGTTCAATCAGGCGTCCGATTCGGTCGTTTCGGTACTTTGCTACAGCGGCAGCGCCGAAAACAGAGCAAATCCCGACTCGCAGGGCAGCGGAATCATCCTGTCCTCCGACGGCTACATAATAACAAACGCTCACGTTGTAGGCAACAGCAAGACCGCCTACGCCTTAAAGGTCGTCACCTCCGACGACAAGGAATATACGGCAGGCGTTGTGGGCTTTGACTCGCGCACGGATATCGCGCTTTTGAAGCTTGTTGACGCAAAGGGCTTAAAAGCCGCAAGCTTCGGCAACTCCGATCAGATAAAGCTCGGCGAGGATATAATCATCATCGGTAACCCGGGCGGAATCGAGTATAAAAACTCAATGACTAAGGGCGTTGTTTCGGCAATCAACCGCGACGCCTCAAGCAAGAGCCTTGTTAAGTACATCCAGACCGACGCGGCAATAAACCCCGGCAACTCGGGCGGCCCCGCCGTTAATGTGTACGGTCAGGTCATCGGCGTTGCGTCGGCAAAAATCGTCGACGAAAAATACGAGGGAATGGGCTTCTGCATTCCGTCGACCCAGGTCAAGGAAATTATCGATAAGCTGATGAAGTACGGCTATGTCGACGGCAGAGTAAAAATCGGCATTTCAGGCGCGGCTATCACCGCCGCCGAGGCTCAGTACTATGATGTTCCCCAGGGCATTCAGGTTCAGATTATCCAGAGCGGAGGCCCCTGCGACAACACCGACTTGACAAAAGGCGATATCATAACCGCCCTTGACGACAGCAAAATCACGTCCTTCTCAGAGATATATCAGGTGCTTGAGAAGCACAGCGACGGCGACAAGGTAAAGCTGAAATTCTACCGTCCCGCCGACGGCAAGGACTACGAAATCGAAATAACGCTTCAGGCGGATAAATAAAAAGTGCAGGCGCGGATTTCGCGCCTGCATTCTTAACTTTATAGGATGCTTTTTATACCTCAACAACATCTCCGGTTGCGATGTAGTTCAGATTTTTCATATAGCGCTTCATATACTCATACTGCGCCGTGCCTGTGCAATGGCAGGTGTAGTATACCGTGCCGAGTGCGTCAAGCCTTTCGGCGCAGCCCCGGAGCGTTTTATCGAGCGGCAGCTTGTTGAAGTGAAAGCCCCCGACAAGCACGTCGGGCTTGAACCATTCGGCGATGTTTATTATTCCCCTGTGAGAGCAGCCGCTTATCAGGATCCTTTTGCCGTTCTCCTCAACAAGAAGATAATGCTCGTGGCGGAAATCGTCGGGCACAAGCCTGCCGTCCTGCTTCATATTAAGCCCGAAGGAGCCCAAATCAACAAGCTTTTCGCGTTCGGCGCAGTCGTAAAGCGTCAGTCCGTCCGCGATTTTTGTTATGCCGCTTGTGAAAACGAACCTCGGACTGCCGATCAGGGCTTTGTCGAGACCTATGTATCTTTCGCCGTTGTAGTGCTCCCCAAAGGCGTGGCGGTCAAGATACACGGGTGCCTTGCGGTTGATATCCAGAAAGGCCGCAAGTCCGCCGCCGTGGTCGTAGTGGCCGTGTGACAACACGGCAATGTCGATGCGGCTCAGGTCAACACCGAGAGTTTTGGCGTTTTCTGAAAACAAAGGCGTTTGCCCCGCGTCGAATAAAACGGTATGTCCGTTTGTTTCAATGTACAGGCTCAGGCCGTGCTCTACGGGCAGGTTTTTGCAGGTCGTGTTTTCGGTCAATACTGTTATCTTCATTGGTTTTCTCCGTTCTTGCTGAATAATATCTTTTTACAAATTATATCACTATAATCAGTAAAATACAAATATTGTCAAAAAGCTGCAAAATACAGTAGATTTTCGGCAAAATCCATGATATAATCAAAAAAAGGGGGTGGAGAAATGTTTAAGCGCGCTTTATCGTGTTTGACGGTTCTCGCCCTGCTTGTCGCTTCCGCGGTGTTCGCGCGCGCGGACGACAGCGTAAAATTTGATGAACTGAAAGCGTGCAGGAAAGTTTTTGCGTACAGCGGAAGCTCTTCTGCTTATTTTTACGGGTTTTATGATAAAACCGTCTGCTCGGCGAGGGTTGTTCCAAACGCTTCCGTAAAGTGGGCAGCCGTTCCGGGCGCGGTTTTGGCGGTCTGCCATGACGAGGAAAACCTCTGCGCCTTATATAAAACAGGGTACGAAAGCTACGGCGCGGCTGTGCTTAACGTAAACAGCGGCAGGCTGACTTGCCGCGATATAGTCAGCGGCAAAAGCGTTATGTTTTCGTCGGTAGCCTATGCCGACGGCGAGGTGTTTTTGATAATAGTCGAAAACGGGGTTTCTTATGTTTCGGGCTTTGCGGAAAATTCAACATATACTTACCGCCTTGATTCCGACGTAAGGCAACTTTTTGTAAACGACAGCCGAGCCTACGCGCTCACCAATGACAGAAGGGTTTACAGGCTGTCAAAGGGCGGAAAATCTTACTGCTGTCAAATACCCGACGACGGCAAGATAACGGACGGCGGCTGCGGTTATGTATATACTCAGGGGCTGACGCTCGTAAGCTTATCGGGCGGCGCCGAGTATGTGGGTTCAAAGCTCGCGCTGAAGCTTAACGGCAGTACTGTCAAGAGCGACAGCGACATGCTTATTGCCGCGGCAGGCGGCAGATACGCGGCGCTCAAAAAGGACTGCTCCTGCGAAATCAAAGATATTGCCGAAAAGCCTGAGGACTCCGGCTCTGCTCAACCCGGGACGCTTGCGGATATAATCATCTGCGCTCAGGGGATGACCGTAAAAGAGCTTAAGGATAAATACCCCGGGATAGTCCTGCGCGGAAAAGATAACAGCGAGCTTAGCTCGGGTAAGCTCAGGACAGGCGACTGGGCGGTTTTAAACGGCAAAACAGGTGAAATCGCCGTAAGCGGCGACATTGACGGAACCTCGGCGGTGACGAATAAGGACGTGCGCATGCTGATGAAAAGCATGATCGACAGCGTAAGTCTGTCCGGGTGCGAAAGAAAAGCCGCCGATATGAACGCTGACGGAGCCGTTGATAACCGCGACCTTGTTCTGCTTGCGCGCGCCGCTTCATAGAATAGTATATGCGCACATAAATTATAAAGACGGAGCGATAAAATGCCTAAAAAAGCCGTATTGACAGAGTACAGTCTGTCGGTTCCAAAAATAAAAACGCCGCTTGACTTGGCGCTGGTTTCTGATATTCACGAGCGGAAAAGCGACGATATTCTTGACCTGCTTGAAAAAACAAAGCCCGACTTGATTTTAATAGCGGGCGATACCTTTGAGCGTTATTACGACGAAGAGAGCGAAACAAAACCGAAAAAGAATGTTTTTATCAGTGTTGTAAAAGAAACGGCTTATTACGCTAATTATTTGCTTATGCGTGTATTCGGCAAAAACAACCGCGCCGATACAGCGGCGACATACCGCTTTTTAGCAGAGGCGGCAAAGCTTGCGCCTGTGTTTATCAGCTTGGGGAATCACGACATGAAGCTCAGCGAGGACGACCTTGCGGTGCTGCACGGCAACGGCATAATTTTGCTTGATAACTCCGACGCACGCGCGGCGGTTCGCGGCGTTGATATCAATATAGGCGGATTGTCATATTCTCCGGATGAAAGCCGGCTTGAGGAGTTTTCAAAAAAGCAGGGCTTTAAACTGCTGCTTTGCCACGCGCCGGAATACTATGACACTATGATCGCCGAAAAGGATATCGACCTTACGCTTGCGGGGCATAACCACGGGGGACAGTTTAAGCTGTTCGGCAAGGGCGTGCTGTCGTCAAGGAGCGGATTCTTCCCGAAATACGACAGCGGAGTTTTCCATAACCGAATGGTGGTGTCGGCAGGCTGCTCAAATACTATAGCCCTGCCGCGCTGGAATAACCCGCGCGAGCTGGTAATAATACATCTTAAACCGAAAAAGGAGCCGTGAGGCTCCATTTTTACTCTATAGGAAACTTATAACCCCGCCGTTGATGAACGCGTTGGAAAAGGGACATTTTGATAGGCGGGCTTGGGTGGAGCGTCACGCTCCTTTTTAGCTTGATATTATTGTATTCAACAGGGCTTGACAGCCCTCGGTTACGTCGCTGTAGGTCGAGTCAAAATCGCCCGTGTACCAGGGGTCGGCTACGCTGCGCGGATGATCGGTAAAATCAAGCAGCATCGACACCTTGCTTTTAGTGTCGCTGCCGATGATGCGCATAATGTTGCGCACGTTCATGGAATCCATAGCAACTATATAATCGTATTTATCGTAGTCGCTTTTTGTCATCTGAACAGCGGTTTTTCCGCTGCATGATATCCCGTGTCGTGCGAGCATCCTGCGCGCGGGCGGATAAACCGGGTTGCCCAGCTCCTCTCGGCTGGTGGCGGCGGACTCAATAATAAAATCGCGCTCAATTCCGCGCTCCCTTACAAGGCGCTTCATCACAAACTCAGCCATGGGGCTGCGGCATATGTTGCCGTGGCATACAAACAGTATTTTTATCATACGGTATCTCCAAACTTATGAGCTGAAATTCATCAGATTTATAAGGAGCAAGCCGCTTAAGCCGTAGTAGGTCACAACCGCGACAAGGTCGTTAACGGTGGTGATAAGGGGACCTGACGCGACTGCCGGGTCTATCTTTATTTTTTTGAAAAACAGCGGAATAAGCGTGCCTATGGCGCTTGATACCGCCATTGCGAGCAGCAGAGAAATCCCGATACAGCCGGAAACCGAAAAGGCGAAAACAAAGTCCTTTTGTTTTATCAGCCATATAAATAAGCCGACAAAGATAATGGAAATAACTCCGAGGATAACGCCGTTGAAAAATCCTACGCGGGTTTCCTTGACTACCAGATGCATTTTTTGCCCGAATGTAAGGTTTTCATCGGTCAGCACGCGGATGGTGACAGCCAGCGACTGCGTGCCTACGTTACCTGCCATGTCGAGGATAAGCGACTGGAACGCCATTATCATCGTAAGCTGCGACACTACGCTTTCAAACACTCCGACGACCGATGATACCACCAGGCCGAGCCCCAGCAGTATAAAAAGCCACGGAAGGCGCTTCTTCATGCTGCGCAGCAAAGGCTCCTTCAAGTCCTCCTCTGCAATAAGACCTGCCAGCTTTGCGTAGTCCTCGCCCATTTCCTCGTCAACTACCTCAACAATGCTCTGGGAAGTGATTATTCCCAAAAAGCGGTTGCCGTTATCGAGCACGGGAATAAACGCCTCGGAATAATCCTTCAAATCCTCCAAACAGTCGTCAATGCTCTCGTGAGCGTAAACATAGGGGAAAGAGGTCAGGATAAGGTCGTCGAGCGGAACCGTCTTTTTAGCGGTCAGCAAGTCGCGCAGTTCAATAGCGCCGTAGAACTCGTCGTCCCCGTCAACAACAAAAACTGTCGCTATGTTGTCATTTTCCTTTGCCTGATTTACAAGCTCCGCCATAGCCTCGGGAACTGTGAGGTTTTCGCGGATAACGATACAATCGGTCGTCATTTTGCTGCCGATCTCGTCCGCGTCAAAGGAGGCGAGCAGACGCACGTCGCGGCGGACGTCGGCGGGCAAAGCCTCAATAATAAGCTCGCGCTTTTGCTTTTCGATCGTATGAAGAATATTCGCGGCGGTGTCGGTGTCGAGCTCCTCTACCACATCTGCCGCCTTTTTTACGTCAAGCTCGCTGAAAAACTCCGCGGCTTTTTCTTCCTCAAGGTGTTCAAGAGCCTCAGCCAGCATAACAGGCGAACAGATGCGGCAAAGCTTTTTGCGCTCCTGAAGCGTAAGGGAGTCGATTGCCTGAGCTATGTCGCTGCCGTGGTAGTCCTCTAATTTGGTCTGCGCGGCCTTGGGCGATGATTTGCTTCGTATTACGCTGATGATTTCGCTTTCATAATCGGGCCTTACTGCCGCGGCTTCTTTATCAGCGGTTACTGTAATGATTTCATTTATCATGTAAATCCCTCCTAAACAGATATTATCTCGGATAGAAAGGGGCTTATAAGGCGCAAAAAGCCCCTGAGTGACATCACACAGGGGCAGACAGTACACATTTAATCAGGGCGTGAGAACGCAACGCACGGCAAAGCCTTGCCTGCTCACGCTTACAAAAAAATGCTGCCTGCGCCCGCCGGGCCCGTAACTATCGCCGTTTGTCACATATCTCACCTCGCTTGTTTTTTGATAATAATAGTATAGCACACCTGATTGCGTAAGTCAATTCAAAAAAGGCGGCTCAAAAATCAATGCAGATTTTGAGCCGCCTTTGTGTTCTTATTAGTTTTTTCTGTTTAGAAAACTTCTTCGTTTTGACCTCGCCCTTTCACAGGCTTTTTCTGTTAAAAGGGAGCTTTCCAAAAGCGAGATCGGGTGCAGCGTCACGCTGCTTATTTGTCGCTCGGTTTGTCGGTGCTGATTGAATCGGTCTTGAAGATGAAGTCTACCTTGCCGTCCATATCGTCTGAAACGCCGCTGAACGACTTATAATTCTTCGATACCGAGATAAGAGCCTTGAACCTGTCGGCAAGTCCCTTCAAGTTGCCGTTGACCGCCTTAACTATCGCGTCGGCGCCTTCCTTCTTGAACTTCTGCATGCCTTCGTCGAGCTTCTGCGAGCCGTCCTTAAGCTGGGTAACGCCGTCAATGAGCGCGCCCGCGCCGTTTTTGAGCGATTTGATGCCGTTGAAAAGTTGTGCTGCGCCCGAATGCAGCTGACTTGCGCCTGCCTTAAGCTGCGAGGAACCGCTCTTGAGCTGTGAGGAGCCGTTCTTTAATTCGGAGGTTCCGCTCTTGATCTGGCTTGTTCCGTCCTTAAGGTCGCCTGCGCCGCTCGCAAGGTTAGCCGTGCCGTTCTTCAAAGTGATCGTGTTGTTGAAGATTTCTCTTGCGCCGCCGTTCGCTTTGTCGACGCCGCTTGTATAGCTGAGAATGCCGTTGTAGAACTGGTTGTAGCTGTCAAGCTGAGCCTTAAGCGCCTTAAGCGCCTCTCTGCCGCCTGCTGCCTGCTGAACAGCCTGGGCTATCTGAGTCCGGACCTGCTCGCCCTGCATGTTGCTCTCGATCGCCTCGGTGATTTTTGCCTCGACCGTGCCGTCGATAGTTGAGGACATGCCTGCCATCTGGGCGGCAATTCCCTTGCTTACCTGAAGCTGTACATCGTCGGGGATCTGGCCTGCCGCGACCGCAGCGTCATATGAATCGCTGTCCATGCCCAAGCCGGCTGCCGCTAAAACGCCGTTTGTGACCTGAGTTCTGACTGCCGCCTCAACCGACTGGCGGATCAGGTCACGCTGGCTTTCTACGGTAGAGCTTACGGTTTTGCAGGCTGTATCGGTGGCGAGCTTTGTTACGTTTTCCTCGCTGAGCTGACCGATAAGCGCGTCGAGTACAGAGGCGTAGTTTTCGATCGTAAGGGGTTCTGCCTGAAGTCCCGCCGCCGCTATCTGCTTGTCGGCTTCTGAAAGGAAGGTCTTGAACACCTGTGCCGCGCCGCCCCTGAGCTGAGCGCTGTTTGAAGAGATCTGATCAAGGCCGCCCGCAAGCTCGCCGATGTAATATTTCAGTGTGGCTACGCCGCCGTCGAGCGTTGAGGCTCCGCTGCTGAGGTCGCCCGCGCCGCTGTCAAGAGCGGTAGCTCCGCTCTGGAGCTTTGAAACGCCGCCGTCAAGAGCCGACGCGCCGTCTGCAAGAGTGCCCGCGCCGCTGTCGAGTGAAGCCGCACCGCTTTGCAGCTGATCGGCTCCGTTGTAAAGCTGGTCTACGCCGTCGATCAGTTCGCCGGATTTGTCAAGCAGGGTGCTCAGTCCCTTGTAAAGCTGCGAGGTGCCGTCGGCAAGCTGATTTACGCCGTCGGTCATTTCCTTGAGCTTTTTCTTCAGGGTGTCGATCTCTCCGTCAAATTTAGAGGTGTCGATGTCGTTGAATACTTCGTTTGTAGCTACAGTAAGGGTAGTGGCAAGCTCAAAGTCCGTTACGTCGGCGGTGATCTCAACGGTTGAGGGAAGGTCGAGCTTATCGCCGAGCGCCAGGCTTTCGTTAAGCCCCGGAAGCGCAAAGCCTGCTACATAGGTGTGGCTGCCGTCGTTGATCACCTTGCCGTTTGATACGTCGACGTTGGTGAACTTTTCGTTATCGAGCATCATGCCCGTGAGGATAACAAAGGGAACGTAGATTTTCTCTTTTTTATCGCCGATTTTGACTTCCTCATACTGGCGGTTGGTGTAAGTGAAGGTCATCTTCAGCTTGCCGCTTTTGCCCGCGAGGTCTTTTGGAGCTACGGGTGTGCCGTCGAGCGTGTACAGGATCGAAACGCCTACGGGCAGCTGCTCATTTGACTTGCCCTTGTAGTAGATGTCCTGGCCGTTTGCGCCCCATTCGAGCATTTTGTTTTCGTCAATGGTATAGGTTTCGTCTCCCTTTACGTTTTCAATGTCGGTGAGGTTTGACTTATCCTTTATTTTATCAGCCTTTTGAGGGTTTTTTACCCAGTCGCTGACGATAACCTTTTGAGGCGAACCGTCGGCGCCCGCTATTACATAAACGGTTTCTTCCTTTGAGAAGCGCTTGCTGTCGGAAGCGCCCTTTGCGTTCTCGGCGGCTGATTTATCGCCCGTTGTCTGTGCGGCTGCGGGCTTGTTTTGATCGGCGCCGGCGGAGTAAGCGGTTACGCCTACGGTGCTGCACATTATTGTAAGGCTCATGCCGACCGCAAGGACGCGGGGCATGTATTTTTTGATTTCGTGTTGCTTTTTCATATTGTTATCCCTCCGACTTTTCCGTTGATTTCTTTTTTGGCCTGAATCCGATTGTTGTAACTCCGATAAACCTGTCAAACAGCATGAACATTGCCGGCAGGAAAATTACTACGCAGAGCATACTGATGATAGCGCCGCGAGCCATAAGCGCGCACAGTGAGCCGATCATGTCGACGTCGGAGTAAACCGCTACGCCGACCGTAGCCGCAAACAGCCCCATCGCGCTGACGAGCACCGACGGAATCGAGGTTTGAAGCGCTATTTTTACCGCCTCGCGTTTTTCTATGCCCGACGACCGCTCTTTTTTGTATCGCGTCGTCATAAGTATCGCGTAGTCGACCGTCGCGCCCAGCTGGATCGTACTTATACATATCGGGGCGATGAACGGAAGCGACTCGCCCAAATAATGCGGAAGTCCCAGGTTTATAAAGATCGCCAGTTCGATTACCGATACCAAAATAATAGGCAGCGAAATGCTCTTTTCTACCAGAGCAATGATGATGAAAATTGCGATGATCGATATCGCGTTAACGGTCGCAAAGTCTACCGAGGTTATGTCGATAAGGTCGTTTGTACACGCCGCCTCGCCCACAAGCAGACCGTCGCTGTCGTATTTCTTTATAATATCGTTAAGCTCCTTGACCTGACTGCGCATTTCATCGGTGGCGGTGCGGTATTCCGAGCTTAGCAGCATAAGCTCCCAGCGGTCGCTTTTGAGAATCGAGCTTACGGATTCGGGAATGAACTCCTCGGGTATCGAGGGACCGATAAGCGATTCAAGTCCTATGCCGAATTTGATTCCGTCCGCTTGCTTAAGCTCCTCCTGCATTTTGCGGATGTCCTTTGACGGGAGCTTTGAGTTTACAAGCACCATGTGCGTTGAGCCCATGTCAAACTCGTCCTCGAGCTTTGAGTTTGCAATGACGTTGGGCATATCCTTCGGAAGGCTGCGCGATAGGTCGTAATAAACCTCGTTGTTTGTTTTTTGGTAGCCCATAAACGCGGGAACCGCGATTACAGCGAACAGGATGAGGAATACCGGGAATATCTTTACTATTCCGCCCGCCAGCTTTTTGGGAGAGGGCACAAGCGCGCGGTGCATTGTTTTGTCAAGAACCTTGTCAAGTACAAGAATCAAGGACGGAAGCACGGTTACACAGCTTATTACGCCGAGCAGAACGCCCTTTGCCATAACTATTCCGAGGTCGCGTCCGAGCGTAAATGTCATAAAGCACAGCGCTATAAAGCCGGCTACGGTTGTTATTGAGCTGCCTATTACCGAGGTAAAGGTCTCGTGTATGGCGTGCGCCATCGCCTCTTTTCGGTCGGAATACATCTGTTTGTGCTCGCCGTAGCTGTGCCACAGGAATATCGAGTAGTCCATCGTAACGGCAAGCTGTAAAACTGCCGACAGGGCTTTTGTGATGTAGGATATTTCACCCAGGAAATAGTTGGAGCCCATGTTGAGCAGGATCGCCACGCCGATGCTGCCGAGAAAAACAAACGGAATGATCCAGTTGTCGAGGAACAGCACCATTGCCACAACAGCCAGGATAACCGCAATAGCCACATAAACCGCTTCCTCGCGCTCACACAGATCGCGCAGGTCGGTCACCATTGCGGAAATGCCCGATACAAGGCACTGCTTGCCCGCTATCCCGCGGATCTCGGTAATGGCGTCCATTGTTTCGTCGGAAGAGCTTGAGGTGTCAAAGAATACCGCTACCAGTGTGTCATCGCCCTTGTTAAAGGCGTTGTAGATTTTGTCGGGCAGCAGCTCCTTCGGAATAGAGCCGTCCGTTATGTCGCTAAAGCTTAAAACGTTGGCAACATGGTCTACATCTTTGATTTCATCGGCGACCTTTCCTATGTCCTTTTCGTCCATGTCCTCAAAAATCAAAAACGAGAACGCGCCCTTGCCGAAGTCCTCAAGCATGTATTTCTGCCCTTTTACCGTGTCGAGCGACTCGGGCAGATAATTGAGCATATCGTAGTTGACTCTGGTGAATATCATTCCGAAGATCGACGGAATCAGCAGCAGCAGAGTCACTATAAGGATAACAATACGGCATTTTACAACCGCTTTTCCCAGTTTCATATAGAATACTCCTTTTTTCACAAAGTTCCATAATAATTATATTTTCTAAAATAAAAAAATAAAACGTGCATTTATTTCTTAATGCACGTTTTTTAGACAAAAATATAAAAATGCCTAATTTTCTTTTCGCCTGCACCTTTTAACGGCGGTTTCGGTAGTACCTTCAAACAGCTCGCACTGGCGGCGGACTTGGTTTCTTAGGTCGTATTTCATTCCGCTGCTCAGCCACTCAATGACAAAGCCTACCAGCAGACTTTTGTAATACATTATTATAGCCTGCTTATCTTCCTCGTACAGATTTTCTTCCGAAAAATAGATATTAAAGCACTCGGTCACGGTGTAGTTCGCGACGCGGTTAAGGTAACGCTCAAAAACGTCCTTGTTTACGGAGTTGTAAAGGTGAAGCATGGCGGTTTTGTTCTGCATTGCAAACTCCATGCCCTTTAGTATGCTTTCGTAGATGTTGACTTCCCTGCTGCTTGTCTGAACAAGCGCGTCAGCCTGTTCGTTGAGTATTTCCTCTATCAGCGCGGGAATATCGTCAAAGTGATAGTAAAAGGAGTTGCGGTTTATCCCGCAGTCCTCTACGATTTCCTTGACGGTTATTTTATTGATGGGCTTTGCGTTTAAAAGCTTCATAAAAGATTTTTTGATTGCGTCCTTGGTTAGGGTAGTCATCAGCTTGCTCCTTGCCTGAAACGGTATATACTATAGTATACCATAAGCTGCGCGTTTTTGCAATACGCGAAAACGCAAACAAAAAAGACACCGGCAAAAGCCAATGTCTTTATCAAAGCGTTGAAAGTTAATTATGAGTTAGCCTCGATGTAAGCGACAAGAGCGCCAACGGTCTTGATGTTTTCGATTTCCTCGTCGGGAACCTCAACCTCAAACTCGTCCTCAATTGACATCAAAAGGTCAACAACGTCCAGAGAATCAGCGCCGAGATCTTCCTGAAGGTCGGTTTCCTCAGTGATTTTATCCTCTTCTACATCAAACTGCTCGGCAAGGATAGCCTTAACTTTTTCCAATACCATGATAATTCCTCCTGTAAAATATTATGTACCCGTCCTGTGGTTACAGTAGACAAAAGCACATATTTTGTGCTACAATGATTATCGGATTTAATCATCGTAAAACAAACACCCTGTTTGTTACACTTCCATATTATTGAGTTTTTACCGCTTTGTCAATATGTATTTTGAATTTTTTTGGAAAATTCCAGATTTTGCATAAATAATTATCATTCTATCTGAAATTGAATAGCTAATTATGATATTTGAACGGAGGAATCATAATGTCAAAAAAGAAATATGCGGTTATAGGGCACCCTATAGGGCACACAATGTCGCCTTTTATTCACAAAAGGCTGTTTGATTTGGCAGGGATCGACGCGGAATATACGGCTCTTGACATAGCGCCCGAGGCGCTTGCCGGGGAGTATGAGCGCACGCTGAAGAAGCTTGACGGATACAATATCACCATTCCCCACAAGCAGAGTATCATTCCGCTGCTTGACTCGCTTGACGACAAGGCGAAGATGTACGGCAGCGTAAACACCGTGGCTAATGCCCAAGGAAAAACAAAGGGCTACACCACTGACCCCGACGGCTTTATCAGGGCGATCGAAGCGGCGGGCATAAAGCTTGAAGGCAGAATCATGATTTTGGGCTGCGGCGGCGTGGCTCGCACCATGGCGTATGAGATAGCGCTGAGGGACAAGCCGTTTGAGTTTGCCGTGCGCCGTCAGAGCGTGGGCAAGGCAGGGCTTTTGTGCCTTGACATAACGCGAAAAATCCCCGACGCTCAGGTGAGCTTCGGCCTTATCGACCAGATCATAGGCACTGTTGACGTGCTTATTAACGCCACTCCCGTAGGCATGTACCCCAACGTTGACGACCAGCCTATCCACAACTGCGCTATAGGCAGATGCGGCGCGGTGTATGACGCTATTTACAACCCCTATGAAACCGCGCTTGTCAAACGAGCCAAGGCAAACGGCGCCAAGGCCGAGGGCGGAATGTCGATGCTTGTATGGCAGGCGGCAGCCGCGCACAAAATCTGGGACGGCTCGGAGTATGACAGCAGGGATATCGAACAGCTCTGCAGGGACGCCGCCGAAGCTATGCTGAACAAATAGACCGCTGAATCGATGTATCGGGCAATGTCGTAAACGCTGCTGTTTTATCAATTATTGATTATTAGTAGGCATTTTTCTTAAGTTGACGACATTGATTATTTTGAGGTAAACATGAACAACATTATTCTTTGCGGCTTTATGGGCTGCGGAAAATCCACAATAGGCAAAAGCGCCGCCAAAAAGACTGGCAGGCACTTTGTCGATATGGACGAATATATTGAAAAACAGGCGGGCAAAACCGTAGCGGAAATCTTTGCCGAATGCGGCGAGGAGGGCTTCCGCGAGCTTGAGCACGAGGCATGCACTGAGCTTTCAAAAAAGCGGAACCTTATTGTGGCAACAGGCGGCGGAGCGCTTACCTTTAAGCGCAATGTCGAGGTGTTCCGAGGTACCGATACCATCGTGCTGCTTGACGTGCCTCTGCGAATTATTCGTTTACGGCTTCGCAACGACAAAAAGCGCCCGCTTTTGCAGCGCCCTGACAGGGATAAGGTGATAACCGAGCTTTATAACAGCAGAATGCCTAAATACCTTGCGGCTGCCGACGTTGTTGTGAAGGGCGAGAGCACTCCCCTGAAAACAACAAACTCCCTGATTGAAGCCTTGAATCTCAGAAAATGATACTATTTCACTATTGACTATAGCGCTTTAAAGTGGTAAAATATCTACTGTATTATTTATTTAAAGGGGTAAATTGAATAATGATCATTGTATTAAAATCGACCACAACACCGGAACAGCTTTTGACCTTTACCGAAAAGCTGAAAACCGACTATGACGTTAAAATCAACCGTTGGGACGGCGTTCACTCCACGGTTCTCGGTCTTATCGGCGACACAACGCAGATCGATATTGAGTATATCGAGGCGCAGGATATTGTCGAGAGCGTAAAGCGCGTTCAGGAGCCGTATAAAAAGGCGAACCGCAAGTTTCACCCCGAAAACACCCAAATCAAAATCAGCGAAAACGTCACCATAGGCGACGGCAGCCTTCACATTATGGCGGGACCCTGCTCGGTCGAAAGCGAGGAGCAGATAGTCGGTATCGCCAAAAGCGTTCAAAAGTCCGGCGCAACACTGCTCAGAGGCGGCGCTTTTAAGCCGCGTACCTCGCCTTACGCGTTCCAGGGGCTTAAATCGGAAGGGCTTGACCTGCTCAAGACCGCAAGAAAGGAAACGGGGCTGCCAATCGTCACCGAAATCATGCGCGTGTCGCATATCGACATGTTTGAAAACGTCGATATTATCCAGGTCGGCGCGAGAAATATGCAGAACTTTGAGCTTCTTAAAGAGCTCGGCAAAACAAATAAGCCCATTTTGCTCAAGCGCGGATTGTCAGCCACCATTGAGGAATGGCTTATGAGCGCCGAGTACATCATGGCGGGCGGCAACGACAAGGTCATGCTGTGCGAGAGAGGCATACGCACCTACGAAACATTTACGCGCAACACGCTTGACGTGTCGGCTATCCCGGTAATAAAAAAGCTTTCGCATCTGCCCGTGATCGTAGACCCCAGCCACGCCGCGGGAAAAAGCTGGCTTGTTGAGCCGCTCGCTATGGCGGCGGTCGCGGCGGGAGCCGACGGACTTATTATCGAAGTGCATAACGATCCGCCTCACGCGCTCTCGGACGGCGCCCAGTCGCTGACTCCGAAGCAGTTTGACGATGTGGCTAAAAAATTATTCTCACTTAAGAAGGCGTTAACCTGATGAAAATAGCAGTTGTAGGACTCGGCATTATCGGCGGAAGCTACTGCAAGGCGATCAAAGCTTACACTCCGCACACGGTTATCGGAATCAACCGCACCAAGAGCGTCGCCGAAAAGGCGCTTGCCGAGGGCGCGGTCAACGTTATCGGAACTCCCGAGAGCCTCGGAGATGCGGATATCATCATACTCTGCATGTATCCGCAGGCGTGCGTCGATTTTATTGAGGAAAACGGAAAATACATCCGTCCGGACGCGATCGTTACCGACGCGGCGGGCATAAAAACCGTGCTTTGCCCTCAGCTTAAAAGCCTTTCCGAGGAATTCGGCTTCACCTTTGTCGGCAGTCACCCGATGGCAGGCAAGGAGAAGAACGGCTTTGGCGCGAGCGATGAAAACCTGTTTATGGGCGCAAGCTTTATAATTACGCCCTGCGGAGCCGACAAAAAGGCGGTAAACGCGCTTGCGTCGCTGGCGCTTGAAATCGGCTTCGGCACGATCAAGGTAACTACGCCCGAGGAGCACGACCGTATGATAGCGTTTACGTCGCAGCTTCCGCACGTTTTGGCGTGCGCATATGTACTCAGCCCAAGCTGCCCCAATCACAAGGGCTTCTCAGCCGGCAGCTACCGCGACGTTTCGCGCGTGGCAAATATCAACTCAAAGCTCTGGAGCGAGCTGTTTCTTGAGAACCGCGAGCCGCTTATGGCGGAGCTTGAAACCCTTAACGAGAATCTGAACAAGCTGTACACGGCTATAAAAGCCGAAAACCGCGAGGAGCTTGCGGCTCTGCTTGAGCGCGGTCACAGCGTAAAACAGGCGCTCGGCGAATGAGGAGGAAATATGAAAACCGTACATGTCAGCACGGGCAAACCGTATGATATTTTTATTGAGCGGGGTATTATCGACCGCTGCGGCGAGTTTGTAAAAGAGCTTTCAAACGCCGAAAAGGTGGTTGTGGTAACCGACTCAAACGTTGCCCAGCTTTATCAGTGGCGCGTTTTAAACTCGCTTTCAAAACAGAATTTAGATGTAAAAAGCTTTATTTTCCCCGCGGGTGAGGAGAGCAAGCACCTGCGAACGATCCAAAATATTTACAAGGTACTCGCCGATTTCCGCGTGACGCGCAAGGACGTTATCGTTGCCCTGGGCGGCGGCGTCTGCGGCGATATGGCGGGCTTCGCGGCGGCTACATACCTGCGCGGAATCGATTTTATCCAGGTTCCCACCTCGCTTTTGGCTCAGGTGGATTCGTCCGTCGGCGGAAAAACGGGCGTTGATCTGGCTCAGGGCAAAAACCTTGTCGGCGCGTTTCATCAGCCTATCGGCGTGCTTATCGACCCCGACACGCTCAACACCCTGCCCGACAGGTTTATCGCGGACGGCATGGCTGAAGTCATTAAGTACGGCTGCATCAAGGACGCGGCGTTTTTTGAAAACCTTGAATCGGTTGACGCGCTCAGCCATATCGAGGACGTTATTGAAACCTGCGTTTCGATAAAGCGCGACGTCGTAAGCCGCGACGAGCGCGAGGCGGGCGAGAGAATGCTCTTGAATTTCGGCCATACTCTCGGCCACGCTATTGAAAAAATTTACAACTTTACCGGAATTACACACGGAATGGCGGTTGCCGTTGGCATGGTGCTTATTTCCCGCGCGGGCGAAAAGCAGGGTATCACACCCTCGGGCACCGCGGACAGAATCGCCGCGCTGTGTAAAAAGTACGAGCTTCCCACTTCCGACAGCGCTTCCTTCGCCGATATGGCAGAGGCGGCTATGGGTGACAAAAAGACAGCGGGAAGCAGCATAAACCTCGTTTTGCTGAAAGGGATAGGCGAAAGCGTCATTTATCCTCTGCCGCTGGACGGGCTGGAAGATTTTATTACGACTTAACTATGGAAAATCACGTTACATTCAAGCCGTTTGAGCCAAACGGAACGGTATTTGCGCCGCCCTCAAAAAGCGACGTGCACAGGGCGGTTATCTGTGCGGCGCTGTCAAAAGGCGTATGCACTATTTCACCCGTCGCCCTGTCCGAGGACATAAAGGCGACGATCCGCTGTGTTGAGGCTCTGGGCGCTGCTGCAAAAATCGAAGATAATGTTCTGACAGTCGACGGCTCGCGCATGTTCGGTAAAAGCTCCGCCGTGCTTGACTGCGGCGAGAGCGGAAGCACACTGCGCTTTATGATCCCCGTTGCCGCGGCAGGCGGCGTTGAGGCGACGTTTACGGGCTGCGGCAGGCTTCCCGAGCGCCCTATAGGCATTTACACCGAGGCGCTGCCCGAAAAGGGAGTAGTCTGCGCTACACAGGGCGGACTGCCGCTGACAATAAGCGGCAGGCTGAAAAGCGGCGTGTTTTATATTCCCGGCAACGTCAGCTCGCAGTTTATTACGGGGCTTTTGCTGGCGCTGCCCCTGCTTAAGGGTGACAGCGATATTATACTTACCTCACCTATTCAAAGCGCGGGTTATATCAATATGACTATCCGCACCATGTCAAAGTTCGGAATCGAGGTCGACATGACCGACAGGGGCTGGCATGTGCGCGGAATGCAGCACTATATCCCGACCGACTATGTCACCGACGGCGACTGGTCGCAGGCGGCGTTCTTCCTTGCGGCGGGCGCTGTAGGCGGCGACGTTACCGTGGTGAACGCCAATATCGACTCCTCGCAGGGCGACCGGAAGATAGCGGCTCTGCTGCGCGAGTTCGGCGCCGAGGTTCATCAGGACGGCGGCAGAATCACCGTAAAAAAGGCGCCTTTGAGCGCTGTTACCATAGACGCCGCGCAAATCCCCGATCTTGTGCCCGTGCTTGCGGTCTGCGCCTGCTTTGCAAAGGGAACCACAAGGATAATCAACGCCGAAAGGCTGCGCATAAAGGAGAGCGACCGCCTTAAATCCACGGCGGACCTGCTTAACGCGCTGGGCGGCAAGGTAATTGAGCTGCCCGACGGATTGGAGATCACGGGCGTTGAGCGGCTCGGCGGCGGCGAAGCCGACGGCTGCAACGACCACCGTATCGTTATGTCGGCGGCTGTATGCGCTGCTAAATGCGGCGGCGAAATAAAATGCTCTGACGCGTGGAGCATAAACAAAAGCTATCCCGATTTTTACAGGGATTATCGGAAAATCGGCGGCTGTGAAGTGATTGAGTAAGGAGGAAAACATGTCCTCAACATTTGGAGATAAAATAAAAATATCCGTGTTCGGCGAGAGCCACGGCAGCGGTATCGGCGTTGTCATCGACGGCTTGCCCGCGGGTGAAAAAATAGATATGGACGCTGTGCTTGCTCAGATGGCGAGGCGCGCTCCCGGGCGCGACAAAACCGCCACTCCGCGAAAGGAGAGCGACCTGCCGAAAATACTTTCGGGAATGCTCGGCGATACCCTCACCGGCGCTCCGCTCTGCGCGGTCATCGAGAACACCAACACCCGCTCGCAGGATTACTCAAACCTGCTTACAAAGCCGCGCCCCGGACACAGCGACTACACCGCCTTTGTAAAATACCGCGCCTCAAACGATATCCGCGGCGGCGGACATTTTTCGGGGAGGATCACCGCTCCGATTGTTTTCGCGGGCGCTGTGTGCCGTCAGCTTCTTGAGAAAAAGGGCGTGAAAATCGCCGCTCATATCGAGCGGATAGGAAATGTAACTGACGAGCGTTTTGACCCTGTTGATATTTCACCCGAGCTTATGGAACGCCTGAGCAAATCATCCTTCGCGCTGATCAACACGGAAAAAGAGGCGGCTATGCGCGCCGAGGTCGAGTCAGCCCGCCTTGACATGGACAGCGTAGGCGGCGTTATTGAATGCGCCGTAACAGGTTTGCCCGCGGGAGTGGGCGAGCCGATGTTCGACGGAGTTGAGGGCGCTATAGCAAAGGCCGTTTTCGGTGTCCCCGCCGTTAAGGGAATCGAATTCGGCGCGGGCTTTGAGCTGGCGCGTATGCGCGGTTCGGCTTCAAACGACCCGTTCCGCTATGAAAACGGCTCGGTAGTTACCGAAACAAACAACTGCGGCGGAATTTTAGGCGGTATCACCGACGGAATGCCCGTTATCTTCCGCGCCGCGATAAAGCCTACGCCTTCGATTTCTAAGCCGCAGAAAACCGTTGATTTGCAGACAGGCGAAAACGCGGAGCTTGAAGTCCGCGGCAGGCACGACCCCTGCATTGTGCCGCGCGCCGTTCCTGTTATAGAGGCTGTTGCGGCTGTTGCCGTATTGAATCTTATGTAAGGTGGAAAATGAGAGATTTAAGTGAGATCCGCGTTGAAATCGACGCTATAGACAATCAGCTTATCGACCTGTTCAAGCGCAGGATGGACTGCGCCAAGGAGGTAGGCTTATACAAAAAGGAGCGCGGCATTCCCGTGCTCAACCGTCAGCGCGAGGACGAGATCCTCGCCTCGGTTCAGGTAAAGGGCGGCGAATACGGCGCGTCGGCCCGCCTTTTGTTCGCAAATATAATGGAGCTGTCGCGCGCCCTGCAGCACAACATTATCGGCAGCGGCAAGGAGCTGCGGCAGGAGATAACCCGCGCCAAGGAGCGTTCCGAGGCAGAGGGCATAACCGTGGCGTATCAGGGGATAAAGGGTGCCAACAGCTATGAGGCTATGTGCAGGCTGTTCCCCGCCGCCGCTCAAAAAAGCTGCAAGACCTTTGAGGACGTTTTTGACGCGGTTGACAGCTCAAACGCAACTTTCGGCATCCTGCCCGTTGAAAACTCAACGGCGGGCTCGGTTTCGGCGGTTTATGACCTTATCCTTAAGCACCGTTTTTACATAGTGGGCGCTGTGGACATGCACATCGACCATTGCCTTGCCGGTTTAAGGCAGTCGGAGCTAAGCGACATTGAAATAGTCTGGTCGCACCCTCAGGCGCTCTCTCAATGCGAGGGGTACATAGCAAAGCACAACTTTACGGCTGTTCCAAAGGCTAACACTGCAGTGGCGGCTCGTGACGCGGCGCGTGAAAAGCGCCTTAACGTGGCGGCAATATGCACTCCCGAGGCGGCAAAGGAATACGGCCTTAAAATCCTTGACGCGGGCTTGCAGGACAACCCCTACAACACCACGCGGTTCATAGTGATCTCGAAGGAGCTTTACATTCCGCGCGACGCCAATAAAATCAGCCTTTGCTTCTCGCTTCCGCACGTTAAGGGCTCGCTGTATAACCTGCTCTGCCGCTTTAATTCGCTGGGGCTCAACCTCACAAAAATCGAGTCGCGCCCCGCAAAGGGAAAGGATTTCGAGTACCTTTTTTATCTGGATTTTACGGGCAGCGTCTACAGCGACAGCGTGATCGATCTGCTCAGCCAACTGAGCGCCGAAATGCCCGAATTCAGCTTTTTGGGAAACTATAAGGAATAACACGATTTCAGTAACGGTGCATCAAAACGCAGTTTTAAATCCAAACAATATTACACCCCGACAGAACACAAAATCTGTCGGGGATATTTTATGTAAACAAAAAGGACAGCCGAAGCTGTCCTTAAATAGCGTTGTTAAATTATCAGGCTCTGAGCTCTTCCTCGTTGTCGCCTGTGTAGTACACCTTTTTGATGTCGGCGCCGAGGGACTTGAACTTCTCAACTACGTCCTCGTAGCCGCGCTCAATATACTGGATGCTTGAAATTTCGGTTGTGCCGCTTACCTGCAGAGCCGCGATGATCATAGCCGCGCCCGCTCTGAGGTCGGTCGCCTTTACGGGAGCCGCGGTCAGCGGTGAGCCGCCCTCGATGATTGCAAGTCTGCCCTCAACCGAGATATGCGCGCCCATTCTGATAAGCTCACTGATATACTGGTAGCGGTTGTCCCAGACGTTTTCGTTTACGATGCTCGTTCCGGGGATTCCCATCAAAAGCGCCGTGAACTGCGGCTGGCAGTCGGTGGGGAAGCCGGGATGCGGCATTGTCTTTATATTGCAGCGCTTGAGGGGCTTAACGGTGGCGTCGATCGTAAGCGCCTCGTCGTATTCGGTGATTTTGCAGCCCATCTCGCGGAACTTTGCGGAGATAGATTCCAAATGCTTTGGAGTGATATTTGTTATGGTTACGCAGCCGCGTGTTGCCGCTGCGGCGCACATATATGTGCCTGCCTCGATCTGGTCGGGGATAATTGAGTAGCTGATGCCGTGCATGTAGCTTACGCCGCGGATCTTGATAACGTCGGTACCCGCGCCGCGTATGTCGGCTCCCATTGAGTTGAGGAAGTTTGCAAGGTCAACGATGTGGGGCTCCTTAGCCGCGTTCTCGATTATAGTAAGGCCTTTGGCGCGGCACGCCGCAAGCATAATGTTCATCGTCGCTCCTACGGATACAACGTCAAGATAAACATGGCTGCCGACTAAGCCGTCCTCGCACTCAGCCTCAATGATAGCGCCGTCTACAAGTCTGGTTTCAGCGCCCAGAGCCTCAAAGCCCTTCAGGTGCTGGTCGATTGGGCGCACGCCGAAGTTGCAGCCGCCCGGAAGGGCTACCTTTGCCTTGCCGTATTTGCCCAGAAGCGCGCCCAGAAGATAATACGAAGCGCGCATACCCCTTACAAGCTCGGTTATTGCGCTGCATGTGCCGATATGAGTGGGGTCTATATATAAAGTTGACTTGTTGATCCTTCTGACCTTAGCGCCCATTTGCTGCAAAATTTTGCTGATGAGCGTGACGTCGCTGATGTTGGGGATATTCTCGATCTGGCAGGGTTCATCGCAAAGAATCACCGCAGGGATGATAGCTACCGCCGCGTTTTTTGCGCCGCTGATGTTTACCTCGCCGAACAAAGGCTTACCGCCCGTAACTACAAACTTTTCCAATTGGTGTACACTCCAATGCAGATAGATTGTTTAATAATAAACTCAAATATACGGAATCAATATATTGTGGTTAAAAAATTCGGACACACAAAATATATTACATTTTGATTAAAACACACTATAGATTGTGGTTACATATGCGTAACGATACAATTCTCCTATAGAAAATGATACTACAAACTTGTAGTAAAGTCAACGTATTCTTAAAATTGTAACCGAATTTTGGCAAACTTGTACTCAATTTGTTAAATTGCTGTTATTTTTGTTTTTATATTGAACAAGCAATGTAATTCTTTGTTATTATTTCCTCAAAAGAAATAAAAAATACGGATATTTCCGTTCGAGAAATATTCGATTTTTAACAAATCCTTAACCTTTTCCTATGTATAATAATGAAATCGTGAGCTTTGTGATTTTTACTCAATACCTGTTATTATATGTGCGGCTGTTCAAAATACGACATTCGGATCCGGGCCCGGCAAAATCGCAATTCGCTTTAGTACGGCATAGAGTTTTATGTAAAATCTCCTAAAAAATAAAAAATATTTGATTTCCCTTGGCTTTGTCACCTATTGCAAAAATAAAACCGATATGATACAATAAAATTGCAGTAATGCGGAATGCTAATAAAGGACAAGGAGGAGCAAAAGTGTTTGCCAGACTGAAGAATCTTGACGACAGAATATTTGATAATATTCCGAGAATTCATCGACCTGCAATAAACAAAATAATGGTAACTGCTTCAAAGCTCGGCAATGCGGGCATTGTTTGGTGGTATGTCTGCGCAATGTTCCTTATTATCCCCAAATGGCGCTACTCGGGACTTGTGATAATTTTCTCCATCGGCCTTACTTCACTGATGGGCGAGGGAATTATCAAGCACGCCGTTAAGCGTTTGCGCCCCTGCAGCAAGCTTGAGGAGGACGACAAGCTTATCAACAATCCGCGCGCGTTCTACTCGTTCCCGTCAGGCCACACGGCTTCGTCGTTTTCCGTAACGACGGTCATTATCCTGAGCAGATGCCCCGTGTATGTATTCCTTCCGATTTTGATGCTTTCAATGACTATCGGTTTTTCGAGGGTGTATCTCAGAGTTCACTACCTTACCGATGTGGTAGTCGGAATGTTTTTGGGAATAGCCTGCGGCGTTGCGTCGATAATGCTGTTCCACGCGATTGTTCCCCAGGACTTGTTTTTTGCGGTTCAATAAAATGAATTATTTGCAGAGGTGATTTTTATCGCCTCTGTTTTTTTTATTCCTGTTTACATTATATTGCGAAAATGTTAAAATATAGATAAAGGCGGTGATTTATGATGACAGAAACAAAGTACACGGCTGAAACAATGAAATATTTAAAGCTGCTTTCGGAAAAGTACCCGTCAAAGCGCTCTGTTACGCGCGAGATTATCAATTTAAACGCTATCCTGAACCTTCCGAAGGGCACCGAGCATTTTATGAGCGACCTTCACGGTGAGTTTGAGGCTTTCAGGCATATTTTAAACAACTGCTCGGGCGTTGTGCGCGAAAAGGTGGAAAAGCTTTACGGCGGAGTTCTAAGCGCCGGTGAAATAAAGGAGCTCTGCACGCTGATTTATTATCCCGATGAAAAGCTGCAGATGATGAAAAAATCGGGCGGAATAGACAGAGAGCAGTACGGTTACATGCTTGAACACATGCTTGAGATCGCGCGCGTGCTGTCGTCAAAATACACGCGCTCCAAGGTCAGAAAGGCTATGCCGCCCGACTACGCTTACATTATTGACGAGCTGCTTCACGCCCAGAAGGACGAGGACGACAACCAGATCGAGTACCACAGAAATATTCTGGATACCATAATAAGCCTTGACGCGGACGATTTTGTGATTTCGCTCGCGGGGCTTATCAAGCGGCTCGCCGTAGATCACCTTCATATTGTGGGCGACATTTTTGACAGGGGCGACTCTGCCGATAAAATAATAGAGTTGCTGATGACATATCACTCAATCGACATAGAGTGGGGCAACCACGATATTCTGTGGATGGGCGCCGCTGCCGGAAGCGAGGTTTGCGTCGCGGGTGCTGTCAGAAACTGCGTGAATTACAACGCTGTGCGCACGCTGGAGAGCGGCTGCGGAATCAGCCTGCGCAAACTTGCGCTGTTTTCGGAGAGGCTTTACCCCGATTTGGAGCCGATGAAGGCTATGCTTGCGGCGATAACTGTGATCCGCTTTAAGCTTGAAGGGCAGCTTATTATGCGCAACCCCGGGTTTTTGATGGACGACAGGCTGCTGCTCGATAAGGTCGATTATAAAAATTATACCGTTACTCTCGACGGCGTAACATACAAGCTCAATATAACGCGCTTTCCGACGGTTGACGCTTCAAATCCGTATGCGCTCACCGACGAGGAAAGCGGGGTTATCGCAGACCTAAAGGCGGCGTTTACTGGCAGCCCTCAGCTTAAAAAGCAGATAACCTTCCTTTACGACAACGGCGGAATGTACCGCGTGTTCAACGGTAATCTGCTGTATCACGGCTGTGTTCCGCTAAATGATGACGGCAGCCTTAAGAGCGTTTCGCTTTTCGGCGGCACATACAGCGGCAAAAAGCTTTTTGATATTGCCGAGCAAAAGGCGCGGGAAGCGTTTTTCGGCAAAGATAAGAAGCAGAGCGAGCTCGACTTTATGTGGTACCTGCACTGCGCCGAAAATTCGCCCTTATGCGGCAGAAAAACAAAGGCGTTTGAGCGCGCGTTTATTTCCGATGAAAGCGCTTGGCACGAAAACAAAAACCCGTACTA
Organism: uncultured Eubacteriales bacterium; assembly: GCA_900318905.1. GTDB lineage: Bacteria > Bacillota > Clostridia > Oscillospirales > Acutalibacteraceae > Ruminococcoides. The sequence continues at coordinate 36,185 of ONMK01000001.1, read as the reverse complement.
CCGTTATTATTATGAAAAAGAAACCTGCGAGATGATCCTTGCAGAGTTTGGCTTGGATTCGCCCATGTCGCATATCATAAACGGTCACACGCCTGTTCGGACGCTAAAGGGAGAGCTGCCGATACGCGCCGAAGGCAGGCTGCTTGTCATCGACGGCGGCTTTTGCAAAAATTATCACGCAAAAACGGGTATAGCCGGCTATACGCTTATTTTTAATTCACACGGGCTGCGCCTTAAAGCGCACATGCCGTTTGAGAGTCTTGATGAAGCCCTGCGCGAAAACATGGATATACACTCCAGCTCGGAAATAGTTGAGACCGAGCAGCGCCGCGTTATGGTGTTCGCAACCGACGACGGCGACGCTATCCGGAAGGACATTGCCGATTTGTGCACTTTGCTCGATTTTTACCGAAGCGGAAAGATAACGCCCAAGGATTGATAATTAACACATGAAATTTGCACAAAAATATTGAAATGCTTTCCGAAATATATTATAATTGTAATATTATATGGGAGGAGGTATGCTAATGGACTATCCCAATAACGAATATTCAAAAAATAACCGTCCGTTTTTTGATGACGAGGCATTGGAGAGGGAGTTTTCGGACCCTCAGCTTGCATTGGATTATGACGGAGATATAGTTTTTTACGACGAGGATGTACCTCCCAACGAGATCCCCGGCGCAGTTCAGGGCGGCAAGCCCCCTAAAAAGAAGAAGGGCGTTGTATTTTTGATCATTGCCTGTGTGCTGCTTGTGTGCAGCGCGGTGTTTGCTGTTTTGATGTTTATGAGAATGATGAACAACGCCGGAGAAGGCGAGGAGGAAACTGCTTCGTCCGCAGCCGTTACGGAGGTCGTTACAACGGAACCTGCGTCAACAGCCGAAACGACCGGGGCGGTTACAACTCAGGAACCGAAAGATACGATTCCGCCGCGCGTTACCGACCCTGTTGCGACGGCGCCGACGGGTATAATCGACTCAACGATCGGCATAGGCACGGCTCCGGCGGAATCTCAGCCGATCACGTTCGGAATCAACCGTTAACATATTCCATAAACCGATAACGCACACGGAGGTGCTTTATGAATTGTCCAAAATGTAATTATCCCGCTGCGCCTAATCAGAAGTTCTGCGAGAATTGCGGAGCTCCTATCGCGCAGGTTCAAATCGATGTAGAAAGAACTATGGCGGCGGATGTTGATGATATCCCGGCAGTTCCTCAGCAGCCGGAGCAGTCCGCCTGGCAAAGTCCTGTACCTCAGCAGGCGGAGCCGCAGGTACAGCCTATTCCTCAGGAAGCAGAGCCTCAGGTACAGCCCGCTCCTCAGGAAGCAGAGCCTCAGGTACAGCCCGCTCCTCAGCAGGCAGAGCCTCAGGTACAGTCCGCTCAGCAGTCAGATGCGCCCGAATGGCCGGAAGGCGGATCGGTGGCGTCGGCATGGCAGACTCCCGCCAAAGACTATTCTCAGATGTATCAGGAATACAACAAGCCGTCGCAGTTTTCTAATGGTCAGAACAACAGCTACGGTTATTCTGTTCCGGGCGGTCAGAGCAGCGGCTACGGCTATTCCGTACCCGGCGGCACGGTCAAAACCGTAAACAAAAAGAAGGTCGCCATAATCGTTGCGTCCGCGGTCGTCGCGGTGGGCTTGATAGTGGCTCTTATTATCATTATCGCTTCATGCGCGGGCGGCTCGCACTCTATAAAGAACGCCGACGGCGTTGAAATAGCCAGCGACAGCTCTATCCACCCCAACGACAGCGACGCCGAGCAGAAGATAAACGCTATGCTGCAAAACAACGGCCTGACAGGTACCAACACAGGCATAAGCTATATGCAGTATTACGCAAAGGGCAACGCGGCCGTCCAGGAAGAAAAGCTGTTGAGCAAAGCAAGCGATCAGGAAAAGTCCACCTACAGAGCAACAATGGAAAGCCAGCTAAACGGAGCGGAGGCAAAGCTGCCTTCTTACCGAGCGGCAAGCGGAGTTGACGATATGGTGTGCGTTTATGTGCTGCTTGACGCGGACAACTCAATTATTTATCAAAAGGTAATAAAATAGCGTATTGATTTTTTAGAGCGCGGACTGTCTGCGCTCTTTACGCATTTTCAGAAAAGGAGAGCAAGTTATGAACTGTCCGAGATGCTTCGGCGAAATAAAGCCAAATCAAAAATTCTGCCCGACCTGCGGTTTTGAGATCGGCACTACTGAAATAGAAGGCGTCAAAACCATGGCCGCGGATGTGCCCGGGCAAAGTTTTAGTCAGCCGGAGAGCATGCAATATCAGGAAACGCAGCAGCCCGAGGGTATGCAGTACGGGGAAACGCAGCAGCCCGCGGGTATGCAGTATGCGGAAACGAAGCAGCCCGCGGCTCCGCAGTACCAACCTACGGAACAGCCCGCGATGCCTCAGTATCAGCAGCCTGTTCAACCTGCTTCAAATCCGCATGATTATTCTCAACAGTATCAGCAGTATCAGCGGGGAACCGGAATTCAAGGCACACGAAGCGGCGACGGTTCGCTTCCTCCCGAAAAGAAAAAGACAACTATCATTGTACTGATCGCCGTTATTGCCGCGCTCGTGATAGCCGGCGCGGTTGTTGCCTTGGTGCTGATTTTCGGCGGCAAGGGCGGCGACGGCGACAATAACACACCCCCCGAAAGCTCACAGACCTCGGTTATCGAAAGCACCTTAAATACCGAGAGCACCGAAAGCGTGAGCACCGAGCCTTCTTCAAGCTCAACTCAGCCGCCTGCAACTACCGTTGAGCCGTCAACCGAGCCGACGGAAAGCACAACAAGCCCCGTTCCTTTGGGAGAGTCCAATACCGTTAAGAACTCCAACGGCGTTGTGCTGGCAAGCGACGCGGCGATCGACACAACCGACAGCAGCACCGAAGCGAAGATCAAATCATTCCTTGAATCCCAAGGGGTTGAGGACAGCACAAATTCACTTACAACAATGAAGTATTACGCGGTCGGCAACGTATATGTTCAGGAGGAGCAGCTTCTGGAAAAGTCGACCGATACCGAAAGAGAGACATACAAGTCGCTGATGGATCTGCAATTTGCCAACGCGGACGAAAGGCTTACGACCATGCGCACCGCAAGCAACGTAAACAATATGGTATATGTATATGTTCTTCTGGACAGCGACGATGAAATAATATACCAAAAATTATTAAAGTAAAAATCATTTAAGGTGGAAGGATAATGCAGGAATACTGTTATAAATGTATGAGAGCCTTAAACGGCTCGACAACATGCCAAAACTGCGGATACGATAACGCAGGCAAATCCGCCTCGGAAGCGCCGTATCATCTCATCAGGGGCACAAAGCTTGCGGGGCGTTACCTTGTAGGCAATGTTTTGGGCGAGGGCGGCTTCGGAATAACCTATATCGGCCTCGATACCACGCTGCTAAAGCGCGTTGCGGTAAAGGAATTTTATCCCTCGGGAGCGGCTAACCGCACAAATACCGTTTCCGAGGAAATAATAGTAACAAAGGGTAAAGAGGAATTCTTTAAAAAAGGCGTTGACCGATTCCTTCTTGAAGCAAAAAATGTAGCAGCTTTCTCGGAGGAGGAGGGTACCGTTGACGTTCTTGACTACTTCCAGGAAAACGGCACAGCCTATATCGTAATGGAGTTTTTGGACGGCCAAAACCTTAAGGATTATATCAATACCCACGGATGCTTTAAGCTTGAGGAGCTTGTTACAAGGCTGCTTCCTGTTATGAGGTCGCTTAGCTACATGCACAAAAAGGGAATTATCCACAGGGATATAAGCCCCGACAATATAATGTTTACCAAGCGCGGCAAGCTAAAGCTGATGGATTTCGGCTCGGCGCGCTACTATACAAACGAAGAACGCAAGATGTCGGTTATCCTGAAGCAGGGTTTCGCTCCCGAGGAGCAGTACCGCCAGAACGGCGAGCAGGGGCCTCATACCGACGTATACGCGCTTTGCGCCACGATCTACGCCTGCATTACGGGCAGCGTTCCTCAGAGCAGCCTTGACCGCCTTGTTGACGATACTCTCAAAAAGCCCTCGGAGCTCGGCGTTAAGGTGCTGCCGTACCAGGAAAAGGCGCTTATGCACGGACTTGCGCTTTCAAGGAAAAACCGTACTCCCGACATGGATACGCTGATTTCGGAGCTTACAACCCCCACTGTTGAGGTTCAGCCCACGGCAGCGGCAGATTATAAGCCGCAGGCACCCGCTCAGCCGCAGCAAACATATCGGCAGCCCGCGCCGCCTCAGCCCGCCGCGCCTCAGACTGCCCAGAATACATGGACAAATCAGCCGTCTTACGCTCCTCGGTACACGGCTCCTCAAAATACAAATATCCCGCCGCAAAATTCTTATCAGCCAAAGCCGCAAAAGTCAAAAACGCCTGTTATTATCGCGGTGATCATAGCGGCTGTTGTGCTCATAGGCGGCGGAATCGCCCTTATTATCGCGCTTAACAGCGGCGGCGACGGCAAATCGGGCGGCACATCAATACAGACGTCTGTTGAATCGTCGGATTTTCCATCTCAGATCCAAAGCTCTATTTCGGACAGCTCGCTTCCGCCCGTGACCGAGAGCAGCCAATCCTCGATCTCAAATACAAATGTGCATAATCTTGTGGACAGCGACGGCAATACGGTTCTTGAGGACGATGCTATCGACACAAGCGACGCCGCCACTCAGCTGAAAATCTCACAGTATCTTACAAACAGCAACAGCGAACAAATCGCCAAGAGCATGGAAACGGACGAGTACTCGATCCAAATCTATAGCGTCGGAAACGTAATGGTCTACGAATATGACCTTAAGAACGATATTAACGAAACCCAAAGGGCGCTGATAAAGCAAAAGGTCGATCAGCTTCCGACAACACAGAAAACAGCGCTGCAGACTATCAAAAATGAATCGGGGATCGACAATGTTGTGATAGCCTATGTGTATATGGATACTTATCAGGACGTAGTCGCCGCGGCACTGTGCAAATAAAGACGGAGGTACAAAATGAATTGCCCAAATTGCAATAAGCTTTTAAAGCCAACTCAAAAGTTCTGTCCCGCGTGCGGCACTAAAATCGAGCTGCCGCATATTCAGGATATCAATACTCAGGCTGCGGACGAAACGCCCGTTTTGCAGTACGGAAATACAGCTGAGCCGGTTGCTGAGGAACAGCCCGTGCTCAGCTACGGCAGTACAGGCGAGCCCGTTTCGGTCCCTTCGACGCCTGCTTATGAAGAGCAGCGATCTCCAGCGGAATTTGACGACTCGTTTAACCGTCAGCCGCCATCTGCCCCGCCTAAAAAGAAGAATAACATCGTGATAATCATTGTCCTTGCGGGTGCGGCTTTGCTGCTTATTGCGGGACTGGTTTTCGGCGCTGTTAAGCTTTTCGGCGGCAAGGACGATAAAAAGGCGGACAAGCCCTCGTCGGTTTCGAATACCGTGGACACAAAGGCGACCGATGCTCCCGCTCAAAAGGGCTCAGCTGACCCCGAGGCAGTTGTAAAGCTCTTTGAAAAGGCGCTCAACGATAACGACGAGGCCGCAATGCAGGCGCTGGTAACGCCCGAAAACAGAGAGGTAAAGGCAAAAACCGCGTTTGCCGTTGTATCGGCGCTCAACAACCTTACCCAAAATTCGCTCACCTATAAATGCGAGCTTGAAAACCTGAGTTACGGCGGCGATAAGGAAACAGCCGACGGTAATATCAAGATTTCGGCTGAGCTGCCGCTTGTGGGAACGCAGAGCGTTTCTCCCAAGGCTTCCTTCAAGAAGATCGACGGAAGCTGGTACCTTGATATGATATCTTTGACCTGATAGCAGATAATAAAAAAAGGGGAGTGAGAGCATTGAACAATCGGAAAAACAGAAGAACAATCGCAATAATTGCGTTGGTTTTTGTTTTTGCTATAGTGATTACAGCGTGCGGCTCAAAACAGAGCGGCAGCTCCGAAGCCACGCCCGACTCAACGCATACCGAAGATAACGGATCGCTTCATACGATTTATTTCAAGGACAGCAACAAAAGCGAAAAGGTCGTTTGCAACTTTTTAAACAGCGCGACCGGAAAAAGCGAAAAGGTTGATGCGGAAAAATGCGGAGAGGACGATGATTCATTTATTTTTTCGTGCCGCGGAAACGTTAAGAAGTACAACGTCGCTTATTTTACCTGCGACGGCAAAGATACCAGAAAATTCGCATTCAATAAATGCGTAAGCGGCTGGTATAAATCCAAAAACGGATATATTCCTTATACCTATGGAAAAGATACCGATTATATACCGAGCTTTAAAGAGGCAAAGTTCGACTTCAACGGTTACGAAAAGGAAGTCTTTTTCTGGGTCCCCGAGGACTATGACGCCGATTCCGCTGAAAAGTATGCCACTATCTACGTGCTGGACGGTGATGATGAGATCAATCACAATGATCCCGAAGTCAGGCCCGAGGACTGCATGTATATTCCCGACCAGGTCAGGTGCATGGCTGAAAATACCGGATACAAGGCTATCGTTGTGTTGGTCAGCACCTGCGGCGATATGACAGAGTACAACCGCGACGACGAGCTGGTTCCCGATATAGGGAAGATCGCGGAAGAAGAATACAGCAAGCTCACAAAAAAGAAGGGCACCGACCTTGCGCGCTTCATGGCTGAAACGCTTGTTCCGTATGTTCAAAAGAACTATAATGTTTATACCGACGCGCTGCATACCTCGGTCACGGGCGCTTCGCTCGGCGGTCTGGAAACATTCTATATCACTATGGAATACCCCGAGGTGTTCGGAACGGCAGGCGCTCAGTCGCCGTCGTTTTGGACATACAGCGAAGATACATGGAAAAAGTACCTAAGCGAAAAGGACTTCGGTAAAAACGCACCGTTTATTTACCTTTATACAGGTCCCTCAGGCGGCGACACCGATCCTTACGTCACCGATATGTACAACCTCCTTATAGATATGGGGTATCCTGCCGACAAAGCGGCGCTCCATTTCAATGATTTCGGCGGCCATCACGTTAACTACTGGCGCAGCTACTTTTCGGAATTTTTATCGGCTATGGTGTTTCAAAGCGTCGAACCCCTGCAAACGAAAAAATGAAAAAATAAAGCTGCCGGCTCATTTGCGAACAGCTCCGTAAAAAGCAGACAATAGAAAAAGCAGCATCTCCTATGGTAGAATTGAACCGCCCCAAATTGTGTAGCCAACACAGTTTGGGGCGGTTTAGTTAATTTTAATACTATTATCAAATAAAACCCATTAACATCTGTTGCGTAAAAATCCGCATAACTGCGTTGTCGTCCTCGGAATCCGTCATGATTCCTGTGTCCTCCGCCTTGTTCTGCAAAATTTTCCGCTAACATCTGTTTTAACAGCGTTTTAATTAAAAACAGTATAAGCTGCTTTGCTTAGTTTTTTGTGCATTCTTTTGCACTCAAAGCGTGAGCTGTAGATGATTTCATCATCCGCTACTTCGTAGCCCAGCTTCTCGTAAAAGCCTATGGCGACAAGCCGTGCGTCGAGGAAGATGTCGGTGTATCCCGATTCCCATATCCACTTTTCGGCTTCTTCAATTACTTTAGCGCCGAAATCCTTTCCGCGGTATTCGGGAAGAATTACCACGCGTCCTATCATAACGCTGTTTTCGTCAAGCTCATAGAATCTGCAGGTGGCGAAGGAATAGCCGTCATCGGTGAGGACGATGTACCTGCTCTTTCCGCCGTCGTGCTCGTCGAATTCTTCTCTGAGCGGAATGTGGTATTTGCGGTCCATTCCCTGGATGCGTACATAATAAGCGCCGGCTTGCTGCCATTCCTGTGTAGCTCTGATTACTTCGATCCTTGTCATAACAACCACTCCTTTATTTGGATTTGAGAGGGCTTTATCCTCTGCTATGGCTGTATTATATCAGATCAAACAGGACAAAAACAGGACAAAAACCGTCAGCCTGCAAATTTTTTTGTAACGGCTTATGCCGCAACTGATTTGCCTATCCGGTAATTTGTTTCGTACTCGGCAAAGTACCTCTGTAAAGCCGTCGCGTCGTTTATATCGACTGTTCCGTCACTGTTTATATCGGCTGCGATTAGTCTGTCGCCTGTGAGCAGGCTGCTTTCGTCGATATGCCTTTGAATAGCTGTAAGGTCGCGGACGTTCAGAATACCGTCGCAGTTTGCGTCACCCAACAGCGGCATTGGCTTGGCAGACAGAACGACACCTATCGCCATTCTTCCGGTTACCTCCTCAAGCTCCGCGCCTGTTGCGCTGACGGCCGTATTGCAGTCGAGCCAGTAACCGAAATCAGGTACAAGCATCATTTCAACGTAAAAAGTTTCAGCCGCGTTGAATGTGCCCTCATAGCTCAGGTTCAATTCCTCCATATTGCCGAACGTCCATTTGGGATCGTCGTAGAGAGCGCAGTTTTGATTTTTCGCTAAGGTTATTTCGGGAACGATGCTCTGCGTATCGCCGTCAAGTGTAACGCTGACTCCTGCCTCCGGGCGCTTAAGCTCAAGGCTGACATTTTTGATTTTTGTGAAGAAGGTAGCGTAAACCGTCATGTTGCCGGTTATAGTGGAATTGATAAGCTCAAACGCGTCGTCGGTGTATTCATCTTCATTTTCAAAATCGGCAAGCGGCTTTGTAACTATCTCACGGAACAGGCGGTCATCGGTTTCCATATTGTCAAGCGCGCTGTATACGCCCGCGTTTTCCATAGCGTCATAAAACTTTGTTCCGCTTGGAACCGATACCTTGATTTCTTCATTTGTTCCGTCCGCTTTGACGGTTACTTCGCAGATATCTTTTTCAAACTCCGCGTTTACGGTGATAGTCTTGCCCCTAAGAGAATAATATGCAGAAGCCATAGGCATTGTAAAGCTCTTGCTGTCGGTGATATCGGCGGGCAAAGGTTCCTCAAGCATCCTATCCTGAATATCGGACGAGAGTGTAATGGATTTCAGGCGATAACCTTCGGCAGGCGTTGTGTTTACGGAAATAACGTCGCCGTTTATGGCGCGGTCGGCCGATAACCTGACCGTGCCCTCGCCCGTTACATTTGTTTTTACATCGACGTAAAACACCTGCTTCATAGCGGCGTAGGTGTTGTGCTCGGGCATGATGAAATAGTAGCGCGGGTCGGAATCGCTGTACCTGGTGCAGTAGTTAAGCTTTCCGCCGGCAACGTAATACATCATGTATACTTTGGAATCATCGGGGTATTTGTTGAATTCCTCGATCCTTGTTCTCTCGTGAATAAACACGGGCTGCCCCGGGATATACTCGGTTTGGTCGGTATAAAGCGGGTACTCCTCATCTTCGTTTAAATACAGGATACCGTCGAGAAGATCGGTGCAGTAAACGCTGTATTTCTTTGAAAAATAAACAAGCACGCGCTGGTCGGAATTAGGTGCGTCATATACGTTTGAGTTCATTACGTTTGTTGAGGCAGTTCCGTTTTGATTGTAGTAACGGACAGCGATTCTTGAGCCGAGCGATACGTTCGCGTTGGGATCGGGCTGTGTCAGAACCCTGCAGCTGATGCCGCCCTTTACGATGCGGTCTGTAGCGCCTGCGGCAAAATTGAAAGCCTCTCCTGCTCCGCGCGGATAGTCAGGGTCAAAGGAAGCGCTGCTGTAGGTGCCTTCGTAATCATATACCTCGATAGTCGCCTTGTAGTAGCCGTTGCTCCTGTTTACCATGTAGGAGGGCGTAATGACTACGTCGGAATCGGGCATTTCAAATTTCAAATCCCCGGTCAGCTCGTACCTGCACACTCCGGCAGAACCGGTCGGCGTGTAGTCCAAGTAAACAACGCGGATCGCGGCATAAGCGGGAAGCGAATTGACTCTCAGGGTGATGATCTCGCCCTGCGACGCGCTTGTAGCCGAAGGCGTTACGGTTCCGAGTTTTGATGTGTCGGCAACATGGTTTTCTATATCCGCATAATCATAAGATACGGAAATGCTGTGTTTTCCTGCCGCGACGGTTTCCGATCCGGCAGACGCCGCCGAAACACTCACGGGGAACGCGCCCATAAGGACGCCAAGGACGAGTGCAAGGGCTAAGCATTTGGAAAAAATTTTTCTTGTCTTTTTCATGTTCAGTCCTCCTTGATGAGCAATAATTCATTACAATTATATTATATAATACCCTGCCGTTTTTGGCAATAGTTTTTCATAAACAACTTGTATTTAGTCAAATATAACTTATAACAGCAAATAAAAAAGCGCCTGCCGAAGCAAGCGCCTTTAGTTTAATGATTATGAGTCGTAGAACAGCTGTCCGTCGCCGGTTACAAGCCGCTCGGCTCTGGGGTACTCGAATATCTCATCGTTATCGCGGTTTTCTTCAAGATACGCGGCAAACTCCGCGGCGTACCATTTTGCCATGCCGATGTTGTGCATGAGGTAATGGCCGCAGTTTTCGGGAGCGGTACCGGGAACGGAATCGGCGCTGCCGACCGACTTGAAGGCGTTGAGCAAAAGACCGTATATCTCACGCGGAGAACGGCTGCCTTTTAAGATAAGGTAAAAGCCCGTAAGGCAGCCCATAGGTCCCCAGTAGATGACCTCGTCCTTCCAGTCAGGCTCGTTGCGAAGGTAAGTTGCGATTATATGCTCGAGCGAATGCATCGCCGCAACGTCTATCACGGGCTCGCGGTTGGGCTTTTTAAGCCTTACGTCGTAGGTTGTCACCGTGCCATCGCCGACAGTATCCTGACGGCTTAGAAAAATGCCCGGTACTATGCGCATATGGTCTACGGAAAAGCTCTGTATCAGTTCCATTTATGTCATCTCCTTTTGTTGTTACGGATTAAGTTTACCATAAACAAATTAAAATATCAACAATTCTGTTATCTGCAATTATGTTTTTAAATATGATGACAAAAAAGATTTACGGTGTTATAATAATTGTCAGCATATATTAAAGTAATGGAGAAGAATATGTATTTAAAATCGGGTTTAATGAGCTTTTTTAAAGTAAAAAACATAATACTGCTTATTATCGGCGCTATGCTTATCATGTTCGGAGGCTTTGTTCTGCTGTCGCTGCGGCTGACATACATAGACGACTGGAACACATTTGCAAACGCAAAGGCAACTTCGCCGTCGGTATTCAACCTGATTCTCGGGGTTGTTCTGTCGATCTGTGCGCTGATTTCGCGGCGCGCGCTTTTCAACGCGGAGTTTTACTCAAACTATTTTGAGGGCGATCTGGACGGCTATGTAACTTACGAGGAGCTTGCCGACGTAACCGGCATGAGCGCCGCGCGCGTTAAGCTGCAGCTGTTTATTATGCGCCCGATTTATTTGAGAAATGTGCGCGCTGTTAAACGCGATAACAGGCGCATGCTTGAGCTTTACAGCAAAAAAGCTCTGTGCCAATGCCGCAACTGCGGCGCTCAAATTGAAAAGCGCGTGTACTTTACTGGCGTTTGCCCGTATTGTCAGGGATCCGACCTTTTTGCGCGCGTTCTTACAGACAACCGCGTTTACAGCATTTCAAGCTCGGTTTCTCAAGGAGTACGCCGTCCCGAATTTTACACTAAAAAAGGACTCATCGGCAGAATCAAGGGGCAAATCATTGTGCTGTGCGTTTCGCTGGGAATACTGCTTATCAATGGTTTTATGGCTATTGATATGATTCAAAAATACAATGATGAAAAATATTTCACAAAGCTGATCCTTCAGGGCAAGCTGCGCAACAACAGCGTTTTGCTGGAAAAGCAGAGCATGATGGACGCCGTCATTTTCGCGCTTGTTATCATTGCGATAACGCTGATTCCGCTGTGCATTATGGTTACGCGCCTGAGAGCCGCCGTTAACGCAAACAGGTGCGCCAAGTGTTTTGCGAGATGCAAAAACCCTACCGTTGATCTAAAGTCGCTCCCCTTTAGGCATACTAAAACTTCCAAAAGGATCGTAAAATCAATACGGCATTCCATACGCCTCGGATACCTTAAAAACTGCTCGATCGAAAAGCACGGCGGAACCTTGCGGGTGATGCTTGCAAAGCGTGTGGTCAAGGACACCTGCCCCAATTGCGGCGCCGCGATCATCGGCGCTGTCAACGAGCATTATCAGTGCCCGTACTGCCGCAAAATGCTTATGGGCGTTGTGGTTAAACGGTAAATATATTTAAAAGGCTAATGCGCCTGTTATTACGACTGTGTTAAAGTAAGGCTTGTTAATAGTATAAGGGTTACTGACAATACTTATGATATTATATACCAAACAGCCCGGATTATTTGTTGAACAAGAGATAATACTATTATCAAATAAGACCCTTAAACATCTGATGCGTAAAATTCCGCTAACATCTGTTTTTAAGCGCTTTAATTGAAAATAGTATAAAAAAGTAGTATAATCTAATTCAGGTGATAATATGGACGGAATAAAAAAGGTTTTATCTCATAACGCGGTGCGCGTGCGTCAGTACGCGTTTTCGTTTGTAAAGTGGATTCTTTTTGCGGCGCTTACGGGCGCGCTGGGCGGCGGAATAGGCACGGCGTTCAGATACTCGATCAACTATGTTACCGATTTGAGGTTCGACAACCCCTGGCTGTGCTGGCTTTTGCCGCTGGGCGGCCTTGTGATTGCCTTTTTGTACAGGGTTACAAAGCTTTCGGGACACGCCGACACAAACCTTATCATCAATTCGGTGCGCACCGACGGAAAGCTTCCTGTGCTGCTCGCTCCCGTAATATTTGTTTCTACAATAATAACCCACCTTTTCGGCGGCTCGGCAGGTCGTGAGGGCGCGGCGCTGCAGCTCGGAGGCACTATAGGCAGCTTTATCGGCAGGGTGTTCCGCTTTAACGAAAAGGATATGCACATGGCTATCATGTGCGGAATGAGCGGACTTTTTTCCGCGCTTTTCGGCACCCCCGTAACGGCGGCGATATTCGCGATGGAGGTTATCTCCGTAGGAATAATGTACTACAGCTCGTTTGTGCCGTGCATGGTTTCGGCACTTACGGCGTTTTGGGTGACAGGGATGTTCGGCCTTGAGCCTGTTGAATACGTTATTAAGAAGATTCCCTCGCTTGAGCTCCCCAATGTTCTGCTAACGGCGGTTATCGGCGTTGGCTGCGCGCTTGTCAGCATTCTTTTCTGCCTTGCGCTTGAATGGACTCACAAGCTTGCCGCAAAGTTTTTCAAGAACGAGTATTTACGGCTTACTGTAGGCGGTACGGCAATCGTCATCATGACGTTTTTTATAGGCACAAGGTATTCGGGCTCGGGCACAAATATTATCGACTATGCGCTCGTCGGCGGCGATGTTTTGCCTTATGACTTCGTTTTAAAAATCATCTTTACCGCAATTACGATAGGCTTCGGCTATAAGGGCGGCGAGATCGTCCCGACGCTGTTTATCGGCGCTACCTTCGGCTCTCTTGTCGGAGGACTTATTGGGCTTCCGCCGGCGTTTTCGGCGGCGGTCGGAATGATAGCCCTTTTCTGCGCGGTAGTAAACTGCCCCATAGCTTCAATTATCCTTTCAATCGAAGTGTTCGGCTCGCAGGGCATAGTCCTGTTTGCCGTTGCCGTGTGCATAAGCTTTATGCTTTCGGGCTACTACGGGCTTTATACCGGGCAGAAAATCATTTACTCAAAACGCAGGACAAGATTCATTAACAGAAACGTAAAATAAATTACGGCGGCTCCGTTTTGGAGCCGCCTTATTTGCTGCCTTTGCGGTAAGCTTTTATCGGTGCTTTTATACTTGTTTACTTCCGTTGTCCTTAACGATCTCAACATAGTAGAAAGGTGAGTACCAGTTGGTGTATCTGTGGATCGTATAAGCGGCGGTGTCGTAACTGAAAACATTTGCTACGCTGTTGTAAGCGTCCTTGCTGCTTGTCTTTAAAATGTCCAGTGTCTTGTCTGATGTGGGGCTTGTAACGCCTATCCTTGAGTTCGGGTCGATCGCGCCGGAAAGAATGAACATGCACTTTGAAGTGGTGTTTTCGCCGAGGAAAAAGTTTGAAGCGGTGCCGTTTGAAAGTCTGTTGTCGATAACGGTGATCTTGCCGTAGAGGTTGGGGTCGCATGATGAGAAAGAACCCTTTTGAGCGTAAACTCCGCCGCCCGCGTTTTTAGCCTCGTTGTTTGTAACGTTTATATCTCTGAGGTTCAGGTAGTTCATCGAGTCGCAGTAGACCGCGCCGCCGTTGTTGCCCGAGTAGTTGCCGCTGAAGTTTGAGCTTGAAATGTCGATTTTAGCGCATTCGTCGCCTCCCTTGTAGTCAGCGCAAACCGCGCCGCCGTTGTTGCCGGCTCTGTTGTTTGTAAACGTGCTGCCTATGAATTCCGTATTGCCCTTGCAGTAGACCGCGCCGCCGTTGTCTGCCGAGTTGTTTGTAAACTCGGAGTAGAGAATGCTGAGAAGGCGGTATTTTGTAGATGAGCCGTTCTCAAAGTAAACCGCGCCGCCCGCTGATGAGCTGTTGCTGTCAAATTTGCACATGCTGATGTTTACGTTGGCGGTGTCAGCCCAAACAGCCGACTTGCTGTTGTGTGAGAATACGCAGTTTTTGATGTTTGTTTCGCTGTCGTTAATGATAATGCCCGAGCCCTTTGCGTTCCTTACGGTCACGTTGTTTACATCAAGGCTGCCGCCCTTTACCGATATTCCGCCCAGCGCCGAGGGGCTGCTGCTTGTATTTGTAATTGTCAGCCAGGCGTTTTCGGCTATAATGTCCTGAGTGCGTGCGCCAGATTCGCAAATCGAATGTCCGTTGAGGTCGAGAGTAACACCCTTGCCCTTTACATACAGCGAGCCGCCCTTAAATGCGTCGTTAGCCTTGTAGAAGAAAAGGTCGCTGCTAAGATCGTCGCTGTTCCAGTCCTTGCAGAGCTGCATTGTGCCGCCATTTAGTACGATCTCTGCCCATGCGTCCGCCATTGAAAACCTCTCAATTGTTTTGCCGGCTGTTGTAACTTTGGCAACGGTCAGGTCGTTTACGGTGCCTGAAATATCAAGATATTGTTTTCCGACGATTTTTGCCTCATCGGTGTAATAGTCCATTTTGCTTTTTATTGAAGCCCGGCGGCTGTTCTTGGTATCAAGGTCTATTTCGCCCTTTTTGTATTGCAGCTCGGCAAGGTCGTACTCCGCTTTCAGACCTGTTATAAGGTTAGTGTAGTAAAGCGCGTACTGCTCGAGCAGCAGTTGGTTAAAGTTGGCACAATCTTTTTTTACAAGAGCCGCGTCGCGGTTGTTGGAATCGTCCTCCTTTGACAATTCAAGGTACTGCCGGAATGTGGGCATTCCCTTTATTCCTGCCTGACCGTCGGAAATAAGGTTGGTCAAATCTCTGAAATCCTTTACAAAGTCCTTGTCGCCCGATGTGACATCTATAATGTTCTGATAATCCTGTTCGCAGATATGCTTTTCGTTAAAAAGCTTTATCTGACCGATAGCTTCTTCGTTGTAGCCCTTAACGCTTGTCAGGATCCTTGCCATGTTCTGCAGCTTTTCAATACTTGTAAGAGCCTTTATCTGCATGGTCTGCTCGTTGAAGTGCTGATCCATCTTCTGTGACAGCTCGCCTAAGAAATCGATAACGTCCTGAGCGGTTGCCTGCGGTTTTTGGATCGACTCGCCGTAAAAGGTCTGAAAAGCTCCGAAAAGTCCCGACGCCACGATTCCCGCAACCGGGTCAGAGGAGGTAACAACTCCCACGATCGACTCGGCGCCCTTGAATAATCCGCTGATAGCAACGCTTTCGGCGCCGTTTTTTCCGCCTTTAATCGGAATAACAATGGTCTTGGTGGTAGGTACAATCGCTACGGTCTTTGTCTGTGCCTCGGGAACGGTTGCCGCGCTTGCCGATTTTATCGAAATCGCTGTGGCTGTCGATACCATCATAAGGCTTGTCAGCATTGCTGCGATTATTCTTCTGATTCTGTTGGTGCTGTTATTGGTTTTCGTCATTGTGATCCGCTCCTTAATGTTTATTTGAGGTGTTTCCCTCTGTTGTGATTACAGTATATACAACAGACTGCAACAGAAGTACAACAAAAAACGGGACTTTTAAAAAATTTTTAAAAAAATTTGCAAATTTTTTTGATTTGGGTTAATATGTAGTCGTAAACAAGTGTAAGGAGTGCTTAAAATGGCGATTTCAACGCGGATAAATCATCTTTGGCGCAGATATAAATGGATACTGCCGATGAGCTTTTTGCTGTCGCTTTTGTTTTTTATAGCGGCAGTGGTAATGTGCCGCCTTCGCGGTTTTTTCGATATGGATCCGCGCTTTGCCTTCAGCCTGGGAGCGGATATGATAAGCCTTTCCGTATGCGCCGTGCTGCTTTACAGCCTCGGTCAGGATAAAAACAGCTCAAGCGAATATATGCGGACGTTTGCTTTGCTGATTTTTTCTGTTTCCGCAGAGCTTTTCTGCAACGCGGCCTGGATAATTGCTGACGGCATTAAAGAGCTGCGGATATGGAATCTCATAATCTGCGTACTCAGCTTTGCCGCAGCGACGTTTCTGATTCTGTTTTTTTGGCGCTACCTCGCCGCGGCGCTGAAGCTCGGCGGACGGTTAGGCAGAGCCGCAAACATGATAATGAACATTCTGTTTTTTCCGTCGCTGATAATGTGCCTTGTAAATTTCTTTTATCCGCTGTATTTCGGCGTCGGCGCTGACGGCTCCTATTACCGTGAAACTCTGTTTCCGCTCAGCCAGATGTATTTTGCCGCTGGCATGATGATCGCCCTGATAGGTTTTTTTGTGTCAAAGGTCCCTGTAAAGGAGAGGCTTATCGCGGCGTCGTTTGTGCTTATCCCCGCCGCCAATCAGTTTATTACGCTGGGTTCATTTGAGCTGTCGACCGAGTACCCCGCAATGCTTATTTCAATCGTGCTTGTGTTCGGAGTGCTTGTCGTCAACCGCGAAAAGGAGCTTATCGAAAAGGAAAAGGAGCTTTACGAAGCAAAGGTCAGCGTTATGGTGAGCCAGATACAGCCGCACTTTATGTACAACGCGCTCACGTCGATCGCCATGATGTGCTCGATCGACCCCGACACCGCCCAGGAGGCGACCGTAACCTTCGCCAAGTACCTGCGCGGAAATATGGATTCGCTTAAACAGACTGCTCCCGTGCCGTTTGAGCAGGAGCTTGAACACCTGAAAAAATACTTATATATCGAAAAGCTGCGTTTCGGCGACATGCTCAATATCGAATACGATATTCAGGCAACCGATTTCAAGCTGCCGCTGCTCAGTATCCAGCCGCTTGTCGAAAACGCCGTAAAGCACGGCGTGGGCATGGCTGAGGACGGCGGCACGGTTAAGATTTCCGCCCGCGAGACGGACAACGCCTTTGAGGTAATAATAAGCGACGACGGAGTCGGCTTTGATACCTCGGCACAAAAGCCCCGGGACGGCCGCTCGCATGTGGGAATGGAAAACACTAAGCGCCGCATAGCCGAAATGTGCAGCGGCGAGATAATTATAGAAAGCGCGGTCGGCAAAGGAACCGTCGCTAAAGTGATATTGCCTAAGGAGGGACAGCATAATGAAGATACTTTGTCTTGACGACGAGCCGCTTGCGCTTAAAATGCTTAAGCTTACAATCGAAAAGGTCAAGCCCGACGCCCGGGTTTTGGCGTTTTCCAAGCAGAAGGGGCTTATTGACGAAGCTGAGGCAAACGGGTGCGACATTGCCTTTCTCGATATCCACATGCGCGGCATGACGGGCGTTGAGGTAGCTAAAAAGCTGAAGGAAATCAACCCCAAAATGAACATTATTTTCGTCACGGGTTTTTCCGAGTACAAGGGCGACGCAATGGACATGAAGGCGTCGGGTTACATTATGAAGCCGGTCACCAAGGAAGAGGTCGCCGCCGAGCTTGAGGAGCTTCGCTTTCCGATTATCCCAAAAAGAAACGCACTGCTCAGAGTGCAGTGCTTCGGAAACTTTGACGTGTTCACGCCCGATGGCGCCCCCGTTCACTTTGAAAGGAGCCGCTCCAAGGAGATTTTCGCGTATCTTGTGCACCGCCGCGGAAGCTCCTGCTCAACAAGGGAAATAGCAGCGGCGCTGTTTGAGGACGAGCCCTACGACAAAACCCAGCAGAGCTACGTCCAGACGCTGATTTCGGCTATGATAAAAAGCCTGAAAAAAATAGGCGCGGAAAGCGCGGTTGTTAAGAGCTACAACGCCCTCTCGGTTAACGTCGATACGCTCGACTGTGACTACTACCGCTTTCAGGAGCTTGACTCGGGCGCGGTAAACGCCTATCAGAACGAGTACATGAGCCAGTATTACTGGGCCGACTTCCTATATGACATATAATACTATTATCAAATAAAACCCTTTAACATCTGTTGCATAAAAATCCGCATAACTGCGTTGTCGTCCTCGGAATACGTCAGTATTCCTGCGTCCTCCGCCTTGTTCTGCAAAGTTTTCTGCTAACATCTGTTTTAAAGTGTTTTAATTGAAAATAGTATAAAAATCCTCCGCGGAACCGATTATCCGTGGAGGATTTATGCTTTATTTGTGTTCGGGCTTGTGGTATTCCGCCTTGCTGAACGCTATAATCAGCAGAAAAACCTCAGGAACGCAAAACGTACCTATTTTAAAGCCCCGTCCCTTCCGGAAAACATTGCACAGCTTGTTGATATGTATAATCTCCGAAACAATAGTAAATACAGCGGTAAAAGCGAAAAATATGTGGCTGAACAAATGCGTGCCGAGGTTATACTCCTCAATAAACATTTCGCATACCCATAAGACCATATCAATAATAAACCACGCGTGGCTCATTCCGATTATGTGGTGAGAAAGAAACGTGCTGTAAAACGGAATCAGCGCCTTCCAGCCCTTTTCACCGGCTTTTAAAAATATTAACCATTCCGCTGTTAAAAGCGCGGGGATAATCGAAATGGCAATACAAGTGAATATCGCCGCTAAAGGCGAAGAAAAATCAAAAAACATTCATACCCTTCCCAAAATCGGTTCGCTGAGCAAACGTATTATAGCTTCAACCCTTTTGTACCCTGCAAAAACTCATAGAGCTTTTTGTAGATAATGTCCGCGCCGCCCTCGCTGTCGCTCTCAATGTTGAGCGGCATTATCGGGTCGTGAACCGAAAGCCTGAGCAAGAACCAGCCGTCGCCGTTATCCTTATCAAACGAAACGCGCACGCCCTCGCGGTTGTCGTCGGCAAGCTGCCAGCCGGGCTGAGCCTCGGCGTAGGCGGTCAGTTCCTCAATGATCCTCTCACCGCACGCGCGGAAATCCTTTTCGGTGATCTGAAAGCGAACCTCAACGCTCTCCAGCGGCTCTTTAAGGTCAGCGGTAAGGTCGCTTAAATCCTTGCCCTGCTTCCTGAGCTGCGCCGCCTTGATAATGATTTTTGTGCACAGGTACGCGCCGTCGTCGAGAAAGTAGTTCTCGCGCATTGCGGCGTGTCCCGAGGTTTCGATAGCAAGCGGACAGTTGATGCCCTCGGCGTTAAGCTCAAGCGCCTTATCGATCACGTTCTTGTAGCCCCTGCGGTAGCGGTAATGCTTTCCGCCCAAATTCTTTTCAATAAACTCTTTAAGCCCCGATGAGGTGATCGAGTCGGTTACAACCGTGCCTCCGTCGTTGCCCTCCAGAGCGATCGCCGCGGCTACGGCAACAAGGCGGTTGCGGTTTATCTCGTTGCCCTTGCTGTCGACCGCGCCGCCGCGGTCAACGTCCGTGTCAAAAATAACGCCCAAATCAGCGCTGTTTTTCTTTACAGCCTCGCAAATCGAAGCCATGGCTGCCGCGTCCTCGGGATTCGGAACATGATTGGGGAACATTCCGTCGGGGTCAAGATAGCGGCTGCCGCTTGTGTCGGCGCCTAAAGCAGCTAAAACCTTGTCCGCGTAAAAGCCGCCGGCGCCGTTGCCGGCGTCAACAACTATGTGAAAGCCCTTGAGCGGATGCTCGTAGTCCTCGGCGTTAACCTCTTTTTTGATCTTCTCGCACAGCCCTTTGGCGTAGTCCTCCATGTAATCGCAGGCGGTGATGCTGCCGCCGCTCTTTTCCTCGGGGGCTTCGCCGTTCTGAGCATATTCAAGTATAGCCTCTATATCGCTGCCCTCAAGTCCGCCCTCGCGGGTAAAGAATTTTAGTCCGTTTCTGTTGAAGGGATGGTGGCTCGCGGTGATCTGTAAAGCGCCGTCGCAGCCCAGATCGACCGTCGTCATAAACATCGACGGGGTTGAAGCCAGCCCGCAGCAGAGTACCTGAGCGCCCGCCGCCTTAAAGCGCTCGGTCGTAAGCTCCATAATATGCGGTCCCGATATCCTGCTGTCGCGTCCGACCGAGATATTCAGCTCATCGGCGGTTTTTCCGACCTTTTTTGACAGCCAAAGCACAAAACCGTCCGCCATTTTGCGGATAACATCGTCCGTCAGGTTGACGTGCTGCCCCTCAACGCCCTCAACAGCGATGCCTCTTATGTCAGTGCCGCTCTTATATTGCTTAAAAACTTCGTTCAGCATAAAAAAACCCCTTATCTATATGTTGTATATTGTTGTTATCATTATAGCCTCAAACCCCAAAATCGTCAATACACAAGCCGAAAATCGTTGGGATCGGCGTTAAAAAGAAAAAAAGAAAAATCAAGTTTGTCAAAACGCACTTTGATTTTATTCTAAAAAGGAATTAAGTTATCTAAATTGCCCAAATCGTTTGTTAAAATTTTGACGAGCTATATTCTTTTAAAGCAATAACATGTTAATAATGTACAAAACGCCCCTCTAATAGTTGGCGAAAACTGACAGCAAAATGTCATCATGCACAAATATGCAAGCCTAAAATTGTTGACTTTTTCAAAAAGTTGAGTATAATAGTGAGTGTCAAGTAAATAGTCCGCTTGACAAATCGGCTTATTCAAAAGCTTACTCGAGTAACAACTGAATAACAAACCACAGTCGGTAAAAAATCATGATTTGCCAAATGGTAAATGGCGCACGAATAATAATATTGATTGGCTCCGATAATATGGGCCTCTCAACAGAATTAAAGGAGGAAACTATTATGACACCCATCATGAGTTTACACAACATTGATGTAGCAGAGTTCCTCGCCGTGCTTGATACCTGCGAGGGCAACGTATATCTTGTAACCAACGAAGGCGACAAACTTAACCTCAGATCCAAGCTTTGCCAGCTTGTAGGCCTTACAAAGCTTATCGAGGGCGGCAAAATTGCCGAGGCGAGCATCTTCTGCGAGAACAAGAATGACGAAAGCAAGCTTTTCAGATTCAACTTCTTCGGCGACACTGCTAACGCTAAGGTTGGATAATAAAAGCGAATTAGGAAAGTATATTTGAAAAGATTTTGTCAATTAATTAATTACACTAATCCACGTTTTTCACGTTAATTTCAAAACTTCTAAACAGGAAAGAGCCGCTTTTCAGCGGCTCTTTCCTGCGTTTGAAACGCAATCAGCGCGCCTTTGGAGAACGTCTGCTGACAAAAACGTTTCTGCAGCGGCGCAACAAACGAATTCGGAATTCGGAATGCGGAATTATATTTTCAGCAGGATTTCTGCATATATTAAACATCTCCGTTACATTTCATATGGGCGCACCCATGTGTGCGCCTTAAAAATGTTTCTGAAATTGCGAATTTTTTTCGCGGGCTGTATTAAACTTTTACAAGCAGCGCTTCTCTGTCGAACATTGCAACCAGGTATTCGGGGAAGATATTGCGCCAATAGGGTACTAAATGTTCGCCGTTAGGGTTGTAGTGGTAAAAAAGCTTGTCCTTGGGGAAGCCCTTGTCAAGCAAGCCTGATTTCATAGCTTCTGCCGACAATTTGTTGTCCTGAACGTCGCCCGAATACATATATATGCAGGGTGATTTTTCAAAGTCTTTGTCTTTCAAAAAATTTTCCCAAGCGGATTCATCGTAGAATGCAAAGGCGGGCGACAGCGCTCCGACGGTTCCGAAAACGTCCGGGTGTTCCATTCCGGCGTAGAAGGCTGCCATACCTCCCAGAGAAGAACCGGCAATTGAGGTGTGCGCCGCGTCGGTATATACATTGTATTTCTTTTGAATAAACGGGACGACCTCATTGACAACAAAATCGCAAAAAGGAATACCCTCCTTGTTGCTGATGACAAACGCGCTGTCGGGGTCTGCAAATTCGCCCAAATCGGGCACAAGCTCATCGTCGCGCGTGACTTCGGTTGTGGAGATAGCTACAACAATAGCCTTGTTTTTGCTTTCCTTCATCATGCTTGTAACGCTTTCGGCAACGTTCCAGCAGCCCGAGCCCATACCGGACTCAAAGTCGCGCACCAGCATCCACTGACCGTCATAAAGGTAAATTGTGGAGTACTTCTCAGCCGAATCAGCGTCGTAGTTTTCGGGCGTCCAGACATATATCTCTTTATCGCTGTCCTTGTACTTCAATGTTTCGGTAGTAAACTCAGCCTTGTCGATCAGTTTTTCGCCCTCGGTGTAAGGCACCAGCCCGTAGCTTGAATTGTACCAGCCGTTTACAAATTCGTTGAAGGCAACGTCTTTTGTCTGAGAGTCGTCATAAGTAAAGGTGACCTTGTTGTATTTAGCTGTGTCGCCCATACAGGAATACACATAGCCGTTGTCATCGCTGCCGGTGTTTTTCATCTCAACGTCCTCTTTATCGCCGTTGACCGTGTTGAAAAAGTTAGCGGTGACCTTATCCGCCTGAATTTCGGTTCTGAAATAAATTGTGTGATCGGGCGTTGAGGGATTTGAGGAAGATTTGTCATCCGATCCGCAGCCGGCAAACACGGATAAGCAGACTGCCGCCGTCACGGTAACGGATAACAGACCTTTAACAGAAGTTTTTAAATATCCCGCGCGTGTGTTTTTTGTTTTATTTTTCATCATAGCCATCTCCTCATGTGTTATGAATACATTATAACGGATCAATCTGAAGATTATCTGAAGAAAAGTCTGTTTTTGGGGAGAAAAGCATATTTTATATCCCGTAAAATCGCCTTGCGTTTTCAGCGGTGATGCTTAGCAGCTCCTGCACGCCCAGTCCGCGCAGAGACGCTATTTTTTCCGCCGCGTACACGATCATCGAGCTGTCGCAGCGCTTGCCTCTGAACGGCACGGGAGCCATATACGGAGCGTCAGTTTCAAGCAGCAGCCTGTCAAGCGGGATCTCGCCTGCCACTTCAACACTGTGGCGGGCGTTTTTAAATGTAACCACGCCGCCGAGGCTTATGTAGCTGCCAAGCCGCATTGCCTCGCGCATAAGCTCAACGCTGCCCGAGAAGCAGTGCACCAAAGCCTTCGGCTTGTATTTGCGCAAAAGAGCGAAAACATCGCCGTGAGCCTCTCGGTCATGCACAACAATCGGCATATTTAAGTCGAGCGAAAGCTTTATCTGCTCCTCAAAAACGCGCTGTTGGATTTCGCGCGGAATGTCCCAGTGATAGTCCAGGCCCGTTTCGCCGATAGCCACGACCTTAGGGTGCTTTGTAAGCTCCGCGATTCTGTCAAGGTAGTCGCCGGGCATGTTTTCCAGGTTTTCGGGGTGGAAGCCGACCGCCGCGTAAAAATACGGATATTTTTCGGCAAAGGCTATCGCGCGAGCGGAGCTTTCCAAATCAACGGCGTTGTTGACCACGCCGCAAACGCCCTTTTCGGGCAGCTGCGAGAAAAGTTCTTCTCTGTCCTCGTCGAACCAGCTGTCGTCATAGTGGGCGTGGCTGTCAAATATATTATAAAAGCTCATATTATCATCCTTAAGGCAACACCGTACAATTCGCGGTGCACGCCTTGCTTGAATATTATTCCGTCAGACCGTTCAAAAAACCTCGGCAAGGCGTCAGCCTTACCTCGATTTATTGGTACACTCTGACAAAAAATCTTACTGCGCAATCCGCACACCGTAATTATGCGGTATTGCCTTAAAAAGGGGCACACGGCATTTGGTGTACCCCTAAAATTTTTTAGCTGATTTTCCAGCCCGCGGGCATATCGTCGCCTACGATAACCAGCTTAAGCTGCTCGTCGTCGCCCTCGCCGTGAACCGCCGAGAGGATCATTCCGCGGCTCTCGATTCCGCAGAGCTTAACGGGCTTAAGGTTTGAAACAAACAGGATCTTTTTGCCCACAAGCTCCTCGGGTTTGTAGTACTTGGCTATTCCGCTTACGATCGTGCGCTCGCCCGTTCCGTCGAAAATGCTGAACTGAAGCAGCTTTTTGGACTTTTTGACCTTCTCGCAGGCCTTTACCTCACCAACGCGGATGTCGCACTTGGCAAAGTCGTCAATGCCGATTTTTGCGATGTTCTCCAAATCTTCGGCTTCCTCAAGCTCTTCAATAGTCTTTTCGCCCTCTGCCGCGGCGGCCTGCATAGCCTTAAGATCTTCCTCAAACTTCTTGGGGTCGATCCTTACAAACAGGGGAGTAGCCTGACCGAGCTGAGTGCCTGGCTTTGTAGCTCCGAAAGCTGACAGACTGTCGTAATCGGCAGCGCCGCTGCAGATCTGCTCAAGAATAGCCTTGTTGGTGTCGGGCATAAAGGGCTGTATCAGCACCGCGATATAGCGGATGCTCTCGAGCAGGTTATACAGTACCGTGCCGAGGCGCGGCTTTGTTTCCTCGTTTTTGGCGAGCACCCACGGAGCGGTCTCGTCGATGTACTTGTTGCAGCGCTTGGCGAGGTTGATAACCGCCTCAAGCGCGTCGCTGATATGGAAAATGTTGATAGCGTCGTCGACCTTTTTAACGGTGTCAAGGCAAAACTGCTTTAATTCGTCGTCGAGAGGCTCGGCGGCAGCAGGCTCCTGAATAACTCCGCCGAAATACTTATTGTTCATCGCAATAGTGCGGTTAACAAGGTTTCCGAGAGTGTTGGCAAGGTCGGAGTTGAAGCGCTCGATAATGGTTTCGTAAGTTATCGAGCCATCGTTTGCGAAGGGCATTTCGCTTAGCAGGTAATAACGCACCGCGTCGACGCCTATCATCTTGACAAGCTCGTCGGCGTAAATAACATTGCCGCGGCTCTTGCTCATCTTATCCTCACCGAACAGCAGCCACGGGTGACCGTAAACCTGCTTGGGAAGCGGCTCGCCCAGCGCCATAAGCATTATAGGCCAGTAAATGGTGTGGAAGCGCACAATGTCCTTGCCGATGATGTGCGCGTCGGCAGGCCAGTATTTTTTATACATCTCGCTGCTGCCGTCGGGGTCGTAGCCGATTGAGGTGATATAGTTTGAAAGCGCGTCTATCCATACATAAACAACGTGCTTGTCGTCGAAGTCAACGGGAACGCCCCACTTAAAGCTGGTGCGCGACACGCAGAGATCCTGCAGCCCGGGCTTGATAAAGTTGTTGAGCATCTCCTTTTTGCGGCTTTCGGGATAAATGAAGTCGGGATGGCTCTCAATGAAATCCTCAAGCTGCTTCTGGTACTTTGAAAGGCGCAGGAAATACGCCTCCTCCTTCATGGGTTTTACCTCTCTGCCGCAGTCGGGGCATTTGCCGTCAACAAGCTGGCTTTCCGTCCAAAAGCTCTCGCAGGGCGTGCAGTAAAGGCCTTCGTAGCTGCCCTTGTAAATATCGCCCTGATCGTACAGCTTCTTAAAGATTTTTTGAACTACGCGCTCGTGCTTTTCGTCGGTGGTACGGATAAAGTAGTCGTAAGAGGTGTTCAGAACGTCGCAGATATCACGGATCTCGCCCGCTACCTTGTCGACGTATTCCTTAGGCGTGCAGCCCTCAGCCTGCGCGTACATCTCGATTTTCTGGCCGTGCTCGTCGGTTCCCGTCTGGAAAAACACGTCGTAGCCCAGCATTCTTTTATAGCGCGCAATGGCGTCGGTCAGCACGATCTCGTAGCTGTTGCCGATGTGCGGCTTGCGCGAGGTATATGCAATCGCGGTAGTGATATAATACGGTTTTTTCTCACACATAATTTGTCCTCCTTGGGCTTGTTCAGCCAAAATTTGCTTTATCTTATATTATAGCAAATTTCGGCTGTCATTTCAAGCCCACACTTACTTATCGCGCGATTTTGCAACCAATGAGGCGCAAAGCGAAAAAAATATCGCCGCCGCAACGCCTGCCGAGGCTATTTTTAAGCCGCCTGTCAGTATTCCCAGCGCGCCTTCCTCCCTTAAAGCGTCGCGCACGCCCTGAGCCATAAGGTTGCCGAATCCGGAAATAGGAACCGCGGCGCCCTCCTGAGCAAAGTCGAAAAGCGGCTGATAAAGCCCCAGCGCACTCAGGATCACGCCCGCCACAACAAAGCCCGTAAGGATACGCGCGGGCGTCAGCGAGGTTTTGTCGATAAGCAGCTGACCTATAACGCAAATAAGTCCGCCCGTTATATAGGCGTATAAAAATTGCATAAAACCACTCCTTTTCTTTTATTCTTGCCGGATTATTTCAAAAAAAACCGCATTGTGAAAAAATGTGAAGAAAAGCTGAATTTTTACAAAAAAAACCTAGCAAATTCTTTCGGGTTATGGTACAATATAAAATGGTATAAAAAATTAAACAAACAACCGAAAAGGAGTGACAGGAATGATCGAGGTCAAGAACCTCACAAAACGCTACGGCAAAATAACGGCGCTTGACAACATAAGCTTTACCGTTGATACCGGCGAGGTGCTGGGCTTTTTGGGGCCTAACGGCGCGGGCAAGTCCACCACAATGAATATCATTACGGGTTACATATCATCAAACGAGGGCACGGTTACCGTCGACGGCTGCGAGATACTTGCCGAGCCGAAAAAAACCAAGCAGAAAATCGGCTATCTGCCCGAGATCCCGCCGCTGTATGTGGATATGACGGTTCGCAAATACCTTGAGTTTATGTTTGACTTAAAGCGTGTAAAGCTCCCCAAAAACGAGCATATAGACGAGATAATGAGGCTTGTGGGGCTGCCAGACCACGGCAAACGGCTTATCAAGAACCTGTCAAAGGGTTACCGCCAGCGCGTGGGCTTTGCTCAGGCGCTGCTCGGAAATCCGCCCGTTATTATCCTCGACGAGCCGACCGTCGGCCTTGACCCGAGGCAGATAATTGAGATACGCAAGCTTATAAAGAGCCTGGGCAAAAAGCACACGGTTATTTTTTCGTCGCATGTTTTGAGCGAGATCTCCGCTACCTGCGACCGCATTATTATAATTTCAGGGGGCAGGATAATAGCCGACGCAAAGGCGGATAAGCTGCATGAAGTCCTCAGCGACGATCGCAGAATGACCTTGACCGCCGAGGGCAAATCGTCGGATATCTCGTCGGAGCTCAATAAAATCCCCGAGGTTATCCGCGTTAAAAAGCAGGCGGCGCAGGGCAAGGCTAATGAATATATAATCGGCTACAAATCGGGCGAGGACATCCGCCGCTCCGTTTTCAACGCGATGGTGCGCATAAACTGCCCCATTCTTGAAATGAAGTCGGGCGACGACAGCCTTGAGGAGCTGTATCTTAAACTTACCGATACAACGAAAGGGGGAGAAAGCTGATGAGCGCTGTATATAAACGCGAGCTGTCGGGTTATTTCAACTCGGCTATAGCGTATGTCGTTTTGGCGGTTTACTTTTTCTTTTCGGGCTTTTTCTTCTATTTTTACTGTTTCATAGGCGACTCAACAAGCCTTTCCTATGTATTCGCCAACATGTTTTACATTGTAATGTTCATTATTCCCGTGCTTACAATGAAAACCTTTTCCGAGGAAAAAAAGCAGAAAACCGACCAGGCGCTGCTGACTTCTCCCATAAGTTTAACAGAGATCGTCTTGGGCAAGTTTTTCGGCGCGCTTACCATTTACGCGCTGTGCTGCGGGATTTTCCTGATTTACGCTATAGTTATCTCGATTTTCGCAAAGCCGCAGTGGTCGGTGGTGCTGTGTACGCTTATAGGCATTTTCCTGCTGGGAGCGGCGCTTATCGCGATAAATATATTTATTTCATCGCTTACCGAGAGCATGGTAGTAGCGGCTGTTGTGGGCATGGGCGTAGGTCTTGTTATCGACACAATGGACTACTTTATCAGCATTATCCCGATAAAGTGGATCACGTTTGTTCTGGAAAAAATCAATTTCCTTGAATACTATAAAAACTTTACCTACGGCATTTTAAGCATAGTTGACGTGGTGTTCTACCTGAGCGCGGCGGGACTGTTTTTGTTCCTTACAACACGCGTTCTTGAAAGACGCCGCTGGAATTAAGGAGGGATAATATGACTGCGAAAAAGGACGTTACCCCTTTCGAAAATAAAACCGCAAAAAAAGGCGGCAAATTCAAACAAGCGATGAGCTCGCGCAAAACGCGCCACAGGATACAGGCGATCTCAATAACCGCTATTGCCGTGGCGGTCGTTGTGCTTGTAAATGTGATTGTGGGGCTGCTTGTTGACAGGTACCCCGACTTAAAGGCGGACTTCACCTCGAACAAGGCGTTTGAGCTAAACGACGACACCGTTGAGATAATGAGCCATCTAAAAAAGGACGTCAGCTTCCATATAGTCGCCGACGAAAAGACCTTCCTTGATTCGGGCACATATTTTGTGCAGGCAAAGAACCTGCTCGACAAAATGGAGGCAAAATCGGACGGCAGGTTTACATATGACTTTGTCGACACGACCGAGAACCCGAATTTTGCCAAGAAATATGAGAATATAAACTGGAAAACAAAGGAGACCGTCGGCGTGATAGAGTGCGGCGACCAGTACAAGGGGCTTGATATAACCGACTGCTTTACCTATGACGAGAATTACTACGCCTACTACCAGGCGTACAGCTGGACGGGCACAACAATAGAGCAGGCTGTCGCCAAGGGAACTTTGTATGTAACAAGCGACGAGCGCGTTATTGTCGATGTTATGACCGGCGAAGGCGAGGGCGGCTACAACTCCTCTACGGGCGAGGGCAACACGGGCTACGACGAGCTTACAAAGCTGCTCTCGGATAACGCCTATCAGGTAAACGAGGTCTCGCTTCTGACGGGCGAGCTTGATAAGGACGCTCAGTTTGTGCTTATTTTCGCTCCTCAGGTCGACTTAAGCGACAGTGCCGCCGAAAAGCTGCGCACATGGCTCGACAACGGCGGCAAAAAGGGCAAAACCCTTATTTATGTTCCCAACGCCACGCCCTACCTTAAGGATATGAAAACGCCCAACCTTGACGCGCTGCTAAAGGACTGGGGCATGGAGCTTAACAAGGGCTTCGTTTTTGAAACAAACGACGATTACCGCTGGAACCCCAATTCGGTATATACCTTCCTTACGGATTACTGCGACAAATATACCGAAAACCTCAAAAACGCAAATGTTCCGGTGGCAGCAAACTTTGCCACAGGCATAGAAATCACCGACGCAAATACGGCTCACGCGCTGCTAAACACCTCTAAGGGCGCGGGAATTTACCCCAACGACGCCGACAAGAGCTTTGATATCCGCAGCCATGTAAAGGGCGAGCCGATAGCGATCGCCGCCGAGGGTTCAAAGGCGGGCGATGACGCTTACTCAAACGTGATCGTGTTCAGCTCAAGCTCGATGTTCAGCACCGAGATGATGAATTACTACAGCTTTAACAACGGCGCTTACTTTATGAATGTTGTGAACACTATCGCCGACAAGGACGACAATACGGTAGTTATCGAGGGTAGGACTTTGCAGACGCCCACCTTGGGCAAGCCGACGGCGAGTACCACAAACGCGATCCTTATCATCTTTGTAATTACCGTACCCGCGCTTATTCTCGTAACGGGAATCGTCCTTTGGCTCCGCAGGAGGAATAAGTGATGAATAAGAAAAAGGGCATTATTATCGGCGCGGCAATCGCCGCTGTTCTTGCGGCGGCAGTGCTTGTTCTTGTGTTTGCTCCAAAGGGCGGAAACAGCGATACCCAAACGGCTACCTTTGACGAGGGCGCAAGCCTTACGCGCAGCGTCGACTCCGACGGCGTTCACCAGGCGGCGGTAAAGCTTGACGAAAACGGCAAAGTTGAAAACAACGGCGGCGGAGAGCTTATGGAGTATAAGCCTGCCGATATAAGAAACATCCATGTCGAAAACAATAAGGGCTCATTTGACGTAATCTCAAATACCCCGAGCGGCGAGGCCACGGTGTACACCGTAAAGGGCTATGAGGATTTTGATCTGCAGGCCGGCAACCCGGATATGATCGCAAGCGCGGCGGCAAAGCTGATGTTCTCAAAGGTCGCGTCCGTCGACAAAAGCAAGGCGGGCGACTTCGGCTTTGACAAGCCCCGCTCAACCGTCACTGTCAGCTACGGCGACAGCACAAAGGCGATCATAATCGTGGGCGACGACGCGCCTCAGCAGGCAGGCACTTATGTAAAATTCGGCACGGGCGACGCCGTATATGTAGCCGACACCGAAACCGTCGCGCCGTTTGATTACGGCGTTACCGATTTGATAAGCCTTACAATAAACAAAACGGGCGACAGCGCCTCAAACAACAGCGCAAGCTCAATAAAGCTTTCGGGCGCAGCCTTCCCCGAGGAAATCGAGCTTGTACCCAACACAAACGAAAACTATTCCGCGTCATTTGCGATGACCGCGCCCGACAGCCGCTTTGCAAACGAGAATGAAAGCAGCCTTGTATCGGGCGGAATACGCGGACTGTACGCCGAGGAAGTAAGGGCTGTCAACCCCTCGGACGCTCAGCTAAATGACTTTGGACTGTCAAATCCAAACGCGTGTGTCAAAGCGGTATATCCCGACGAAACGATCGAGCTTATCGCCTCAAAGCCCGACGGCGACGGAAACGTGAACCTGATGGTGAGCGGAAGAAAGGTTGTTTATAAAATAGCGGCAGATAAGGCGGCATGGGCTAAAACAAGCTATGAAAAGCTCTGCTATGAATACGCGCTGAACCCGAAAATGACTCAGCTTACGGGCATGACCGTAAAAACGGGCGGCAGAACCTACGAATTTGAGCTTAAAACCCACGAAAGCGTTACTACCGATAATCAGGGCAGCGAGACCAAGTCGACGGTGACCGAGGTAACATACAACGGAAAAGACGTTGAGCTCGGCAGCTTCACAGCGTTCTATGATGCCGCTTCGCTTATAGTCATGTCCGATGTAAAACCCGACAGCGGCAGCGGAACCGATGCGTTTGAGATTATTTATACCTTTGCCGACGGCTCCTCGGACAGCGTAACGTTTGAAAGCGCGTCAGACAGTTATATTACAAAAGCAGGCGGCAATGTACTTGGGCACTGCGCAAAAGCCGACGTTACACACGCCGAAAAGGCGCTTACAGAACTTTTGAAAAGCATATGAAGATGAGAAAACAATTACTGATCTCATCCTTGGCGCTGATACTCGCGACCGCGTCGGGCTGTTCGGTAATTTTTGATGACAGCAGCGAGGCTTCCTCAAAGGCGGTTTCACACTCCGGCGCTGTATCTCTTTCCGAAAAATACACAGGCTACGGCTTCAAGGCGCTCCAAACCGTCGAGGAGCAGCGTTTATATGAAGCGATCGATTCCGTGGTTTATAAAGATGAAAGCGAGGAATTCACCACGGACAACCTTGACAACGAAAACAAGGCCGGCGAGGTGTTGGAGCTTTATAAGGACGATCATCCCGACGTGTTCTGGATCGACGAAACCGAGCCGTATTATTACAGCAACGACGGCGGCAAGCTGACACTTCAGCTCACCTTTAAGCTGAGCGGCGAGAAACTTGCGCAGGCGAAAGCAAAGCTTGACGAAAAGGTCAGCGCAGCTTTACAGGAAGCTCCCAATGAAGCTTCCTCATACGAAAAAGAGCTGTACGCCCACGATTATATCATAAAAAACTGCGCCTATGATGAGGAGTCGGTTGAGCTGCATAAAAGCGATACCGTCCGCGCCAACGAGCAGAACGCGTACGGCGCTCTGGTAGAGGGAAAAGCCGTGTGCGAGGGCTATACGCGCGCGTTCCAGCTGCTCTGCGATAAACTGGGAGTCGACTGCTGGGTTATCCAGGGGCAGGCTCAGGGCTTTGAGGGCGAGGATAATACCAATCACATCTGGAACTGCGTTCAGCTTGACGGAAAATGGTACCAGGTCGACATCACATGGGACGACTGCGACGATACCGAAAGCGCCCTGGTGACCGACGCCGGCAGTCACCTGTACTTTAATGTCACTACCGACGAAATCAAAAAGGATCACAAAATCGCCCCGACCTACAGCGAATACAGCGCGTCGGACATCTGGTACAACGGCTATGTGCCTCAGTGCGACAGCACCGACTACAGCTACTTTACGCTCAATGCCCTTGCAGTCGATTCGCTTGAATCGGAAGCTTGCGCCGAATATCTTGCAAAATCGGCGGCAGAAGGAGCGCAAAGCTGCAATTATCTTATCGGTGACAGCCTTGATTTTGACAGCGCCTATGATGAAATAGTGCAGGGGTACGCCTATGACTGGATGACAGCGGCAAACGAAATAAACGGCGGCGCAAACACGCTCAGCAGCGATTGCAAGCTAAGCTCGTACAGCGAGCGGCGGCTGATTATTTTGATATTGGATTACGAATAGGAGAGCGGACAAATGAAATATGATGTAAGGCAGCTAAAGCTGCTCTCAAATGAGGAAATCGCGGATGGGATCTTTGATATGCGCCTTGAGTATGTTCAGGACGATCTGCCTGTAAGCTGCGGACAGTTCGCGCATGTTTATGTTCCGGGAAAAACGCTTCGCCGCCCTATTTCAATATGCGACGCAAGCGAAAACGTGCTCAGGCTTGTGTACCAGGTCAAGGGCGAGGGCACAAAAATAATGTCACAAATGCAGCCGGGATATATGGTTGATGTGCTTGTTCCGCTCGGAAACGGCTTTAAAATCGAGCAGGGCAGACGCTGCTGCCTGATAGGCGGCGGAATAGGCGCTCCGCCTATGCTCTATACCGCCAAGCAGTGTGATGATCCGCTCATCATCACGGGCTTCAGAAATGAGTCGCTTGTAATTTTGCAGGACGAGTTTAAAGCCGAAGGCGAAACGCTGCTCTGTACCGACGACGGAAGCGCGGGCAGAAAGGGCTTTGTTACCGATCTGCTTCGCGAGAGGATAGCTGAAATCGACGAGGTATGCGCCTGCGGTCCGACTCCTATGCTCAAGGCGGTTGCGGCGGTCTGCGCCGAATTCAACAAGCCGTGTCAGATCTCGCTTGAGGAGCGCATGGGCTGCGGCGTGGGAGCCTGTCTTGTGTGCGCGGTAAAGGTTCGCAAAAACGGCGAGGAAATCATGCAGCATGTCTGCAAAAACGGTCCTGTATTCAACGCTGAGGAGGTAGTGTTTTAATGGCTGATTTATCGGTAAAGGTCGCGGGCGTAAAGTTCAACAATCCGCTTATTGCCGCGTCGGGAACCTTCGGTTTCGGCAGGGAATACGGCGAGTTTTATCCGCTCAGCGCGTTGGGCGGTATCTCGTGCAAGGGAATCACATTAAAAAGGCGCGACGGCAATCCGCCGCCAAGAATCGCTGAAACGCCTTCGGGGATACTCAACGCGGTAGGACTGCAGAACCCCGGCGTGGACGTGTTTATAAAAGAGGATCTGCCGTGGCTGAAACAGCAAAACACGGTCGTAATAGCGAATATCGCCGGCAACACGGTTGAGGAATACTGCCAAATGGCTGAAAAGCTAAGCGAAACCGACGCGGAT
The DNA here is from genome assembly GCA_900318905.1 of uncultured Eubacteriales bacterium. GTDB lineage: Bacteria > Bacillota > Clostridia > Oscillospirales > Acutalibacteraceae > Ruminococcoides. Next base: position 2,544 of record ONMK01000001.1, on the reverse strand, counting down.
ATGATCGAGCTTAATATCTCCTGCCCCAATGTAAAAAGCGGCGGCGTTCAGTTCGGAACAAGCTGCGATTCGGTGGGAAACATTACAAAACAGGTGCGCGCTCACTGCAAAAAGCCCCTTGTTGTAAAGCTAAGCCCCAACGTTACGGACATAGCTTCAATCGCTCAGGCGGCTGAGGCGGAAGGCGCGGACGCTGTTTCAATGATAAACACCCTCACGGGTATGCGCATTGACATAAACAGCCGCAGACCGATCATCCGCAACAACACCGGCGGCCTCAGCGGCGCGGCGGTTTTCCCGGTGGCGGTCAGAATGGTGTGGCAGGTATCAAACGCCGTAAAGATCCCGATCATCGGTATGGGCGGAATCTCTACATGGGAGGACGCCGTTGAAATGCTTATCGCGGGCGCCACGGCGCTGCAAATCGGCACGGTGCTGTTCTCCGACCCGTACGCGCCTATTAAAATCAACGAGGGAATAAACAAATTCCTCGACGGCAACGGAATAAAAAGCGTAAGCGAGCTCACGGGAACGATCAAGCCGTGGTGACAAATCAATTCGGAGCCGTAATGCGGAATTGACGCTTTTGCCGGATCCAATAATAAAACAGGGACGTGCTTTTTCTGACACGTCCCTGTTTTTCATACTTAGAAATACTAACCACTAACCGGAAAATCATTCATACTTCGCTCTTTCGCCGCCGATATATTTCGGGCGGGTCCTTGCGGCAAGCAGAATCGCGCTGCCAATGCGGTCAAGGCTGAGCCTTACGGGCACGGCTACACGCTTTAAGTGCATTCCTATTAAGGTGCCGCCGATGTCAAGCCCCGCGTCAGCCTTTATCTCCTCCAGCATAACGGGCTCTTTAAAAGTGCGGTATGCGGTTGTGGCAAACGAGCCGCCCGCTTTTGGCTGGGGTACTACCCAAACGGTCTCGGCGTTCGGGACCGCGGCGCGCTCAACGCAGACGGCGCGGTTAAGGTGCTCGCAGCACTGTGCGGCAAGGAATATGCCCTTTGCCTGAGCTGCCTCGTAAATTCCGCCGAAAACCTGCTCGGCAGTCTCAAGGCTTGAATTGTGGCCGATAACTCCGCCCGTAACCTCGCTTGACGAGCAGCCTACCACCAAAATATCGCCCGGTTTAAGCTTTGCGGCTTCGATAATTTCCTCAGCCGCCTGTTTTGCCTGATTATATAATTCGGTATTCATCAAATCATCTCCTTTTCTTATTATATCATTATTGCACGAAAATGCAATAGAGCGGGCGTTTCCGCCGCCAAATAAAAAAATTTTAAAAAACTTTTTGAAAAATTGCATACTTGCATGCATTTTTTCGCGTTTATTCGCTATTAGTGAAGGGGTGTTTCACCAAAACGGCGCCTCTTCATAGAATGATAGTGAAAGGACGTTAAAAATGAAGAAAGTTTTTTATTCAGGCGTAAACGCTGCGGATGTTGTGTCCAAAGCGGAGGAAGGAGAGAAAATATGAGTTTAGTCGGAAAAAAGGGCGTTGATATTTCGTCGCTCAACGGAAATGTAAGCATAGAGGCAATAAAAAAGGCGGGCTATGATTTTGTCATGATCCGCTGCGGCTACGGCAGCGACTTAAAAATGCAGGACGACACCCAGTTTGAAAACAACGTGCGCAAATGCGAGGCGGCGGGCGTTCCGTGGGGAGCATACCTTTATTCCTACGCGCTCAGCACGGCTGACGCCCAAAGCGAGGTCAAGCATGTTTTAAGGCTTTTAAAGGGCAAGCGCCCGACTTTGCCCGTGGCTATCGACATGGAGGACGGCGACGGCTACAAGGAGCGCCACGGCGGCATGACGTATTCAAACATCAATAATGTGTGCAAAACCTTTGTCGAGGGCGTGCGCGCCGCGGGCTATTACCCGATGATCTACACGGGGCTTGAGGAGATCAACAACTATATTTCCTCCGAGGTGCTCAACAGCTGCGACCTTTGGTTTGCACAGTGGTGGAAGGTCCCGCAGTACTACGGAAATAACATGGGAATGTGGCAGTACGGCGGCGAGCAGAACTTTATTGACAGCCCCAGCATTCCCGGGGTTGGCGTTATCGACCAGGATAGGTGCTACAAGGATTACCCGACAATTATCAAAAACGGCGGTTACAACGGCTGGAAAAAATCTGACAAGGTGCTCGACAGCACGGGTTACCGCTACAAGGACAAAGGAACAGGCGTTTTGGCCTTAAAGGAAATGCTTATCCTTGCAAAGCGGCTGGGTATAACGACACAGGGCATGGACGAAAACGGCATTTTCGGCGACGGAACCCAAATCGCGGTAAATCAGGTGCTTAAAAAGGGCGGCTACGAGCAAAACGGCATAGCGGGCGACAACTTCATTAAGTACCTGGCAAAGCTGATAAAATCAAAAACCTGAAATACGGCGGGCAGTTAAGGCTGTCCGCCTTTTTAGGTATTATACTAATATCCAATAAAACCCTTTAACATCTGTTGCGTTAAATTCCGCATAACTGCGTTGTCGTCCTCGGAATCCGTCAGGATTCCTGCGTCCTCC